>JBBSAP010000228.1:0-3881 GCA_038252165.1 Bacteroidales bacterium | reverse complement strand
GAATGAAACTACCAATCACAACAGGTTTCTTATGAGCTGCTTTTTTTAAAGTTATCTATTTTGAGGTTGGAGATTCGCCACTCCCGATAACTTTGTGATTATTACAAAATTAAATCTTACGCAATAACAGACAAGCAACCAGCAACAAGCAACAAGCAACAAGCAACCAGACCTATCTGAATACCACATTCCACAGGAGTGCTCTTCCACTCTTCCAGAATGCCCTGAAATAAGGGTCATCAGTTATATAAATGACTTCGCCTTTTCCGATAGTTTCAGAACCGATCACCATTGTATTTTTTATGAGTTTCTGATATTTGTAACCTGCAAACCCTGAAACCGGTTTATTATCAAGAATATAACCTATGTTATTGCCCTTTGGAAGGAATGGGTATGGTTGTGTCTCCTTCATTATGAACCATTCCCTTCCCAGACCAAACCCAAAAGGATTTGTAGTATCGACAGTGACCTTATAAATACTTCCGGCTGAACTTTCAGAAAGCAGATGCCTCCTTTCATCACTAAACTTTTTAAGCAGGGAAAGGTCATCACTCTTTTCTTTCTTTTCTGCTGCTTTCTGCTCTGAAGTTCTTGTCTCAGCAGCTTTAAAAAGCGAGGTTGATTTTTCCGAGGCAAAAATTGAAATTGCTTTTTCCAATACAACAACCCTTCCGCCCCTTTTTGCATAATCGACTATTGTATCCTTCAGGTCCGGATAAGAGCCCGATGTAACCAGCAAAACGTCATAGTCGCTCAAATCAGCCTTCTTAACATCCGTATCTACGATCAGCGAAACCGGATAATTGAGCTCCCGTTCAAAAAAGTACCAAAGCTCTCCGACTTCAGATGAAGCCGATGCCTTGCCGCTTATTACTGCAACAGAAGGTCTTGTCCTGAGTGGAGAGTAGTTCGATCCGGCATCCTTGCCCCGATCAGCAAGTCCCGAGGTTAAAGGTGTAATACTGACCAGCAATTTTCCGGCAAGGTCATTAACAATTTTGTCAATTTTATTCTCCATACTCAGGTTATCACCCCGTGTTATAATAAAACTGCCCCTTTCGTAATTGACTCCTCCGAGGGTGAGAGGTTTAATTGAGTATCTCGACCTGATATTTTTGAGTTGAAGTGCGGAAATAAATTTCAGTACATTAAAACCATCATACTGTACTGCATATCCATACGGTTTATCTATAGTTATATTAGATGTTTTTATAGTTTCAATCTTCCCGTCAAGCGGCTTTAGCTGATCAGACAGAGCATATGCTTTCAGATTATAAGCATACGGCAGGGCCCATGCTGTGAGGTCGTAGCTCAACGAGTCGGATGTTTTACTGTCGGGTTCAAACAAAACCTGCACAAACCTTGACTGAGGCTGATAAGCACTTATAAGGATATCTCCCTTTTCAACAGTTACCTCGCCTTCACTGTTTGCCAGATAATCGAATCCCTTGTATTTTTTTCCGGTATTACCTGCATAGGAATATTTAATCTGGTTTTTGCCAAGGAGCTGTAAAAGATCCTCAAGATCAGCTTTTCTATTTGAGCCTTTTATAATTATCGACTTGTATTGAAAAGCAGGTTTATTGGCGTTATCTGAAAAGAATTTATTGAATTCAGAGATTAGCTTCTCTCTGTTTTCATACGATACTTTCAATGTTGCCATTGATGCAAGGAAGTGACCGTCAATTCTCTTTTTTAGCGTCAGGGTATCGCCCGACTCCTGCCTGAATGCAAGTCCTGAAACACCGCCTCCACCCTGTTCATAGGTAAAGCCTATAGCTCCGTTGAAAAGGGGCCAGGTATCGCCGAAACTCGGACAAAAAAGATCAAAGTTCTCTTTTGTGAAATAGAGCCTGGATTTCTCATCAAAAAGAGCAGCATTTCCCTTTCCCAATAGGTTATGAAACTCATGCTGCCAGGGTGTAATAACTTCATGCCATGGAGTTGCCCCCGGAGGGAAAAAAAAGGTTGATTCAGGTCCCATTTCATGGAAATCTGCATGTACGTGCGGCATGAACTGATTATAAAGTAAAAGCCTCTGTGAAGTTTCTGTCTGTGTCTGCCAGGTCCAGTCCCTGTTGAGATCAAACATATAATGATTTGTCCGAGGACCCGGCCAGCCCTGGTTATGTTCAGCCGATATGCCATCGGGATTCGGAATCAGATTCCGGGCATTCCTGAACCTGTTTGTATACATGTCGCGACCATCAGGGTTCTGGCAGGGATCAATTATGATAATACATGTTTTTAACCATTCTCCTGAACCAGGATATGATCCGGTAACAAGGGTATAGAGAGTTTTAAGGGCAGTTTCCATTCCGGCTGACTCATTTCCATGGATATTGTATGCAAGCCAGATTATCGGGATCTGTTTTCCGGTGAAGGTTCCTTCTGAAAGGCCTGTTTTTATAAGATTATTCTGCCTGTATTCCTCAAGACGCGAAAGATTCTCTTCGCTCGACACAATGCATACACCCAGCTGCCTTCCTTCATAGGTGGTCCCATATTCGCGGTATTCTGCCTGCGGCGAGGTTTCAGCAACATACCTGAAATAATCGACAGCCCTGTGATGAAAGGTGAACTGCGTTCCAAGCTCGTATCCCAGAAATTCACCCGGTGATTTAATAGTCTGGCTTTTAGCATTGGTCAGAATCAGGAAGCAGACAAAGAATATTAACAAATTATGCTTCATCGGTAAATATTTTTAAATAAATGATCGGCTAATATAATAAATTAGAGCAGTCAGGCTTATTTTATCAGACAAAGTAGATCATTTTGTTCCATACGAGATTACGTAAAGTGTATAAGAAGCGCGTTTTAGACACAATTAGTTAATATTTAATATTTTATATGACTATCGGCAATCAAGAACAAAAAAGTAAATACAAAACAGTATTATTTTTATAATGCTAATATTCAGGTACTTCCGTTTTTTATTAAATAACCCCCTTTCCTGTTTCCCCCAAGGGTGAAAAGCTTTCCCTAATGCTCCTGTCCCTGTGGGGGAAGTCCCGATAGCTATCGGGAGGGAAGGGGGTAATAACTATTCAACATTTATCTCTTTATTCATGATTCCCGATACTTATAATATTTTAATAACAAACAGGGTTGTAACGAGACTGAAAATTTCTATTTTTGTTTTCCTGTATCCGAATTTTAATCTTAATATTTTATTTATGAAAAGATCTTTTCCCTTTAAAATTCTTGTTATCCTTTTATTATTTTCTCCGGCCATTGAATTCCGGCTTATCTCCCAGATGCCAATGCGGGGTGGCAGCCAGGTGCGCATTACCGGATGGGCTGATGATAATCATTATCTGATTCAGACCTTTGATTCTGAAAACAAGATGGTGACAAAAAGTGTCGATATCAAGACTGGCAAGAGCGTAATTATTCCTCCAAAAAAGTCAGAAAGGGAACTTTTTTCAGAATTACTGCCTGCCGGTACAATCATAGGGGTCAATGATATTATAAGTTCCGATATGCAAAGTGTTATTATTGTAAAGGATAATGATCTTTACTATTTTAAGAAAGGGGAGAATGCTCTCAGGAGGCTTACCAATAATGAAGTGCCCGAAGTGAATGCCCGTTTTTCCCCTGACAATAAAAAGATTGCTTATACAAAAACCAAGGACCTGTATGTATTTGATCTTATTGCAAATAAAGAAATAAGATTATCCTTTGATGCTTCAGACAGGATTTATAACGGTTATTCTTCATGGGTTTACATGGAGGAGATACTCGATCGTCCAAGCCGGTATGCTGCTTTCTGGTGGTCGCCCGATGGGAACAAAATTGCCTACCTGCGGACCGATGAAACGGATGTCCCTGTATTTACTCTTAACAGGCTCGATGAGGCGGACGGGATCCATGGCAAACTT
>JBBSAP010000227.1:0-3896 GCA_038252165.1 Bacteroidales bacterium | reverse complement strand
TTTTTCTAACATTCCAATAATATTACCCATTTTACATTCCTGGATTTTACTACTTATTGCAAGAGATCTATTCTGTTTCATTATCTTTGGTATTAATTTACTACAAAGATAATATAATTATTAAGTTAGCACCATTACTCCAAGGAGGGGATCTTTGAAAATCAACCCACCCCTGGCCCCTTCAAGCAGGGAATCCGCCAGATTATGCTTGTGTCTTGTGTCTTGTGTCTTCTTAAGTCCGCACCCCAGGCACCTCTGTACGGACCAGAGGCAATCTGACATTTTGCTGCTTTTTTCAGCCAATTTGACGCGAGTGATTAATTAATAATGGTAATATCCATAATGCAAGCCCGAAATTATTCAAAAAACTGATAAAATTCTGCAGCATCTGTTTTTGGCTCCAATATTGTTAGTTGTTGTTACATAAAGAGGGAGGGATTATGGATAGTTTTTCTGAAATTATCGTTTCGGCGGTTGACAAAGTAAAAAATGCGGTAGTCAAAATTGATAAATATGTAGCTGTCAGAGATAAGGAAAGAATCTCCGGATCGGGTTCGGGATTTGTTTTTTCAAGTGATGGCCTGATTCTTACCAATGCTCATGTGATAGAAAATGCCGGCAGACTGGATGTCACATTGCTGGATGGGAATAGATTTACCGGCGAAGTCACTGGTATTGATAAGGATACGGATATAGCAATAATTAAGATATTCGGGACTGGTTATACTTCCGCAAAGCTTGGCGTTTCAGGCAATCTTAAAATAGGACAGTTAATTATAGCAATCGGTAATCCATTAGGGTATCAGCATTCTGTATCAATAGGGGTTTTAAGCGGAACCGGACGAACAATGCGCAGTCCTGATGGCCATCTGATTGATGATATTCTGCAATCGGATGCTGCTATGAATCCTGGAAATTCAGGAGGTCCAATGATCGATACCAGCGGTGAAGTAATTGGTATTAATACAGCTATAATACCCGGCACGCAGGGTTTAAGCTTTTCAATAGGAATTGATACAGTAAAAGAGATTACCAGATACCTTATAAAAGACGGGAAAGTTATCAAAGCATATCTGGGATTGATGATCAATGAGATTGAAATTCATCCCAGAATAAAGAACTTTTACCGGCTTACCTCAAAAAAAGGCATTTTGATAACCGGACTGGAAAATTCTTCTCCGGCTACCCGTGCAAACCTGAAAGAGGGAGATATTATTGTTGAATTTGATGGTGGAATCGTAACAAGTTCAGGCGACTTAACGAAACATTTAATCGGAGGCGGTTTAATATTTAAACCGACAAGAATAAAGATCCTGCGTCAGACCCGAATTCTGGAACTGGATATTTTCCCTGTTGAGAGACCTGCAGCATAACATTGAAATATTTTCAGATCAGAATGAAACTTAAAAACTACGAATTCAAGGCAAAATGCGGAGATCTGGAAAACCTTGAACAGAAGCTTCTTGTGCTGAATCCTTTCTTTAAGGGTGAGGACCACCAGATTGATACATATTTTAATGTCCCTTCCGGACGGCTCAAATTGCGTGAAGGTAATATTGAAAATGCTCTTATCTATTATGAGAGGCCGGATATCGCCGATGCAAAGCAAGCTGATATTATATTGTATAAGCATTCTCCTGAAAAAGCGCTCAGGGATATATTAGTAAAAGTACTTGGCATTAAAATTATTGTTGACAAAACAAGAAGAATTTACTTTATTGAAAATGTGAAATTTCACTTTGACACAGTAAAAAATCTGGGAACTTATGTTGAAGTGGAAGCAATTGATGAAGCAGGAGATACAGGTTTGGAAAACCTAAAAGAGCAATGCAATAAATATTTCAATTACTTCGGCCTTGATAAATCTGATTTAGTTGACAAATCATATAGTGATTTGATTCTCCCGAAGTTGAGATAATATATCCCAACCCCCGTCATAAGAGCTATCCGATAAAGTACAAGTAACATGATATATATTGTAATACAGCAAGTATTATATGTAATACAATAAATATACTACCTGTAACAATATATTGTTTTCCCTCCAGGGAAACCCATTCCAGCCTCCGGAGAACATGTAAATGATATAATTTATTATGGAAATTATGTAACACTTGTCATTCCGGAATGGATCATCTTTGTTATAATCCATTTCTGATTTTTAAATGGGTGAGACTAAATCAGAATTGAAGCCTGATGCCAGAAATTGGTAAGTGTTGCAGAAAGACATCTTGGAAAGTTACCTGAAAAAAGACCCTGCTATGAAAAAAATGCTTCTGCTTGTTGTCTTCACTTTTAGTCTGGTGCTGTTAAATGCGCAGCAATTAATTAAGGGCAAAGTAATGGATGATACTAATGTTCCTCTCCCCGGTGTTACAATCCAGGTAAAAAACACCCTCCGGGGTACTTTTACCGACATGAATGGAAGTTATAGCATTTCTGCCTCTCCCAATGATACACTTATATTCTCTATGGTGGGAATGATAGTACAGAGAATTGAAGTAGGTACAAGAACAACCATTGACATTAAGCTTCAGACGTCAGAAATAGGGCTTCAGGAAGTGGTAATCATAGGTTATGGCACCCAAAGAGTCAAGGACCTTACTGCACCGATTGTTTCACTCAAAGGTGAAGATCTGACAAAACAGATAACTTCAAATGCAATGCAAGCACTGCAGGGCAAGGTAGCAGGGGTTCAGATTATAAACAGCGGGATACCGGGTGGTGGTTCTTCAGTAAAGATAAGAGGAGTGGGGTCCATCGGAGATTATGCTAATCCGCTATATGTTGTTGATGGGGTTTTTGTCGACAATATTGACTTTCTCGGGGCCAGTGATATTGAAGATCTTACGATTCTCAAAGATGCTTCAGCTGCCGCAATCTATGGTGTCAGGGCTGCAAATGGTGTTATCCTGGTGACTACCAGGAAGGGGAAAACTCAAAAACCTGTAATAAGTTTTGACGGCTATTTCGGAGTGCAGATCCCGGTTAACATTCTCCCTCTCGCCAGCAAAGATCAGTATTTTACACTTGTCAATGAAGCAAATATTAATGCTACCGGTTATATCCCAAAGGATCCGCAAAATTATCCGGTATCAACCGACTGGTATAAGCAGCTTGTCAGGGTTGCCAGTACAACCAGCCATAATATTGACATTTCCGGTACAAGTGATAATACTTCTTATTCTGTCGGCGGCAGCTATTTCTTTCAGCAGGGTATAATGGATATCAAGAACGATTATCAGCGTTATAATTTTCGGGGAAGGCTGGACCAGAAGGTTACAGACCGGTTTAAAATAGGAATAAACAGTGTTTTATCAAAATCAGCAAGGAACATCCCCAACGACGGTGCATTCTTTGGTGCATATGTAAATCCTCCTGTTTATCCTGTTTATGATGAAACCAATACATCAGCCTATCCCATAAAATTCGGATCACCTCAGAAATACGGATTTGGCAATCAATATGGCAATCCTGTTGCAGCGGCCTATTACGCTGATAATATTGAGAAGGCAACCAAGCTGGTCTTCAGTACTTTTGGTGAATTCGATATTGTCAAGAATATTTTTACCTACAAGGTTGCTTACAACACCGATCTGAATTTCTGGGATGCACGCAATTACACTCCTGAATTTAATGTCGGTGGATCTCAGGGTGTCAGGAAATCAAGTCTCTCAAAGACATCCGGAAATTCGTCGAAACAGATAATTGATAACCTGTTGACTTACAGGAACAAAATCGGTAACCAGAGTTTCACGA
Organism: Bacteroidales bacterium; assembly: GCA_038252165.1. GTDB lineage: Bacteria > Bacteroidota > Bacteroidia > Bacteroidales > VadinHA17 > LD21. The sequence goes on along the minus strand of JBBSAP010000227.1, from coordinate 137 downwards.
TTTTACTTGGACAATCAACCCGTATGGAAAAATGGTCTACCCTTTCCGGGTCGGCTATTGATGTTCCCGGAATCGATGAACAGTCGAAATACCTTTCCACAGGCTCTTTCCGCGACAGATACGCCTGGGATGGAGCT
>JBBSAP010000226.1:0-3899 GCA_038252165.1 Bacteroidales bacterium | reverse complement strand
GAGACAATATGGAGTTAATCTTCCCGTTAATTCAGCAGTAATAAATATGATTCATGAAATTGAACTGAAGAAGAGGGGAATCTCCATCAATAATTTCAAAGATCCTGTTTTTGACAAATTCGATTGAGATACCCCTGCTGACTCGGAGCTTTTATATATTCAGCAGATGAATGAATTGAGGATTCCAGCCACCAAAAACTCGCCGGAGGTAATTTTAAGCCCTGAGGGTATGATCAGGATTAAAGGGCGCTCAATTCATGAGAATATGTTTGATTTCTTCAAGCCAGTCGAGGAATGGGTGAACGAATATATAAAGGTACCTGCAGATATTACTTGTATTGATATGAACCTGGAGTATTTCAACAGCGCCAGTGCCAAGCTTCTTATCCAGTTCTTTCAAAAGGTTTCGCGGGTCCAGTTGAAGAATAAGAAATACATCGTAAACTGGTACTATGAGGAAGGCGATGAAGATATCCTTGAGCGTGGCGAGTATTTTTCCTCAGTGCTGAATATACCTTTTAACTTCATCAGGATCACATGATTTTCTTAAAAGCCCGATCGAGATCATTGATGAGTCAATCAGGCACGTCAAGCCCGATATATATTAAGTTGCTCAGCGTTTTTCCTTTTAAAATACAGGAAAAAAGGAACTCCCAGCAGTAGGAATCCAAAACCAATTGCCATATGTAGTGGTTTATTTATCATGATGTTAATTACAAACCATGTATTGATAATAATAAATATCAGCGGAGTTACCGGGTAACCAAAAGTTTTGTACGGACGTTCACTATTCTTTAGTTTCTTCCTGAAAATAAAAATTCCGGCTGCTGCAAGAGTAAAGAATATCCACTCGACTGAGACCGTGTAGGTTATAAGGTTTTCGAGTGTTCCCCAGAAAAGCAGTAAGATTACAGACCATACCGATTGAACAATAATTGCATTCACAGGAGTTTTAAAGACAGGATGTACTTTAGCAATACTTTTAAAAAAGAGGCCGTCCTCAGCCATTGCATAATATATGCGGGGAGTCGAGAGGGTGTAAATCCCTATGGTCCCAAAGGTACTGACAGCTATCAGACCGGCAACGAGCATTCCCCCAAACGGAATTACAGTACTGACCGCTTCCGCTGCGACTTTTTCTGAGGTCATAATCGAATTAACCGGAAGCAGAAGCATGTAAGCTGCATTTACAAGAAGATAAATCAATGTTACAACTGCGGCTCCTGTGATCATTGCAATCGGAACATTTCTTGAAGGATTTTTGGTTTCCCCTGCAAGGAAAGAGGCATGCTGCCATCCACCATATGAAAAAAGCACTCCTGTAAGCGCAACACCGAAACCCGAAAGTCCCGCGGATGATGAACCAGTGAAACCTAAGTTCTTAAATGAGAGGTCGCTGTTCCCAAGGAAGAATCCTGCACATATGATCACAAGTATACCGATGATTTTCAGCCCGGTGAAGATATTTGAGAATATCTCACCAAATTTTGCCCTGAAAACGTTAAGAGTCGTCAGCAATGCAATTGTTATTATGCTGGCAATAGTTTTCCAGGTACTATCCATCGGTATGAAGAAGCTTAGGTAGTAGGAGAATGCCAGGGAAAGCACGGCAATTGATCCGGATGTAATTATTACCAGATACGCCCAGCCATATAGAAATCCGAGCCATCCTCCATATGCTTCTTTTAGGAAAACATATATTCCGCCGGCTTTCGGGAATAAAGAACCCAGCTCACCGAATGTCAGTGCCCCGGTTAAAGCGATAAGCCCTCCAAGAGCCCATACAAGAAGAATAAGTCCCGACGAAGGAATCAGGCCGGCAATCTGTGAAGGAGTGACAAAAATCCCCGAACCGATACAGGAACCGATCGCCACCATTATCAACCCGTACAGAGTAAGCTCTTTAGCCAGTTTAGCCATAGCGTTGCTAAAAATAGCTAAAATAATAAACCAAATTCAGGTTATCCCGGATTAGTTTGCTGAAGGATCTGAGACCCGTCCCATGAATATTATTGAATTGGTTGTCGTTTCCCTGATAACATAAATGAAGGGATGATCCATTCTGAAAATCATGGGTGAAGGAGGCATAGAAGTTAATCTTATGTCAACTACAGTTGCAGCTGCTGCTTCTGTACCTTCTTCATTCGTTTCTATAAAGGACTGATGGGTTACCTCATTTATGAGAAGATCATATTGATCAGAAATATTTGAAAAATCTGCACCTTCATAAAATGCAATTCCCATGCCCATATCGGTAAGCACTTCCTTCAGTGTTTTCTTGAATCCATATTTAAATCTGGGGAATGATACATCCAATTCCCTTTTAGTCATCTGGTGTAGCCAGGTAGTAAAGCTGTCATCACTTACTGACGCAATTGTATTGCTTAAACCACCCGGTTCATCCGGCAGGATAACATCCATAACAAAGTTTCCCTGTCCGTATGGAAATTCTGCCAGTATAAAGCCATTGCCGTCATACACGCTGAAGTCGTTTTTCTGCTTCATCATCGGCACATTGATCTGGTTATCTGCAGATTTGTTAAATAACATCTCGATTGTTTTGGATTTATCAAACTGCGATTTCCATTTTCCCTTGAAGTAAATTGCATTAATAAGCATCATCACTGTGTTATCATTGATTTTTTCGATCATTTTCTTTATAAGGCCATTTGTATTATCCTCTATCCATGCATTTATTTTATCAGGAGCCGAAGCATCATTAATATCAAATGTTTCGGCATCAGCATCATAGTAATTTGTGAGAATGTCTGTAAAACTTTTCTTGACGGTAAAATCATTCTCTATCCATACTGAATTGGCGATCGATATCAGCACTCGTTTATCAACCGACAACAGAGCTTTTGTAAGGTTTTTATAAGAGCTATTAATTGCATCGACGGTGATTCCTTTTAATCTCAGTGCCTCCAGCATGGCATCGCGTGTATCTCCAATGGCACCGTTCACTGTCATTGACAGGGCATATGAGATGCTTAGGGGGGATATCATGATATTTCCATTTTCGCCGGCACTTTTCAGTACCTGGCTGAAAATATCAAAGGCAAACTCATTGCCTGATTCAATCAATGCAACCTGGTCCTGAGTCAGATCTATCGGAACAGGTTCTGTAGGAAATACTTCATCATTTTTACTGCATGACATAAATGAAAGTGTAAGCAGGAGAAAAATCGCAGATAATGATCCTGTAAATATGTATTTCATAATGATTTATTTTACGGATTTACAACAATCGGTTAATAAAACGGTCTGAATGATCTGTTTATGTTCAGTTATCCGGTTCAAAAATCATGCCATGGAGTCAAGTTCCCTTCTTGTGCTTTTTATTGGCATCGATATATGCCTTAAGGGAAATGAAGGATATACTTAGCAGGATCAGGCTCATTATCAATAGCAGAATAAAGGAAATCAGATTGGATATTTTAGTGCCTGGCTCAGGGTTTTTCAGTTTTAAAACATATCCGAATACAGTATAGATGAGAACTATAACGGCTATTGCGAAGGTAAAAATAACAGAGGAGGCATTCAGTATCCTGGTCGACCGGTAATACTTGCTGTTTTTAAAGCTTCCGAATGAACTTCTTGCATAATACTGGGCACGCTGCCGCGATCGGTCCTGCCTGTATTTTCTCCATTCTTCTGCGATCATGAAAAAATCCTGTTCGTCGAGCTGGCCTTTCCCATGGTTTGCCATGAGAAAATCATATGCTTCCGTAACCTGTATGAATTTATCCTTTGCATCAGCCGAATGATTGACGTCCGGATGATATAATCTGGCCATCTTCCTGTAAGCTTTTTTTATCTCATCAATTGATGAGCCGACAGGCAGATCAAGAATTTCATAGTATTGGGAGACCAACATAATATTGAGAAACAGAAAATGT
>JBBSAP010000225.1:0-3903 GCA_038252165.1 Bacteroidales bacterium | reverse complement strand
TAGTCCTGATGGAACTGTCAATCAGGAAAATCTGAGGTCAGCAGGGGCTGAAGAAACATATATTCTTAAAGGTGACGGAGAGGAAGAGTGGGAGCCATCCTTTACTTACCATGGCTTTCGCTACATACAAGTGGAAGGATTTCCTGTTAAGCCACCAGAAGATTCAATTGTGGTTAAGATAGTCAGATCAGCTGTTGATCCGACTGGTAAGTTTAATTGCAGCAATGACTTACTGAACCGTATTCATAAGATGGTTTGTTCAACTGAATCCAGTAATTTACACAGCATTCCGACAGATTGTCCGCAGCGTGATGAACGCATGGGCTGGCTGAATGATATGACGGTACGGATAGAACAAGCCCTTTACAATTTTGATCTTTCCCGTTTTTATATCAAATGGATTGACGATATTAAAGATATTCAGGGAGCTGACGGAACTATTACAGATACAGCCCCCTTTCGGTGGGGATTTCGGCCCGCTGATCCGGTATCGGCGAGCTACCTCCTGATAGCCCTGAAGTGTTATGAGTTTTATGGAAATGAACGGATTATTACACAGCATTATGATGGATTGAAAGCCTGGGTTAACTACCTTCATTCACGAACAGAAGATGGTATTGTAAACTACAGCTATTGGGGTGATTGGTCCCCTCCTGAAGAATTTGGTACTCCGGGAAGTGTAGGTTCAGGTGCTGTTTCCAGATACACGCCTGGTAAACTGATTTCAACCGGGTATTTATATTATTGTGCAAAGATTATTTCTCAAATGGCTTCCATTATTGGAAATGCAGAAGATGAGGTTTATTATCGGGAACTATATATGGGAACTGCCAAAGCATTCAATAGGGTATGGTGGAATGAAAAACCAGGTGGATATAGTTCCAATAACCAGGCCTGCAATTCATTTGCTCTATTCCTGGGATTAGTGGATAAGGCAAACATTAGTCGTGTTGTTAAAAATCTGGTGGAAGATGTGGAAAAGCATAATTTTCATCTCACCACAGGAAATCTTTGCACCAAATACCTTTTAGAGACCTTGACGGAATATGGTCATGCTGAGGTGGCGTATAAGATTGCAACACAGCAAAGCTATCCAAGTTGGGGATATATGCTTGACAATGGAGCCACTACTTTATGGGAACGCTGGGAAAATAAAACCGGCGGAGAAATGAACTCACATAACCATCCGATGATGGGGTCTGTAGGTTCCTGGTTTTATAAATATATTTTAGGCATTTTGCCTGATGTACAGGGAGAGGGTTTTGAGAAATTCATAATAAAACCTTATGTCTTCAATGATCTGAATTATGCTGAAGGAGAATTTAAATCCATTAAAGGTTTGATTAAAAGTTCATGGAGAAAGGAACCCGGATATTTTTACCTCGATGTAACTATTCCCTGTAATTCGACAGCCACTGTTTTAATCCCAACTTTAAACAAGAAAAGCATTAGTGAAAACAACCAAGCTGTTGATCATTTGAAAGGTATAAAATTTTTAGAACTGGAAGGTAAATATGCCGTATTTGAGGTAGGTTCAGGGAGCTATCATTTCAAATCAGAATGGCAGGAATAATTAAAGATTGTTTCACCTGACCAAAATATCCGGATGTTGAGAAATATGATAACCAATGAGAAAAATGCCTTCAGTATTGCAGTGATCCTTATATTATTGGAAAACTTTATTTGCAAATAATTAATGTAACACTAGTGATTTAAGTAATCGAATAATGAATCTTAACATACAAAAGATTAAATCATGAAAATCTTAAACATTATTTTGCTGTCGATCATTGTTATAGTTTTTGAAGAATGTTCACTCAAGCCTGAAAAGAAGTGGATTATAAAATCGCCCAATGGCAATATTTCGGCATCAATCTCCTTTGAAATTGCCAGGGAAAGCTCACCTGAAAAGGTTATGATTCTGAATTACCGAGCCGCAATTGGTAACAATAATGTAATCGATGATTCCCCTTTGGGCGTCCGGATGAATGGTGAAGATGGAAATCTAATTGAAAATCTAATATTCATAAAGGAAAAAACGACCGTCATAAACGAATCTTATATTCTTCCTTCAGGTAAAAAACGGGTTTATGAAAATAAATGTAATGAACTGGTTCTTACGTTCAAAAATTCCAGCGGACAAAAAATGGAGGTAGTGTTTCGTGCTTATAACGACGGCATCGCATATCGGTACCGTATACCTGGGAAAGGAACAAGGATAATTACCGGTGAAGCGTCCTCATTCAATATTCCTGATAATTCAAGGGCATGGGGGCAACCGGTAAATGAAGGCAATTGCCATGAATCGCAATATGAAAGCGGGATAGTGGGAAAAGATTTTCTGACTGACAAGCATCCATGGTTCCCGGTTCTTTTCACCCCGCCTGCTAATGATTTTTGGGTCTTACTTACCGAAGCTGCTGTTTACGGTGAGTATTGTGGCAGTCACTTTGAATTTATTAACGGCATTTACAAAGTTGTCCTGCATGATTCATCAGTTACAAGTTCCCTTCCATGGGTAACACCCTGGCGTGTAGCGGTTATTGGTAAAACACTTGCTCCTATCATAGAAACAAACCTCATTGAAAACCTTAACCCGCCGAGCGTGATCCAGGACATGAGCTGGATAAAACCCGGCAGAACTTCGTGGACCTGGTGGTACGCTGGTGAACCAAATCCTTCTGAGGTGGTGGATAAAAACGAATGGGACAAATTCGCAATCGAAGAAATGGGATGGGAATATGGTTGCGGCAGAAAGCAGATGTGGTATGACTGGGCAGGGAACTGGATTAACAGTTATTCTTATCGTAAACGGTTTCTTGAAAGCGGATCGCTCGAAAAATTACTTGATCAGGATCTTAAAAAGGACAGCGAGGAAGGAATTGTTATTCTTAAATGCGACTTTATAGATAGCGACAGTCAGGAGAGAATGAAGGATTATGATCTTATCGCCCAGACTTGCCTGAAATATAAAATCATGCTTAACTGGCATGGTGCCCGACTGCCGGGAGTGGAACGCCGCAGATTGCCAAATATGGTTGGATGCGAAGCGGTGTGGGGTGCTGAGTACTACAAGTGGTCACATGGTCCTGAAATTTTCCATAGACTAACCCTTCCTTTTACCCGTAACGTAGTCGGGCCCATGGATTTTACATGTGTTACTTTTGGGGGAGTGGCTGAAGGAAAGCGAAAAAACTCTGATGCCGCCGAGTTGGCAATTGCGATGTTATATGAAAACGGTATACAATACTGGGGTGCACCACCCAAAGAATATCGAAAAAGACCGGCAGCAATGAGTTTTCTGAAAAAATGCCCCGCTGCATGGGAGACCACACGCTTTGTTGATGGATACCCGGGCGAGTATGTTTGTTTAGCCCGACAGATGCTGAAAGAAAATATCTGGTTTATCGGTGCAATGGCAAATCTTAAGAAAGATGATGTAAAAACAGTTTCCTTTTCCTTTCTGCCCGGTAGCAGGAAATATGAACTTGAATTGCATTCAGATGGTAAAACCTGCGCAGATATAGTTACCCGAAAAATACCTGTTACATCTGAATCCTCAATATCAATTAATATCTTATCAAATGGGGGATTTTGTGGTATACTCAAACCTGTTGACCAGGTATAATGATGAATTCTCATGTATCTATTTTATAATCAATAAGAATAAAACATGTTAACTATGAAAAAACAAATCCTCGCACTTATTGCACTTTTTTATGTTTTGTCATCTTTCACACTCTTTGGACAGGGCATCTATGAAGACCGGCAAAAACGAACTGAATGGTACCGGGATGCCAGATTTGGCATGTTTATTCACTGGGGCATTTATGCCCTTCCCGCGCGCGGTGAATGGGTCAGAAGTCATGAGAAAATGACTTTGGAAGACTACCAGCAGTACTT
>JBBSAP010000224.1:0-4001 GCA_038252165.1 Bacteroidales bacterium | reverse complement strand
AATATTTGATTATTCTAATTAATGTAAGCATTCGGCGAACCACGGGTATGCAGGTATCTGATCCAAGACTATCTTGGAATATTTAATTTCCAGTACAAGTTTGTTGGAGTTCTTTGAAATTCTTTAGAAAATGATTGGACAGTTTAACTTTTTCCAAGTATATCCAGTAATCATTGGATTTCTATTGGAGTTTTCTGGAGTTCATGTGCTTCCTTCCAGTTATGAGGCAGGAGGTCTGCCAGATCAAGGCTGTAATCGTTGTTATAATAAGGTATTCTTGTTATCACGTCAGTCAGCCACTCCCTGGGATTTACATCTGTTGCAGCACAGCACCCAAGAAGCGAGTACATTATTGCAGCATTTTCTGCCGCATCATGATTACCACAGAACATGTAATTCTTTCTCCCAAGAGCCAGAGGACGAATAGTATTTTCAACAAGGTTATTATCTATCCGATACCGGCCATCAAGGTGATACCTGGAGAGTCTGTGGAACAAAGAGTATGTATATGTTAAAGCCTGACTCATTCTGCCTTTTGGTAACGCTTTGGGCATGTAACTTACGATCCATCTCTCAAAACCAAATAATATTGGATAAGCAAGTCTTGCTCGAAGCTCTGCCCTTTTCTGGTAATCCAGCTCCTGGTCATCTGCCATGGATTCCACTGCATATATTAACCCGATTTGTTCAAGGGCATACTGAGCTCCGGCTTTGTCTTCCTTCAGGGCTTCAATAAATTTCCGTCTTGCATGTGCCCAGCAACCAAGAAGCAATACTCCTTTCTTATTCTCGTATATGGAATAGGCCACATAACCGTCTGTCTGTACAGCGCCCTTATAATTATGAAGAAGTTCTATTACTACTTTCTGTGCACGTGAGCCTTTATCGTAATAAAAAAATACAAGTTTCTTCATTACATCACGAACCACCCACAGATATGCTTTTACTGCCCGTTGCTTTTCATGGTTGATAACAGGGACAGTACTTTCGTCGATCTGTATATAGTCGGACTCAAGCACAATCTCTTTTAATCTGTAATACAAGGCCCTGAGTAAATCACTACAACCCGCGAACCAGTCATTTACAGTAGATGCCGGTATTCTTATTCCCTCAAGCTTAAACAGGGATATCTGTCTGTGAAATGGAAGATGATACATGTATTTACCCATGATTAACTCGGCCAGCAAACTGGCTCCGGCATTACTCCTGGGAAGAGGTAAGAGTGGAAGGGCAGCGATCTTTACAGTTTTATTCAGACTGCCATCCATGTCTAGTTCCTGCTGCACCTGTAAATCCTTTTTCAGAGCGTATTTCGGGCGGATAATCCGCCTTACATAGATCTCTCCGGGTTTATGCTCCAACTGTTCGGTTACCTCTTCACCTATACGCACCCAGTTCTCATCAATGTCTTCGGGCTCGATGATCTCTTCCTCACGGCGGAGATCTTCCGGAAGTGTCAATCGGACAGGTTGTTTCTTAGTATGTGCCGGCTTATTGCGCTTATACGTGTCTATTTCACTGGCTGCACCCTTGATTGTCTCCTCCTCTTCAGGAAGTACATCAAGCCCGTCAAAATCAATCTTCCGTTGAGCAGGATCTACAGGTATATACTTTTCACTTGAGGCTTTCCAGAACTTACGCCTGAGCCAAGCCAACTGGTCAGTCAACTTTTTGATTAAACGGTCTTTCTCTTCTATAGCTTTCTGGAACTGTGCAATCTTCTTTTCTGCCTGAGCCAATGCTCCACCATCAATCTGACGCAATTTGGAGAGTTCCTGATAAAGCTCATCGCGCTCCTGAAGGAGGGTCTCTATAAATGTATCTTTATCAGCTAAATTATCCACAGGTTTCTTTCGTTTTTGCCTGTGTCAAAGATAACAAAACAAACCGTCGTAACAAACTGTTATGTTGTTAATAACTAACTGAATAACAGGTTTTTATTAACAATTTTATGCACTTTTACACTCCTTATTCTTACGCTCTGAACCATAGTCATTAAATCCTGCCAGTTTATGGTTATTGTAGCGGTATTTTCATCAAAAGACGGCAGCTTAAACCGGCCTGATTCTAATCTCTTATGATAAATTACAAGCCCTGCATATTCCATGTGCAGGATCTTCATCACATTCTGGTGGCGGTTCATGAATATGAAAACCCCTCCGTCACGGACATTCTGGTTCATGTATGAATTTACAACACCACTCAGGGTGTAAAAACTTTTTCGCATATCTACCGGAAGAGGATATAGATAATACTTCAGTGAGCTGTGAAGATGGAACATGATCTTAATCCAGAAGGCAAACAAGCGTACGAAGATGGTCAAAGTCAGGGTCGCTTTTTATCCTGAGCCTGGTCCCGTTTGGATAGAGCAGCTCCAAAAGATATTCATCGCCCGATTTGGGTAGCTCATCCAGTTCCCGAGTGTAACTCTTAGAAGATCCACTCATGGTTGCTGGTGTGGTATTAACAAGAAGTGGGATAAAACCCTTTCCTGGTACCTTGTTGAGTCTTTTTCGCCAATAGTAGTATGAAGATTTGGGGATGCCTTCGTTGACGCAGAAGGCGGTGATGGTAAGCCCTGTCTCTTTTTGTCTTTTGATCAGCTCCAGAATTTTTAATCCGTTTATCATCTTTAAATGTTTGGCTGAAAAATAATCAGCTGCGACAACTGAAAAAAGATGCATTACGCCGGATGCTTACTAATTAATAGATTTTTTTCATATTCAAAATATTACCATTTGGAAATGAAGGCTCAAAATAAAAAAAAATATAAAAAGAGATTTATAAAACCGGAAATCCACAGGATCCAGCTTGATAAAACTATTTCTCTTATGATGGCATCAATCCCTATTGAACCTCCGCCTCCACCATTTACTGGCAGTAAAAAAAGTACTAATGACCTCTTTCAGAGCCCGTTTGCGAATAAACCGTTCAATTGATTTTGTACGAAAATACATTTTAAAAAAAGTACCAGATAGGCACTCTTCTTTTATGAATTGGATTTACTTCATCGATGGGATTCAGGTGAAAAAATGAAACCTAAAAACGGCATATGACCATTACTTTTTTATGAATTTACCAACCTTCAAAATCATTGATTTTGATAATTTTGCAATGTATAAACCAGGACCTAGATTTGAAGTATTAAACACTATTAAATCGCTGTCAACAAGTTGGCTTTTAATTAAGTGTCCTTGTAAATCATATATACTTAGTGTAGAGTTGCTATAGCTCTCATCAAGCGGAATTCTTATTTCATTTTCACCCATAATTATAGTAAGTTGTTCAGAAGATCTTCGGATAATAGTAATTTTAAGAATGCCTTCTGCACCTGAGCCATCATTAGCAGTAGCCATTGCCGATACATTACCACTGGAAATTGCGGTCACAAGACCTGTTGTGCTAATTGATGCCTGACCTGTACCATTTAAAATACTCCAGTTAACTGTTTGATTAGTTGCACTAGTAGGAGTTGTCGCTGCATAAAGCTGCAATATTCCATTCTCCTCAGTAATTGTCGAAACGCCGTTTTCTCCAGTGACAATTATTCCTGATACAAGTGCAATTTGGTTAGATATTGAAATAATCATACTTCCAAATACACCTGAGCCATCATTGCCTATGGCTTGCGCATTTACCGTTCCATTGGAAATTGCGGTTACCAGTCCTGAAGAATTTATTGATGCCTGTCCAGTCTCATTTATTATCGACCAGGATACCGTTTGGTTGGTGGCATCTGAAGGAGATATCGTAGCAGTAAGTTGCAGAGTGCCATCGTCTATTGAGATTGATGTTGTTCCTTTTGAGCTTGTTACTATGATGCTTTTAGCTTGTATTACCTGTTTTGAAATTGTTATTACAAGCGTTCCATAAATACCTGAACCATCATTTGCTGTTGCTCTTGCTGTAATAGTACCAGTGGCAACAGCTGTGACCAGACCTGAAGATGAAATGATAGCCTGGCCTGTACCATTTGAAACTGACCATGTGACTGCCTTATT
>JBBSAP010000223.1:0-4104 GCA_038252165.1 Bacteroidales bacterium | reverse complement strand
AATTAGTAAACTTGAGGATGATGAGCTTGAAGCTGTTATTGCTCATGAACTTACACATATCAGAAACCGTGATGTCAGACTCCTGATAATCTCAATAGTTTTCGTCTGGATATTTGGATTTATTACCGAAATGTTATTCAGGTCCCTGAGATTCGGAAGCCTTGGCCGGGGTAAAAAGCAAGGCGGAGGCATCCTTATTGCCCTTATCCTGGCATTAGTGGGTTATCTTCTGGCCTCACTCTTCAGATTTGCCCTTTCAAGAAAACGTGAATTTCTCGCTGATGCAGGATCTGCTGAGCTTACAAGAAGACCCCTCGCTCTTGCCTCAGCCTTGAAAAAAATAGCAGTTGATCCTACAATTGAGGCAGTGAAGCGGAAGGATGTGGCACAGATGTTTATTGAGAATCCGCAGGAGACTGAAAAAGAAAGCAAATTTTCATTTAGCAACCTGTTCGCAACACATCCTCCGATACAGAAGCGGATACAATTACTGGAGCAGTTTTAAGAATTTCAGATTTTCCCCTCCCTCCATTATCTGCCTCCTCTCTGCCTTGCAAAGAGAGGGCATTGTTTGTAATATATCAGTATAATATTTCTTACGAAGCAGAAAGGGGGATGGTGAGTGCGTATTTACAGTCCTATTCTTTTCTTTTAAAGAGCTTCGATTCTTCTCCTTTTAAAAGCCGTGAAATATTCTTTCGGTGTGTATATATCAGTGCGAGCGCAACTAAAATTGAAAATATTTTGAAAAATACTGACGGCGTGTTAAAGAATAGCAGCAATAAGATTGGAAACGCCACTCCTGCGCACATTGATGAAAGTGATACATAGCCTGTAATAAGAATGACACACAAAAAGACTCCTAAACAGGATATCGTAAGCAAAGGGTGTATTGCCAGAAGAACCCCGAAAATTGTTGCCACTCCTTTCCCCCCGCGGAATCCGGCAAATATTGGAAAAATATGGCCAGTCACCACCGCCAGTCCTGCCAGTATCTGGTAATTGATCAGAAGAGCTGTTCCTTCTTCCGCCAGGTTAAAAAATACCGGGAGCATAGCTGCCACCCATCCCTTCAGAACATCGATCATTAATACAGGTATTCCGGTTTTCCATCCAAGTACCCTTATGACATTGGTGGCTCCTGCATTGCCGCTTCCGTGTTCCCTGACATCAATACCATGAAATATTTTTCCGGTCCATACAGCAGTTGCGATCGATCCCAGCAAGTACGATAATATTAAGGTCAGCAGCAGGTTAACCAGGTTCATTTTATTATCAGATTTCAGATTTTGGGTCCGAATTCAATAAGGGTTTTGGTCTCTTCGTTTGAGGCAAATTTGCTGAAGTTATTTATAAATTTCAACGCCAGATCAGTTGCAGCTATATGCCATTTGAAAGGCGATTCCCATGCTTCAGACGGGTTGAGCAGATTGCGTCTGACACCCTCAATTTTGTCGGGGATGCTCAGATTAAAAACAGGCAGAGAGCTGAATTCATAATGATTTATGGAATCGTCAAGTATAGAATTGATTATCAGCCTGGTAGTCGGTAGATCTATTCTGGTCCCCGTACTGTAAGGTCCTCCGGTCCATCCTGTATTCAAAAGCCATGCTTCAGCATTGTGCAGTTTCATTTTTGCTGTAAGCTCTTTAGCATATACGATCGGATCGAGCATCAGGAATGCCGCTCCGAAACAAGCTGAAAAGGATGGAACAGGTTCCAGGATTCCTCTCTCAGTGCCTGCTACTTTTGCAGTATATCCGCTTAGAAAATAATACCTGGTCTGTTCTTCGGTAAGACGGCTGACAGGAGGGAGTACCCCGAATGTGTCAGCGGTAAGAAAGATGACTTTCTTTGCATGGCCGGCTTTTGAAATGGGTTTTACAATATTATTTATATGGTAAATGGGATAAGAGACTCTTGTATTCTCAGTTTTCGAATCATTATTGAAATCAATTGTTCCGTCCGAAAGAACCACAAGGTTTTCGAGCAGAGCATCCCGCCTGATAGCACCGAATATATCTGGTTCATTTTTCCTGCTGAGCTTTATGCATTTTGCGTAACATCCTCCCTCAAGATTGAATATGCCGTCATCGTCCCAGCCATGCTCATCATCGCCGACAAGTGCCCTTTCGGGATCGGTTGAAAGAGTTGTCTTCCCGGTTCCCGAGAGTCCGAAAAATATGGCAATATCCCCTCTCTTCCCTACATTTGCAGAGCAGTGCATGGAGGCAATACCTTTAAGGGGAAGATGGTAATTCATTACAGAAAATATTCCTTTTTTCATTTCACCGCCGTACCATGTTCCGCCTATCACTGCCATGCCGGCGCTGAGGTTGAAAAAGACAAAGTTCTCAGAATTAAGTCCCTGCTTTTTCCAGTCGGGATTTGTTGTTTTTGAGGCATTGAGAACTACAAACTGGGGTGTAAAATCTTCAAGTTCTGCCTGTTCAGGCCTGATGAACATGTTCTTTACAAAGTGAGCCTGCCAGGCAACCTCAAGTATAAATCTGACGGCAAGGCGGCTATTATTATTTGCTCCGCTGAAGCAATCGATTACAAATAGTCTCTTTCCTGAAAGCTGTTTAGCAGCAAGTTTTCTGCAGTGTTCCCAGATCTCGTTTGTTATCGGCTTGTTATCGGAGACTTTTGCCTTTTCCGACTTCCACCATATCGTATCTTTTGTGGTGTCGTCAAGTACAATATATTTGTCTTTCGGGGAACGGCCTGTAAATATCCCGGTATCCACCGAGACAGCTCCCGCCCTTGTGATTATCCCTTTTTCATAACCTGCTAATCCAGGTCTGGTCTCTTCAGCAAACAGAGTGTTATAGGAAGGATTGTAGAGTATCTCAGTAACGCTTTCAATTCCGTATTTTTTCAGATCATCAGGGGATACCATATTCAGTCTGATTTCAGAATTTCGATTGAATTTTCAAATGTATCAAATATTATCTGATTTTATTTTCGTAAAAATAGGGTAAAAATATTCTAAGGGGTCATAATACTGGTTAGACACACAAACATAGTTCAGGGGCAGTATGAAAAGTAAAAGGGCATCATTAAAATGCCCTTTTGTCTGGTTACATAAATAAGCTTTTCTGTTTATTTTCCGTGTTTTAGAGATGATTGTGCTGCAGCCAGCCTGGCAATAGGCACCCTGAAAGGAGAACAGCTTACATAGGTCAGTCCTGTTTTAAAACAGAACTCAACCGATGCCGGATCTCCGCCCTGTTCGCCGCAGATTCCTACTTTAAGATCAGGCTTGGTAGCACGGCCTTTCTCAACAGCCATTTTAATCAGCTGTCCAACACCATCCTGATCAATAGTCTGGAAGGGATCAGCTGCCAGCATTTTCTTATCCAGGTAATCATTCAGGAATCCGCCGATATCATCACGGCTAAATCCAAAGGTCATCTGTGTAAGGTCATTTGTGCCGAATGAAAAGAATTCAGCTGATTTTGCCATACGGTCAGCTAGCAGCGTTGCCCGTGGTATCTCGATCATTGTTCCATATTTATAATCGATCTTTTTCACTCCGGCTTTTTTGCAAACTTCTGCATAGATCATGTCAACTACCTCTTTGGTTACATCAAGTTCAGAAACATCACAGGTAACCGGAACCATCAGTTCAGGTTTCGGATGTTTCTTCTCTTTCAGGAGCTCAACTGTTGCTTCGAACATAGCGCGAACCTGCATCTCAGTAATTTCCGGATAGGTTATGCCAAGACGAACACCACGGTGTCCCATCATAGGGTTGCTTTCATGAAGAGCTTCACCGCGATTAACCACATCTGATTTTTTAATACCCAGGGCTTTGGCAAGTTCAGCCTGCTTTTCGGCTCCCTGCGGAACAAATTCATGAAGCGGGGGATCCATAAGCCTGAAGGTCACCGGAAGGTTATCCATAGCTTCAAGCGTGGCTTTCATATCTTTCTTGACATACTTGTACAATTCGTTGAGAGCTTTACGGCGTTCAGTTTCAGTATTGCTGAGGATCATCTTGCGAAGAAGAAATAAAGGCTGTTCCGATCCCTTACCGTAAAACATATGCTCAATACGGAAAAGTCCGATCCCTTCAGCCCCGAAATCACGTGCGATCTT
>JBBSAP010000222.1:0-4169 GCA_038252165.1 Bacteroidales bacterium | reverse complement strand
TAATTTTTTTCTTTCTTGCCGCCGGATGTTCCCCCGAAAGTGATCCGGAACCCGAAGCACCCGGAAAAGTAATAGTTCTCATGTACCACAGGATTGTAAAAGGGGAGGCGTCAAATCTTTATGAGCGAAGTATTGATCAACTTGAGGCGGATTTGAAATATTTGAATGAAAACAACATTAAAGTCCTTACTTTCAGTGATTTAGAGACTTTATCCACAACTGGCTCAATGCCCGAAGGCAACTCAGCAATTATCACCTTCGATGATGGCGATAATTCATGGTACACTCTTGTGAGGCCATTGCTTCTTCGTTACCAGATGAAAGCAACATTTTTCCTCTGGACCTATATGATGGGCCATGATTCATTCCTTACCTGGGAGGAAGTTGAGGATATGGGAAACTATACGCTCGAAAACGGAGTACATCCGTTTGTTTTCGGGTCGCATACATACTCACATGCATATCTTTACGATACGAAGGATAATTATGGAAGCACAGCGGCATATAATTCATTTCTTGATTATGAACTGGGCGTCTCAAAGAAAATGATCGAAGATCATATACCCGGGACTGTTACTATATTGTCGCTTCCTTATGGTGACGGCGCTGGAGATCAGGAGATAATTAATGCTGCACAGCGTAATGGTTATAAATATATAAGGACATCGAAGTGGGGAGCAATAGAGGATCCTGCAACAAGTTTGTTCATAATTCCAAGTCTTCCGATACTCGACAATACCGAACCCCAGCTTATAGGAACTTACCTTGGACTTTAGAGCAATCACATTTAGATATAAATCACAGATAGGGGATATATTTTGAAATACTCAATTCTGGTGCACTTTAATTCAATATATTCTATTTTACATAATATTAATTATAGGAATAAGATAGCAAATTGTATATACGAAGTATTTGACATAAAATCAGATATAGCGCATGCGAAGTCATGTAGGTCTTGCATGTCTTGCAAGTCGTGCAAGTCAATTCTAGCGGATACTGTATTTGTGATCCGGAGATTGTTTCATCCGCCAGTTGGCGTACTCTCAAAGACACAACAATTAATATTGATTTGTTCTGGTATTTTACCGTGTCTAATAATATCAAGGGTCATTGCGAGGAATGAAGTGACGAAGCAATCTTATCCTACTTGCAGATGTGGCTTTAGTTAAAAAAACCCGGGTCTCCCCCATTTTGCCTATAATTAGTCACTATGTTAAAAAGCCTTACGGCCAAATAAGAATTTCCGTCCCCGACATTATTTTTAAGACAGCCTCTTCTTATTTCTTATTTCCTTATTTCTGATTTCTTCTTTTAACCTCTGAATATGTCCCCGGCCTAAGCCTTTTACTTCACAGCCCAGCTCAAAATATCTGCGGATATTATCATCGGTCAGAATTCCGAAGCAATCAATTATAGCTGCCGGGTGACCAATTGTCTTCACAACTTTATCCGGATCCATTTTCAGATAAGCCTTATGAGGAACCGCAAGAATAACAGCTTCAGCGTTCGCCAATGCCTTGTCCAGATTTTGTTCAATGCGTATCTCCTTCAGCTTTTCCTGATTTCTGAAGAACCTCGACTTACTCTGGCCGACGCCCGGAAATGAATCCTGCTGCTCAAATTCCCACCAATGCTCAACATAAGGATCATGTACCCGGATTTCAGCACCCATTTCTGCAAGCTTCCTGATCACAATCTCGGAGCCGCTGTAACGGGTATCCCCAACATCTTCACGATACGCTGCACCCAGTACCAGGACATCTGTCCCGGCTATCGGCTGACCCATATTGCGCAGGGCGTCGCGGGTAAGCTGACCCACATGCAGACCGCGTGTGTCATTTATGTCAATGGCCAAAGGTGTTATTTTGAAAATATCATCCTCAAAACCAAGGATATGCTTGTATGCCCAAAGTCCCAGACCACCATCTTTCGGGAGACAGTATCCTCCGATTCCAGGTCCCGGGAAGATCATATTGCTATGCGTCGGACGCATCTTTATGGCTTTAATTACTTTCAGGAGGTCAACTCCATTGCGTTCGGCAAAAAGGCTCCATTCATCGAGGAAAGCCAGGATGGTTGCACGGTAGCTGTTTTCAACAATCTTTGCTGTTTCCGATTCTATCGGTCTGTCCATCACAGTTAAAGGAAACTTCTCTGTATTAAGCACTTCCGTGAGGAATTTTTCCACCCGTTTCTTTGCTTTTTCATTGATACCGCTGCAGACCCGCCAGAAATCGCGGATACTGGCAACATAATTCCGTCCCGGCATGACCCTTTCATAGCTATGGGCCAGCAACGGATCTGACTTAATGCCTCTCTTTTTGAATACCTTTTTCATTATCGGATAGGCAACCTGCTCGGTTGTTCCCGGGGCAACTGTTGTTTCGATAAGCACAAGAGCATTAGCCTGGATATGTTCGGCTATGACATGCAGAGATGATTCCAGGGCAGCCATGTCGGTCTGGCCTGAACGGACATTGCCAAGGTCCTCCTTTATGTAGTCGCACTGTACATCAACAACAACTACATCTGCTAGTTTCAATACATCATAAGTGTATGTAGCAATAAGGGTTTTCTTATCCTTTACACACCTGGCTATCATTGGATCCACCTCCGGATCTTCAGCTTTAACCGGTGAAATTCCACGGTTCAATAAAGGAATTTTCCAGAAACTCCTTGGACTGGGCCGCTGCATTCCTATCACAAACTTTGAAGGTTTGCCTTTTTTGTCGACGGTATCGGCTACAATCGCAGCCATAACAGCACCCACGAACCCCACTCCCATCACGACAACTATCTCACGTTTTTTGGCTCTCTCGAGCTCAACCCGTTTTTTAAGATTTTCGAATTCTTTTTTATAATCTTCAGGTTTTGGCAAGGGGAATTTCTCTCCGCTTGGGCTGATTGAAAAATTTTCACTCATAAAGCTTCAGTTCTTTTATTTACTAACTAAAATAATTTAAAATCAAATCGGCCTAAATTTACAAATAGTCTGAATGATTCTATACTACGGATAAAATATAATGTTATTGTGCCTCTTGCATAAAAAAATATGCCAGGCTTTTGTTAATAAGTGGTTTACATTTATAAAGACAGGTTCCTCTGAGGTATTGAAAAAAATGTAAATTGCATTGATATAATTTTAGCTTATACCTGTTTCGTCTATGATACTGTCTGGGTATAATAAGTTTATTTTTAGCATTTTTTCATAGAACAGTGAATATCTTGTCCTTTCGGTTTATGTTGTTAAGGTTGGAGGAAAGTTCATTTCATTTTTGAAGATCCATTATACCAAAACAATTCCTTCAGGCAAACTGCTTCCTTTAAATTTACCTTCCTGTAACTATTATATTTCGCCTTCCAATCTGCCTGTTACCTTGCGAAACCTGCAGAACATAATATCCGGAGGCAACATTATCTAAATCGAAGCTTAGATACTGATAACCCTTATTATCAGGAATAATTTCATTTATAAATGCTTCCCGTCCCATTAAATCAAACATTTCAATCCTGATCTTACTTGAAAAAGAAAGATAGAAATACAAATTAATCCGGTCCCTGGCAGGATTCGGAAAAACAAGTATTTCATTTCTTGAGTAATTTTCAGACACATTCTCAGCCAGCATAACATTGGCATCCATCCAGTTAACCCTGTCTGTTATCCATTCTTTCATAAATTCGACCTCTTCCTCATAGGATTCACCTATAAAATAATTAGGCCACACATAATGCCCGATTATCGGCCACCTGGCAAAATTGCGATCAATTGCGTCTCCAAGGTATTCGATTGTATTATCTAGATATGTCATTAATGAGTCAGTCTGAAATGCTTTTTTTCTGAGATCTTTCCATCGCGAGACAAATACAGCTCTATAGCTCAGGTCTTCCATCAGACGAGCCCACCAGTGCATTCTTCCGCCATATACATCTTCGAATTTCGAGTATAACCAGATATCTGTTTCAAGGTTAAAATCGGTATAATCCTCATTCCCGTAGCACAGATCGAAATCCCACAACGGACCGGCATGCAGTTTCCCTCCTTCGGAGTCTTTATCCTTGTAGAAAAACGTACTGAAACGGTACCCGTCGACATTATTTACAAACTCCTGGATAATCTGAAAATCAACAAAGGAATTTACATCCATATATTTTCTGAAACCCTTTGC
>JBBSAP010000221.1:0-4191 GCA_038252165.1 Bacteroidales bacterium | reverse complement strand
TGGCTTGCCCCCGAAAAGGCGGTGGTTTTGCCGATAAGTGAAAAATTTAATGATTATGCTTTAAAAATTTTGGATTTTCTAAATAATTCCGATATTTGCACACTAATTGACGACAGGAGCGAAAAGATAGGTAAGAAGATCAGGGATAATGAATTAAAGAGAATCCCATACCTGTTGATCATCGGTGAAAAAGAGGTTGAGAACGGAACAATTGCTGTCCGTAAGCAGGGCGAAGGTGATAAGGGGAGCATGAAACTTGAAGAATTTGCTGAATTTATAAAGAAAGAGATTAATAAAGAAGTTGCATATTAACTGCACTTTTTGATTTAAAATTAGTATTAACAAAAGTAAGGAGGAAATAGCTATTCCCGGACCAATTAGGCGAAGCCCTGGCAGGATTACCCAGCCAGCTCACAAAATTAACAACAAGATCATTGCCAGAGTGGTCAGAGTTGTCGGTGATGAAATAGAAGCAGCAATAATGAGTATCCAGGATGCCCTGAAAATGGCAGATCAGATGGAACTCGATCTTGTAGAAATTTCTCCGAATGCAGATCCTCCTGTTTGTAAAATTGTTGATTATCAGAAATTTCTTTATCAGCAAAAAAAGAAACAGAAAGAGATCAAGGCAAAGACGTCGAAGGTTGTTGTTAAAGAGATAAGGTTTGGTCCGAATACCGATGACCACGATTATAACTTTAAGCTCAAGCACGCCATGAGGTTCCTTGATGAGGGTGCAAAAGTAAGGGCATACGTGTTCTTTAAAGGAAGATCGATCTTATTCAAGGAACAGGGCGAAGTGTTATTACTGCGTTTTGCCAACGACCTTGAGGAGTATGGCAAAGTGGAGCAGCTTCCACGACTTGAAGGAAAGAGGATGATTATCTCATTCTCGCCGAAAAAGAAAAAATAGTTTTTTAATATATTTTGATAAAAGAAAAATGCCAAAAATGAAAACCAATTCCGGTGCCAAAAAGAGGTTTACTCTTACCGGAACAGGAAAGATCAAACGGAAACATGCTTTCAAGAGTCATATCCTGACCAAGAAATCGACAAAACGCAAGAGAAATCTTACTTATAGCGGACTTGTTCACAAAACAGACAGTAAAAACGTAAAGCTCATGCTTGCAAGTAAATAAGTTATCGCTAACCGTATTGACTAAATTAAACCAGTATTAACAGATTGTACAGCAAGAAAGATTACGCCCCTGGCGTGACGCTTACAATCAAAAAAAATGAGTTATGCCAAGATCAGTAAATGCAGTTGCATCAAGAGCCAGGAGAAAAAAGGTTCTTAAGCAGACAAAAGGGAACTTCGGTTCAAGAAGAAACGTAATAACGGTTGCCAAAAATACTCTCGACAAAGGTCTGGGGTATGCTTACCGCGACAGGAAAAAGAAGAAAGGGGAATTCAGGGCACTGTGGATTCAGAGGATTAACGCCGGAGTGCGTCAGTATGGAATGAGTTATTCCCAGTTTATCGGGAATCTTGAAAAGAAAGGCATCACCCTCAACAGGAAAACCCTTGCTGATCTCGCAATGAATCATCCTGAAGCTTTCAAGACAATCGTCGAAAAGGTAAAATAAATAATTCCGTACAAAATAAAATAGGGACATGTCATGGCATGTCCCTATTTTATTTATTGACCTCACCCTAAATCCCTCTCCCAGGGGAGAGGGACTTAAATATATTGGTAATAAAGGTTTTAACTCCCCTTCTCACTCCGGGAGAAGGGGTCGGGGGATGAGGTTATCTGATCTTTTTCGCAATTCTGTTGAACCTTATCTTTTTCAGTCCCGATGATTCCTTGTCGATCGAGAGCCATATGAATTTGGGCTTGCCGACAATATGATCTATGGGAACGAAACCCCAATAGCGGGAATCAGCTGAATTGTGCCGGTTATCACCCATCATAAAGTAATAATCCATCTTAAATGTATAGGTGTCCGCGGGCTTGTCATTTATAAAAATTGTCCGGCCATCAACACGAAGATCATTGTCCTCATAAACATCGATAATTCGATCGTACAGGCAAAGATTTGACGTATCAAGTTTAACTGTGACACCTTTAGCCGGTATCCAGAGGGGTCCGTAATAATCTTCATTCCAAGGATAAGTGCTGCTATGAGGGAAGATTAAAGGATTTCTATCCTCCGGTGAAGTGAAGTAGGGTGTAACCCCTTTTGTATTGGCAAATTTTGAGATCGCTTCGGAATTGGATTTTGTCAATGGCAAAAAATAAACTGATCCTGAAATCATTGTCTGGTCAGATTTGTAAATACCAAGGCGTTCGAAAGTCTTCGGATTTATTGTTGTGCCATTCGTAGAGACAAGATAATTGAACTGCTGAGTATTGTTTTCCGGGACAAGCTTTCCGTTTATATAAACCGAACCCTTCTTAACAACCAGAGTATCCCCCGGGATACCAATGCATCTCTTAACATAATTATCCCGCCTGTCGACAGGCCGGTAAATTATATTAAACCTGTCCCATACCTCTTTTCTGGCTGCTTTCATATAATAAGCTGCAGGTTTGGGATTAGGGTTTCCTAAATTTTCCCTCTGAGCCATATCCCTGGCAGTTCTCCTGACGATTTCGTAGTAGGACGTTTCCGTTTCTTCCAGAACAACTGTATCACCTGCAGGAAAGTTAAATACTATCGCATCATTATTCCGGATCTTCCCTAATCCTGCAAGCCTCTTATAAGGCCATTTAATAATATCAGACCATGATTTTCCTTTTGTCAGAGGCATTGTATTCTGGGTGAAGGGAAAAGCTATTGGGGTGTTAGGCATTCTGGGGCCGTAGGCCAGTTTGCTTACAAAAAGATGATCGCCTATAAGAAGCGATTTCTCCATAGATCCTGTAGGGATACGATAATTCTGGAAGAAAAAGATATTTATCAGGGTGACAGCTATAACGGCAAAAATTATTGCGTCGAGCCATTCTATAAAGTTACTGTTTTTACCCTCTCTCTTTTTCCAGAAAGTCCAGTTAACCTTCTCACTGACATATAGATCATAAATGATCCCCAGTCCCAAAATAAACCAGAGGTTACCTATCCAGATCACTACCAGAATATAAAGCAGAGCGGCTATTCCAAACCTGATGTATTTCTTCCTTAATGATTGATCCATTTTGAATTATTGAATAAGAACCCGTAAAATTAAGAATATTTATCAGAATCCGAGAACTTGGTTCATTGTGAATACACCTTTCCTGGTTTGGATATACTCTGCCGCGATAATAGCTCCAAGAGCCAGGCCTTTTCTGTTTTTAGCTTCATGCTTTATACTGATGGTATCTATTTCGGAATCCCAGATAATTGTATGAGTCCCCGGAACCATACCTTCGCGGAGTGCCCTGACGGGAATTTTCCTTTCCGTATTATCATTTTCAAAACACCAGCCATCATATCCAGCATGCTGACCTGCAATCCCTGTAGCAAGAGTTATAGCAGTGCCGCTTGGTGCATCAAGCTTTTTTGTATGATGGATCTCCTCGATAAATGGTTTATAATCATTTAAATGTGACATTTGCTTAGCAAGTTCCGCGTTAAGCCTGAAAAGAATATTCACACCAATGCTGAAATTGGAAGAGTGAATGAATGAGGTCCTGTTTTTATTGCACACATCAACCGCTTTTTCATACTCTTTAAGCCATCCGGTTGTACCGCATACAACAGGAATCTTCAAATTGAGGCATTTTATTACATTATCAGCAGCAGTTTCAGGGGTTGTGAATTCAATAACAACATCAATATCCCTGGTGCTTCGCTCATTCAGATCCTGCAAATTATCTTTGTCGACAATAAGCTTTATGAAATGACCGCGTTTAAGGGCGGCTGATTCTATCTCATGGCCCATGCGGCCGTAACCTATAAGAGCAACATTCATGTTTTTGATTTTCTGCGAATTTATACCTTTTAATATATGATAAGTAATAAGAAACTCTTAAAATTCTTAACAAGTTGTTAAATTGTACCCTTCTACTCCCAATCCCCAAATAAGCAAATCCCTTTTTGATCCTTTATGTTAACCTTTGAGTTCCTCCTATATAACTCTTTTCAACATTTTGATTATCAATAGTTCTTTTCACCAGCCTCATGCGGCTTGCTTTAAACGGGCTAATTGCTTTTCAAGGTTTTTAATTTTTTCTTCCTTGAGTTTATCCTGATTTTCAATTAGTA
>JBBSAP010000220.1:0-4291 GCA_038252165.1 Bacteroidales bacterium | reverse complement strand
GGCTGTTGATAAAAGATTGAAAATATATGCATCAATAGCAAATAAGAAATGCGCAGACCTCCCGAAGAATCTGCATTGCCACAGCCTTAGACAATATGTAGAGTGCTGTAATATGGGGAGCGTTCTTTAAAAATGCACCTGTAAGTCTGTTTATCTCCAAAACACTCTCCATATTTATAATAAACTTCATAAAAAAAAGCTTATTATGAAAGAAAAACTAAAGATCCATGAACTCATGGACAAGGTTCTTGCAGACCTAAGACAGCAAAAATATGCTGATTATACTGTTGGCAGTTACCGCCATTGTTACAATGGTCTGGTAAAATTCATTGAAGGGAAAAATGTAGCGTATTATTCCAATGCGCTTGCGCTTGATTACATCCGACATAAATTTGGTATTACCATAGATGGATTGTATTGTCAATGTCCTTCAAACATACGTCCTTCAATCAGGGCATTGAAACTTCTTTCGGATTATTCTGAACACGGTATGCAGATAAAAAAGAGAAAGTTTGGGGGAAAACCATTTGAATGCCAGGATGTATTTAGAGCAGATTACGAAGCTTTTAAGCTTGCGTGTAAATCAAGAAATTATGCTCCATTGGGTGAGGCATCGTTATTTTGGTCGCTGCATAAATTTCTAATATTTATGAAAAAAGAGGGGCTTGCCTCTTCTTCTGAAATGACCAGTATCCATATCCTGAAATTTTTGTCATCCCAAAAGGATTATAGTTCCCGGTATATTGCCACTACGATTTCCAGACTTCGAAATTATCTCCGGTTTCTTTATCAAGAAGGTATTATTGAACACGATTTGTGTAAATGTCTCCCGCATATGAGAATTACCCGCAGCCCATTTATACCCTCTGTTTGGGAACAGACGGATGTGAAAAAATTGCTTGAGTCAATTGACCGTCAAAATCCGAAAGGAAAGCGTGATTACGCAATTCTTTTGTTGGTAGCCCGGCTCGGATTACGCGTTGGTGATATTCGCGTATTAAAACTATCAGCCCTCAATTGGAACCGCAAGTTAATATCCGTTATTATGCAAAAGACAAAACAATCTCTGGAATTGCCTTTGCTTGATGATGTCGGCTGGGCAATTATTGATTACTTAAAAAATGGACGTCCCCAAACCATTTCTGACTTTGTATTTATTCGTCACAAAGCACCATATGACGGATTTTCGGATCATAACTGTCTGCATAAAATGTTGGTAAGACATATGATTAGGGCCAAAATTGAAATGACGGGTCAAAAACATGGTCTTCATTCTTTGAGAAGTACACTTGCACTTGCATTACTTGAAAATGGAACCCCACTTCCAATTATCTCTGAGGCTCTCGGACATCAAAGTATCCAGACCACCAGCATCTATTTGAAAATAGACATGAACGGTTTACGCAACTGTGTAATTGATCCAGAGGAGGTGTGCCATGAATAATTATATATGGAAAAGCAGCCTGGCTGATCACATGCAGGAATACTTAGTATTGAAACGTATGGCAGGTTTAAAATATAAGGGGCAAGGGAGAATGATGGAAATGTTTGATCAATACTGTTATGATATTGGCTTTAACGGTGATCGGTTAAATGCTGAACTGGTCAATGGCTTTTGTTATGGAGTATACTATGAAAAGGCATCTACACGATACAACAAGGAAAAATTGTTGAGCGGATTAGCAGAACATTTATGTCTTATTGGATACCCATCTTATATTTGCCCCAGGAAATCAGCACCAAAGAAACATTCGTTTACACCTTATATTTTTTCAGAAGAAGAACTCGCGAAATTTTTTCAGGCAGCAGATAAATATCCACCGCATCCATTAAGCAACCGCCATTTGGTTGACAGCACTATGTTCCGGCTAATATATGGATGTGGTCTGCGATTATCGGAGGCGCTCAATTTAAAACTTAAAGATGTGGATGTAACCGAAGGGACCCTTTTCATTTTGCAATCAAAGAACAATAAAGACCGAAGGATCCCAATGGCAACTAGCCTGGTTAATAGATGCAAGAAATATAATGTAGATATGCATCTGTTCAGCAATGAAAATACACACTACTTTAAGAACCCATTCGACAGGCGCCTTGATAATAGTGCCGCATACAGAAGGTTCCGTGAGTATTTGTGGCGTGCCGATATTCCACATTCAGGCCGTGGGCCAAGAATCCATGATTTGCGCCACACATACTGCGTCCATTGCTTGAAGCGTTGGGTTTTAACAGGAAAAGATCTCACCAACCTTTTCCCTTACCTCAGTGCCTATCTGGGACATGCTGACTTTAGGGGGACCCAATATTATCTTCGCCTGACAGCAGATCTTTATCCGGACATTATACGTAAGACTGAAGCTGCATTGGGATATGTAATCCCAGAAGGGGGGTACCAATGAAAAAAGCAAATGACTTTGCCCGGTATCTATCCCGCTTCCTGACAAATTACTTATCTGGAGAGAAAAACCTGAGCACAAACACGGTTGCTGTTTACAGGGACACTTTCCGGCTCTTTCTATTATTCTGCGAACAAAAGATGGAGGTAACTCCTAATCGGATAACGATATCATTGCTGACCAAAGAACTTGTTATTGACTACCTTGATTGGTTAGAATTGGAACCCAAATGTTCTATCACTACCAGGAACCAGCGTCTGTCATCAATTCATGGCTTTATAAAATACGTGCAGAAAGAATTGCCTGAAAACCTGTTTGCTTTACAACGAATTCTGGGGATCTCGTCCAGGAAAACAGGTAAAACAATTATACCCTACCTGACAGAAGATGAACTGAAGATTCTTTTTCAACAGCCGGATGTAAGCACAAAACAGGGGAAACGCGATCTTGTTTTACTGATTCTAATGTATGACAGTGCAGCAAGGGTACAGGAACTTGCAGATATAAGAATAAAGGATATCAGGTTAAATTCTCCGGCTGTAATAACACTTCATGGCAAAGGGAATAAGGCCAGACAGGTACCTGTTTTAGGAAAAACAAAAGATCTTTTATCCGGGTACCTGGAAGAACATAAAAAATATCCATGGGGAATTGCTATAGCAGACGTTCCGGTATTTTACAACCAGAAACACCAACAGTTAACCCGGTGGGGAATCTCCTATATACTTAATAAATATGTTGAACTGGCCAAAAAACATATTGGGTTCACTGTGAATTTCCCTGTTACACCACATGTGCTTCGTCACTCCAAAGCCATGGGAATGTTAAAGTCAGGAATTAATCTCCTCTATATCAGGGACTTTCTTGGTCATTCCAACGTAACTACAACAGAGGTGTATGCAAGGGCAGATAGTGA
Organism: Bacteroidales bacterium; assembly: GCA_038252165.1. Taxonomy (GTDB): domain Bacteria; phylum Bacteroidota; class Bacteroidia; order Bacteroidales; family VadinHA17; genus LD21. The sequence goes on along the minus strand of JBBSAP010000220.1, from coordinate 979 downwards.
GATGAAACGTAACGCACTGGAAGAATCCTACAAGGAACTTTATACCGATAAGATGCCCAGATGGGAAGATGATGAAAACCTGATGCAGTGGCTTAAAAATTTATGTTAATAGATTTGAAATAAATATGGGGAGTGTTTTGAGCTAAAATCCTTTCAACCCAGTAATTTTTATCAATCACTCCCCATATGGTAACACTCTACATATTGGCGGAGTGAGTGTGGGCTTATCTTCGAAGGAATCAATGCGGGGTTGATCTTCCTGGCCCTTGCTGCATATTTTTCCGCGGTGTTCCAATTCGTTGATGTTTGATTCGATCGCACTGTGCTTGTTTTTCAGCTTTTTAAATGACCTGCTGTGTTCTTCCCCTTCCTCCTGTTTGTTGCGCTTCCCAAGTTTGGGGATAATAACCTGTGGCACTTCCAACTGTAGAATTTCCTTGTTTTCTTTTAACCAGTAACCTTTGTCAAAGCTCCACGATGCAACTTTATATTCTGGCAAAATTCTGTCGGCCATTTCGATAACAATGTCCCTGTCTTGTTGTCCGTCCATTATTTGGTAATCCACGATCAGCCCCCACTGGTCGGTAGTGATGTTCAGTTTTTTGCCCAGTTCAACACTGGGGTTCATCTTCCCTTTTGTTATCCACTCGGTGTAGGTTTCAAATACCGAAAACATCTTTTCCTGGTGTGGTATGGTTTCGCCTTGGCACAATCCCATAACAGGTTGTAATCGGTAGGAAAATGAACATTGCTTTCAACAACAAAACTATCTGACTTTAAGCGCAATGCTGTATTTTCTTTTTTTTTAAACACCTCTCCATGTCCGAAATCCAGGATTACCTGGTTTAACTCCCAGACCATCTCATCACTGAGCAGGGTTACATTGTCATAAATATTCTGGTATTCAAACTCAATACGTTCATGACCAAAGCCCTTTTCTACGCCCATCAAACATCGCATATTGTGGTGATTGTTAGCC
>JBBSAP010000219.1:0-4298 GCA_038252165.1 Bacteroidales bacterium | reverse complement strand
GCTTATACGTGATTATTTCACTGGCTGCATCATTGATTGTTTCCTCTTCTTCGGGAAGTATCTCAAGCCCGTCAAAATCAATCTTCCGCTGGGCCGGATCTACGGGTATGTATTTTTCACTCGATGCTTTCCAAAACTTGCGCCTGAGCCAGGCCAACTGGTCGGTTAATTGTTTGATCTTATCTTCAAACTTTTTTACTTTCTCATCTAAATGACTGATCTTGCGATCCTTTTCTCTGATTAACTCCTCGTAGCGCTCCAGTACACCTCCATCCATTTGTCTTAGCTTGGACAGTTCCTGATAAAGCTCATCGCGCTCCTGAAGAAGGGTCTCTATAAATGTATCTTTATCTGTTAAATTGTCCACAGTTTTCTTCGCGTTTTGTTGTGTTAAAGATAACAAAACAAACCGTAGAAACAAACTGATTCATTGTTAATAACTAACTGAATAACAGATTTTTATTAACAATTTTACGAGGCTTTTCGCTCCTTATTCTTACACTCTGAACCATAGCCATTAAATCCTGCCAGTTTATGGTTATCGAAGTAGTATTTTCATCAAAAGCCGGCAGCTTAAACCGGCCTGATTCTAATTTCTTATGGTATATTACAAGACCTGCATATTCCATGTGCAGGATCTTCATCACATTCTGGTGGCGGTTCATGAAAATGAAAACCCCTCCGTCACGGACATTCTGGTTCATATATGAATTTACAACTCCACTCAGGGTGTAAAAGCTTTTTCGCATATCTACCGGATGAGGATATAGATAATACTTAAGTGAGACATGAAGATGGAACATAATCTCAGTCTACCAGTAAAACAAGTGAACGTAACCCATCCAAATCCAGGGGATGCTTTATTCTCAGAGTAGTCCCGTTGGGATAACTGATCTCCATGGGAAAAACATCACCTGAGGTGTGATGATCATGCTGCTCCTGGTTAAATTTTGAAGACCCATTCATGGGTGCTTGTGTAGAATTAACACGTAACTGAATAAAGCGATTTGCTGGTTCCCTGTTGATCCTTTTTCGCCAATAATAGTAGGAGGATTTGGGAATACCTTCGTTGGTGCAAAACGCGGTGATGTTAAGCCCTGCCTCCTTTTGTCTTTTGATTAGCTCTCTAATTTTTGATTCGTTTATCATTTTGTATGTTTTGGCTGAAAATTAATCAGCCGCAACAACTGATAAAAGATGTACTACCCCGGATGCTTACACTACTTTTGTTTCTTTTGTCTGTTGCGCACAGACCATGCCATAACTACCTGCAATGATAATTAGAGCAACAATTAGAATTTTTTTCATTTTAACTTAAGATTTCTTTTGTAACAATATTATTACTCAGTAAAGTTCAGGATCTTAATGTTTAAAGCGTTACATAACTATTTAAATATATTACATAAATCACATATCAGATATACTTCTGGCTTTATTAATTTACTATAGCCAAAATAGCCAATATTATATGACTCCTTTGGAAATCCTGTAGTGCATAAGAATTATGTTGGATATTTCAGTCATGTTGACCCCTCAAAACGGCGATGCTGACCCCCTTGTAGGTTTTATCTCAAAGAACAGATGGTAACTGACAATATTACCGTTTTTTTCTCAATGTTTCTCCCTTTAATTCGATCCTATATGCTGAATGTACTAATCTGTCTATAATGGCATCAGCAATGCTTGTTTCACTTATCACGTCAAACCAATTCGCCACAGGTAACTGGCTTACAATCATAGTTGATGTCTTACCATGGCGGTCTTCAATGATCTCCATCAGGTCAAACTGTTGCTGCTGTTCCATCCTGGTCAGACCAAAATCATCCAGTATTAAAAGGGATGCTTTTGCAATTTTATCAAAATATTTCAATATACTCCCATCCGACCGGGCCATTTTTGTACGGAGCATAAACTTTTGGGTGTTAAAGTAAATCACGCTGTATCCATGCAGGCAAGCCTGATGACCAAGCGCTGATGCTAAAAAACTTTTTCCACAACCTGTAGCTCCGGTTATTAAAACAGATTCCCCTCTGGCAATGTAGCCACAAGTAGCAAGATCGCTGATCAATGCCTTGTTGAGGCCACGGGATGGTTCATAACTTAGTTCCTCCAGACTTGCCTGATAACGGAACCTGGCTCCATTGATGAGCCGGTTAAAACGATTGTTCTTTCGCTCTTCCTCCTCTCTTTCTATGAGGATTTCCAACCCTTCACTGAAGGATAGTTCAAACACTTGCTTCGTTTCATTCAATGCCTGCCAGCCACGAGCCATACCGGAAAGACGCATCTGGCGGAGTTTAAGATCAATTTGTTGTACCATAAAATAAATTTTAAAGGTTTAAATTAAGTTGAGTATAATAGTCCCGTCCCCTGATGTTTTCGTGAGTGGGCAAAGGGATAGATGTTTCTGTTTCCGGCAGACCATATTTTTGAAGGGTTTCCACCGTTTTTAGAATATACTTATATGAATAGCACCTGAACTCAATAGCTTTGAGACAGGCATTATTAAATATTTCCGGGGTAGTTTTGCGGTATATACTGAACAGTCCATCGCAGGTACGGTAGTTTTGTTCCGGAGGTCTGCCACCGTCAAACAGACATTGGATTATCTTTAAGAGTGGCCCGGATATCTTTTCTGCCCTTTGCATGTAATATGACGGGCTTCTTTCCAAATAATGCTGATGATGTGAGCATAAATGTTCGATAATGGTTGAATAACCACCTGGTGTATAATCTCTTGGATGGATGGCGACCATTTCTCCACGGACGTAGATACGTACCATAGAACGGCTATAAATCACCTTTACTTTTTCCCCTGTCCATTTGAACGGCACACTGTAATAATGCTTATCTATGGTCAGGTAAATATGGTTATTTTGGGCAACCTTCAGTTCCCTGTAATATTTAATCTCGTATCCTTCTGAGGGCAATGGACCGAGCTGCTTTTTCTCCACTGAAAGAAAGCGTTCTTCACGACAATATGGCTTTTTCTGCATCCTTGTCTGATTGTGCTTTCTGACCTTTTCCAGTACTGCTTCATTAAGAGAAGAAAGGTCAAAAAACTGTTGTTTCCGAAGCTGAGCATATACCCGGTTATAGATTAATTTAACCTGGTTTTCTACCAATGCCTTGTCCCTGGGTCTTGCAACACGGGCCGGCAATACGGTCATTTTGTAATGGTTGCAAAAATCATCCAGTGCACGGGTTAAATCAGGTTCATAACGATTTGCCCTGACTATGGCCGATTTAAAATTATCTGGTACCAATATCACTGGACAGCCACCAATAAATTCCAGACAACGTTTAAGGGCATAAATAAAATCATCAATGCATTGGCTCCTAACAACTATTGCAAACGCATAATCAGAGAATGGAAGGCAGGCCACAAAAACCGGACAGTAGATTAATTCACCGGTTTCGCGGTCTATATAGGGCAACTTCTTTCCTGCAAAGTCAACAAATAATTTCTCCCCAGGCTCATGAGGTACTATCATTGTTGGATTGCGGGCTAACAGTTGCTGTTTAAGATGAAAACAAAACTGGGTCAACCCATAACCGGAAGGGACCTCTTCGAGATACTCCTCCCACAAGAGTTTGCGTGTAACTCCCTTTTGCTTTAACTGCTGCTGATAATAATCAAGTTGTGATTTTATATACTCGAACCTTTCATCCTTATAGGCAGGGTTCCCATTGGAGAACAGCAGCTCCAATGCAGGATCTTCCAGGGATAACATGTGTTCCAGGGAAAGTTTCAACTCCACGGTCTTTGATAAATAGGATTTAACCGTGTTCTTGCTCATTCTCAGAGAACGAGCTATAAACTTAATTTTCTTACTCTGCCCGTGCAATAATAATAACTGTTTAATCTGACTCATAGGTTTTATTTTTCCTGCCATCTGTCGTGTATTAGAGTTTTAAACCTCTAAATAATAAAACCTGCTTATAATCAAATAACCAAGGGGGTCAGAATGCTCCGAAAAGCAATCAGAGATCAGCGGAAATCCTGGCGAAAGGGGTCAACATGCTCCGAAAAGTTCAACGCGCTTGCGCGCTTGCCCCTTCCTAAAACAAAAATCCCCCTTCTGATTATGAAAAAGGGGTCAGAATCTGCCGTAATGACATGCGAAATCCAGCAAAAAATACCATTATTTAATCCGTTTTCAGGGGGTCAATATCCTCCGAAATATCCATTTTCACGAACAAACATGAAATAAAGGTAAATAAAGACATCGGGTCACCCAAAAACAAACATCATAAACATGTATTCAATTGTATATCAAGCATATTACAAAACAAGG
>JBBSAP010000218.1:0-4363 GCA_038252165.1 Bacteroidales bacterium | reverse complement strand
TAGACGGATCACTTACCTGCCGGCATCCCGCCAGTCATCATTCTACAATATTGTAAAATCAATTCTTCTGTTACTTTTCCTGTCGGACTCCTGGTAATTCGGAGCAACCGGTCTGGTGCTCCCATATCCTTTTGCAGTCAGTCTCAGCCGGCTAATCCCGTTATTGACAAGATAATTAACCATCGATTCAGACCTCTTTTGGGAAAGAATCTGGTTTGAAGATGCCAGTCCGGCATTGTCAGTATGGCAGGCAATCTCCAGCTTTAGCACAGGGTATTTTGATAAAAATCCAAGAATCAGGTCCAGAAGCTGGGTTCCTGCAGAAGTTAGATTGAAGTCATTTTTCCTGAAAAGTACATCCGAAGATACCCCGAATACTTTCTCTAGATTATTCAGCTCCCTGGCGGCAGGATCATCGATGTTAACCTGGATAACCCTTACCTGTTCAAAACCAAGACCGGATATTTCATTGAAAGTGGGATATGTCGCCATAAGGTTTGGTTCTTCATCAATCGAATAGCTATAAACTTTTTCACTCTCCAGAAACTCTTCCTTTACGGTATATTTTACCGGAATATTCTTAAATGCTTTGTCATCATGTGTAAGCCTTAGTTTTGAACTAGTTATCTCAACCCTGTATGCAACATCCTGAGAAATCTCTTTTTCGGCTGAAAACATATTTCCGGTTTTTGCATGATCATACTCAAGTATATTCATAACCGGGGCGTTCTTTATTTCCCTCTTGTCAAATGCTGCCTTTTCTGAATTATCACCGAAGATTTTAACAGGCTTTACTACACAGGCTTCACGAATTACTCCTGTTTTATTATTCCTGACAATTAATCCAAGCTTAACCTCATAATCTCCTTTTTGAGGGTAGGTATGTTTTAAAATTTCTCCTTTGGATCTGTCCCCGTCTCCAAAGTACCAGGTATGGCCAATTATTGAGGATCCCGGGAAATTGGATGTCATACCGTCGAAACTTACTGGTTCTCCGGCCACACCTGCAGCCGGAGAAATTATAACAGGTTGTTCAATCTCCGTGAGATCAAGATCATATGATAATTTAGTAAAGAATACTCTTCCTGTCTTCTTGTCAACTGTCTCCATCCTCACTTTATATTTACCAGGACTCTTGTAACAATGTTCTGCATTCTTTCCGGTTACAATAGTTCCGTCTCCAAAATTCCATAAAAACTGAAGATACCTTTCGTCAACAGGTATTTTAGCGTCATCCGAGAATTTGAAACAATACTGATTGACTCGTTGGTTCTCACAATAGAAAAGCTGGCGAATATTTGTCTTAAACTGGTAGATATCAACGGAATTACCTCTCTTTGATGAAAAAAAGCCTTGATTCATAACTGAATCGGCAATCAATGCAAAATCATCAAAGCTCGAATTTACAGGAGCGTCGAGATGAACCGGGGGAAGCCATTTTTTATTTGATTGTTTGGTGTAGTAGATATCCTTTCCCCCCAGTCCCGGGTGACCGTCAGAGGAAAAGAACAAACCTCCCTCCCTGTTCACGAAAGGGTATGATTCATTCCCTGCTGTATTTACCTGAGAACCCAAATTGACAGGATCGCTCCAGTAGTCAACTATCCAATCGCAGTAATAAAGATCGGTACCGCCAAATCCGTCGGGATTATCGGATGCAAAAAATAGTCTCTTCCCGTCAGGAGAAATATAGGGAGTTGTAATGTTATAATATTCAGTGTTGAATCTTATATCGAGTATTTTGCCCCAGATGCCATTTTCCAGTACCGCAGTAAAAATTCCAAGTTTATTCCTGGGTGAATTTTCGTCAATGTCCACATCAACTTTCAGGTTCCTCGAAAAGTAAATTGTATCACCATTTTTGGTGAAGGATGCAGGGCCGTCATTAAACCTCGTCTTAAGATGCTTTGAGAACAGGCTGACTTTCCATGTGACGGTATCTGCAAAGTTTATCTTCACTAATCCCTTGTCTTCAGGAGTCAGATAATTTAAAAAAAGACCACGGTTCATATTTGAACAGAAAACTATACCGTTTTTATAATAGACAGGGGAAAATTCATCTCCTTTATTCGAATTGAATCTGGCAGCCCTTACTGAATAGGTTTCAGCCTGCCCCAGAACAACCAGCGGGAAAATAAATGCAGCAAGAATACCTGAGATATATTTTATTTTCATAAGGAGAAATTAGAAATTCAAGGGACTTATAGCTTCAACTTTATAACGGAATTCATATCGGAGCATTATCTCGTGCGAACCGGAACTAAATGTCTGCAATTTGGCAATATCGTAATCATAAGTATAGGCGAATCTTATCTGATCAGTCAGCTGAAACTGGAACAGCCCTGATAATGCCCGATTGTTACGGTAGGAAGCCCCGATCCAAAAACGATCCATTACCCTGAAATGAGCATTGATGTCGTAGAGAATCTTATCACCCGGAGAAAAAACAATAAGAGCAGAGGGCATGAATTTCAGGTTGGAGGAAAGATCAAAAAGATAACCTGTATTAAATAAATAATAATAATCACCCATATTATTATTGATAACATATTTGTTCTTTTCAAAACTGTACTGATATCCAAGAAGCTTTGGTATTGAAAAACCTGCAAAGTATCTCTTATCTGAATAATAGGTTCCGAAACTGAAAGCCGGAACGATAAAGCCTTTCGAGTCCACCAGAAGGATATCTGCTTCGGGATCGAGAACGATCAGTTTGGACCATGCGGTATTTGTTATTATCAACCCTGCTCCCAATCCAAATGAGAGTTCTCCTTTACCCACATTTATCTTGTAAGAATAGTTTGTCTTGAACTGTGTCTCCTTGGTAATTCCGATCTTATCGCTTACCACAGTAAGTCCAAACCCCATCCTGTCATCTCTGAAAGGTGCATCGGCCGTAAGTGTCATTGTTTCAGGAGATCCTGTTACTCCCACCCATTGTTTCCTGTAAAATGCAGCAACATTCAGTACTCCCCTGCTCCCTGCAGAAGCAGGATTCAGCAACAATGGATTAAGTACATATTGACTGGTGAGAGGGGTCAGCTGACCACAAACACTTACAGGAATCATAAGGAGAAAAAGTATCTTTATTATCTTTTTCATTTTAATGTTTAATTACAATATAACCTTTGATAGTTGCTATTTTTTCAGGTTTCAGAACGTAAAAATAAGTATCATCCTGCAGCATATTTCCGTTATTATCCCTCCCGTCCCAGGCATTGCCGTAATTGTCGTCAATAAAGACAATGGCACCCCATCGGTTGAAAATACTTAACCTTGCCTTCCCGAGCGACTCAAGACCCCTGATAATAAAGAGATCATTATTCCCATCATCATTGGGAGTCAGCAATGTTTGAATGATCAGCTTATTTATCTTAATTAGTAATGTATCAGACGATGCAGCACAAACACCGTTTGTCACACTCCAAAGGATTTTGTTTTCTCCGAGCGCCAGTTCTGACACCTTTGTTTTGTTACTATTCTTGTTTGAGAATGTACCTGTTCCGGTAAGAATTTTCCATTCTCCTGTTTCATAACCATTCAGGGCAGTAGCTTCGAGTGATGTTTCGAAAAGAAAATCGAGGATCTGATCCGGACCCGCATAAACAACCGGTTTTTCGTTTACTTCTATTGTAACCCGGTCGGTGTTCCTGCAATTCCATTGATCGGTAAGAGAGACGGTAAATGTTGTTGTCACAACAGGAGTGGCAACGGGATCAGGAATAGCTGCATTATTCAGAAGGTTGGCGGGACTCCATGAAAACGTTCCGGTGCCCTTTGCCTGGAGTCTGATATTGCCTCCCTTGCAAATAACCGCATCAGGCCCGGCATCTAAAGCCGGGGCAGAATGGAAAACCACACGAATTACATCCGTCGAAGTGCAATTATTATTGACTACTGTCCATGCAAAATCATATTCCCCTGGCTGGGTAACCGTCACTGTTGCATTATTCTGATGATTATTCGGACTGAATGTCGAATTACCCGCACCACCTACCTTAGTCCACGTTCCTGTCCCTGTCCCTTTTACAGCATTAAGGACAAAATTAAGATCACATTCATCACCACCATTACCTGCATTTGCCGAGACCTGTTCAAAGAAGCCTACGGTTACCGTAGAGCTGCTCGTACAAGATCCGTTAACTTCAGTCCATCTGAAAACATATGTCCCATAAGATGTTACAGTTACCTGTGCTCCGGGATCATGGTTGTCGGGGCTGTATCTTGCTGTACCCGGGCCGCTTTCCCTTGTCCATGTGCCTGTTCCGGAACTTGGTACAGCATTGAAATAAAATACAAATCCGCAGTTATTTCCACCCGGGCCGGCATTGGCTGTCGGAGGCTGGTTAAAACTCACAGTGAC
>JBBSAP010000217.1:0-4377 GCA_038252165.1 Bacteroidales bacterium | reverse complement strand
AGGTTCAGGATTTGCCCGGATATGCAACAATGCCCTCGTACTTGCTGAAGCCCATCTCAGTCATGACAGACATCTGAGGATTACTTTTTCCGATCATTGTTGCACAACCAAGTTCCCCGTATTTATTTATTGCTACAAACTTTTCGCCGGGATAAAACGCGGGATTCACATTTTTGTACCTTTCTATAATCATATGAAGAGCATCTTCACATGCCTGCTGCGGTGTTCGTCCCTCCTTCATTTTTAGAAGCATGTAATATGATGCGCAGGATTTTATTACATCTTCCCCGCGACCGGTGGCACCGGCAGCCCCGACCTCGTTATCTACATACAGGCCTGCCCCTATGATCGGAGAATCGCCCACGCGGCCGTTCAGCTTGAAACTCATACCGCTGGTAGTCGTGCATCCGGCTATATCACCGTTTATATCTATGGCTAGTACATTGGTAGTGCCGTAATGATGCTCTATATCAGGAAAATCCTTCCAGTATGCTTCATTCTTTTTAATATTCTGAAGATGTTCAGGCACACCCCAGTCATCCGAAGGACTAAGCTCTTCTTTCCACCTGAGCCATATCTTCCTTGCTTTTTCGGTCAGCAGGTTCTCTTCCCTGAATCCCCAGGCTCTCGCAAATTCGAGGGCTCCGGCGCCGACAAGCAGAACATGATCAGTTCGCTGCATTACAAGTTTTGCAACTGATGAAGGTGTTTTTATGTTTTCAAGACAGGCGACGGCACCAGCTGAATAGGTTTTCCCATCCATAAAAGAGGAGTCGAGCTGAACAACACCATGCTCATTAGGCAGCCCGCCGTAACCGACACTAGTATCTTCAGGATCGACCTCAATAATATTTGCTGCTTTCTCCACCGCATCCACAGCGTTACCCCCTGCTTTAAGGATTTCCCATCCTGCTTCCACGGCATTCCGGCCGGTCTCATTTGTATGGCTTGTTAAGATCATCGGCTTGATTCCTTTGACCGATTTCCGGATCGCCATTCCTGAAATACCAGGAAGAATAAGTGCTCCTGTACCGGCTCCGATAGTCCTAACGACGAATTTCCTGCGGGATATTGAATTTTTCATATGGTGATTTAATATTAAATTTTATTTAGTTACAAGCACATTATTCAGTTCGTTCTTGATTATTCCCGACCAGGTCCTATAACCTTCATCATTCAGATGAAGCTTGTCCTCAATAAAGAGCTCACTGCGGGGCAGCCCGTTCGCATTGAGGAAATACTTTTCAGTATCGATGAAATAAGTGTTTTTGTGACTCTCGCAAATCTCTTTTATCATTCCGTTGGCTTCTTTAATTTCGGGCCACACAGCCCATCTCGAAGGAGTAGGAATGACGCTTATCCAGAAAACAGGGGTATCAGTAAATTTTCTTCGGATTACATACAGAGTCTTCCTGAATAATTGTGACACTTCCAACGGGCTTTTATCATTTTCATTTCCAGAGATATCATTTGCAATAAAAATTACAATAGCCCTGCAGGGATGAGGGTAAATAATCCTGTCGGCATAAACAGCGAAATCGGTCAGCTTTGCCCCTCCATATCCCCTTTGGATAACATTATAAGGCATCATATCCTTTCCAATCGTCGACCAGAGTCTTATGCTTGAACTGCCTGCAAAAAGTATTGCATCGGAAGGATAGGATTTGGAAACATCGAGCTGTTCAAATTTTTCAATTTCGCTTTCCCAGGCTTTTACTTCGGGTAGATCCCTGTACTTGTTTAGCGGTGCACAGGATAAGGATACTAATATTATTAAAACTGTCAGAATAAAATTGCGTCTCATGGGATTAAAAGATTGTTTTGATAAAGGTAGCGGTAATTTGTTAAAATTTTATAATAATGCAGCCACCCTGATTAAAGTTTTGTTTCATATAGCCGGAAATTATTTATTTTATACAAAAAAAAGTTACGTTTGTATCTGCTACACTTTCTTTACTACCAATGTTATTATAAATCCAATGTCAAAAAGTAAATTGCTTCTCACCAAGCCACTGGATCAGTTGATGGAAGAATCAAAGGATACCGGGGGATTAAAACGATCATTAACTGCCCTTAATTTAACAACTCTTGGTATTGGAGCTATAATCGGTGCGGGTATTTTTGTTCTGACAGGTCAGGCTGCAGCTCAATATGCCGGCCCCGGAATCGTAATTTCTTTCATTATTTCAGGGCTTGCCTGCGGTTTTGCAGGTTTGTGCTATGCTGAGTTTGCTTCCATGATACCCATTGCAGGAAGTGCATATACTTATTCTTATGCAACTCTCGGCGAGTTCCTTGCATGGATAATAGGATGGGATCTGATTCTTGAGTATCTTTTTGCCGCTTCAACAGTTGCTGTCGGATGGTCGGGTTATGTGGTAAGCTTTCTTAAAGACCTTAATATATTTATTCCTGCCCAGTTTACCGGTGCAACTGGCACTGTACTTGTGAATGTCCCTGAAATGGGATGGAAACCTCTTACTGATGCTTTTACGCAGACTCTTGCCGCATCAGGCATCAGTGTAGATTCACTGGCACATGTGACCTGCATTCTTAATCTTCCGGCAATGTTCATTGTGGCATTATTGTCAACACTCCTGGTAATAGGGATAAGAGAATCCGCCAACTTCAATAATGTAATGGTTATAACCAAAGTATCCGTAATTATACTTTTTATCGCAATCGGTTTTATGTTTGTGAAATCGGCCAACTGGCATCCATTTATTCCAGCAAATCAGGGTGAATTCGGAAAATTCGGATTAAGTGGTATTCTGAGGGGGGCAGGCGTTATATTCTTTGCATATATAGGATTTGATGCAGTATCAACAGCCGCCCAGGAAGCAAAAAATCCTAAGAGAGATATGCCGATCGGCATCCTTGGATCTCTAGGTATTTCGACTGTTCTTTACATACTTGTTGCCATAGTGCTTACAGGGATTGTGAGTTACACTGCACTGAATGTACCCGATCCGGTTGCAGTTGGAGTTGATGCTATGGGTAAAGGGATGTTCTGGCTTCGGCCTATTGTAAAAATCGCTGCAATAGCCGGATTAAGTTCTGTAATTCTTGTGATGCTTCTAGGCCAGCCAAGGATCTTTTTCACCATGGCAAAGGATGGCCTGCTTCCGCCTGTGTTTTCAAAGGTCCATCCGCGTTTCAAAACGCCCTATATAAGTACAATAGTTACAGGTTCTGTAGCAATGATTATTGCCGGAATATTACCCATAAGTATTCTCGGGGAACTTGTATCGATAGGTACATTGCTCGCTTTCATCATTGTATGCATAAGTGTGCTGGTTCTCAGAAAATCGAAGCCTGACATCCACAGACCGTTTAGAACACCGTGGGTTCCTTTTATCCCGATTGCCGGGGCGGCAATTTGTTTTCTGCAAATGGCAGCATTACCTCTTGATACTTGGTTGCGGCTGGTTATATGGATGGGCCTCGGCTTCCTGATCTACTTCTTTTATGGAGCGAAGCACAGCAAGGTAAGGGCAGAAAATAAGAAATAAGCCCCTAAATCTCATCAGAGAATACCGCGCCCGGCAGATCTCTGAGATTATATCTTGAGGCCATCGCTTCACCGTAAGCTCCGGCAGATCTGATTGCAAATAAATCTCCCCTGCGGGTTTCAGGCAGTTCAATATACTTGGCGAACGAATCAGCTGATTCACAAACCGGCCCCACGACATCATACCTGTCAGCTTTCCCGTTAGATGTCAGATTCTCAATTTTATGCACCGCCTGGTACAGTGCAGGTCTGATCAGATCCGTCATGCCGGCATCGATAATCGCAAAGGTGGTATTACTTCCTTTTTTTATATAAAGGACCTTCGATATCAGAGATCCGCACTGACCTACAAGTGATCGTCCCGGTTCAATATGGATATGCTGACCAGGACGGAGCTTAATAAATTCCTTAATAATCGAAAAGTAATCCTCAAAACGGGCAGCTTTTTCCGGATTTGCATAATCTATCCCTAACCCGCCTCCGACATTAATTATTTCAAGGTCAATGTTCTGTGATGAAAAGAACTCCTGCAGCTCATTAATCCTGGAACAGAGGCTTTTAAAAACTGACATTTTCGTGATCTGGGAGCCAATATGGAAGTGAATGCCTTTAAGGCTCAGATTCTTTAATGATTTCAGCTTTTCCAGAACTTCTTTCAGTTCCCACGTATTGATCCCGAATTTGCTTTCGGCAACTCCGGTTGTAATATATTTATGGGTATGTGCCTGAATGTAGGGATTGATTCTAAGTGCTATGGTTGCAATCTTGTTATTTTTTTCAGCAATTGAATCGATTACTTCCATTTCTGGAATGGATTCACAGTTAAAGCAAAAGATACCGGCTTTAAGAGCTGCCTCAATATCCTT
>JBBSAP010000216.1:0-4382 GCA_038252165.1 Bacteroidales bacterium | reverse complement strand
GATTAATAAAATGGTGCAGAAAACACCATTGAATATTGATAATTACAGGACTATTTCAAAAAAAAGAACTCCATTTACAGATGTCGTTTCTGATCCTGACTTCAATAATAGCCAGGGTGAACGAACTTTTATAAACAATATTGGCGCTGCCTGGGATTACTCTCCGGATTTACTTAATGAAGACTTTTTCAATTCCCGGATAGTTTGTTTTGGTGGTACTGCACTGGTACCACAAATCCATGATAATTTAACAGCATTACTTGCTAAGGCAAAGCAAAATGGCTGTATAACAGTTGTAAATACTGTTTTTGATTTCAGAAATGAGAAATCAAACCCTGATAAACCATGGCCTCTTGTTGATGATCCTGATAACTTCCGGTTAATTGACCTGCTTATAATGGATTGTGAAGAGTCATTGAAAATAAGCGGCCGGAAATCAATCACTGAAGCTGCTGTTTTTTTTATTGAAAAGGGTGTGCCGGCTTTTATTATAACCAATGGAGCAAACGACCTTTATGCATTTTCGAATGGCAAGATGTTCAAAAATACAGACCTGCGGAAATTTCCTGTATCAAAAAAAGTGTCAGAGCATTTAGCATCAAATCCTGCATCAAAGGTCGATACAACAGGATGCGGAGATAACTTTGCTGGTGGAGTAATTTCTTCTCTTGCAATGCAGTTGAAATATTATGAAGCCAGGGAGTTAAATTTTGAAGAAGCAATTGCATGGGGGGTGGCATCAGGTGGATTTGCCTGTTTCTATTTAGGTGGCACCTTTCTGGAAAACTCAATTGGTGAAAAGCTGAAATTAGTTGAAGTATTTAAAAATGAATACATTAATCAGATTTCTTCAAATAATGGGGGTGTTAAGAAAAAAATGGTTCTATTTGGTGCGGGTAAAATTGGCCGGTCATTCATAGGTCAGCTCTTCAGCAGAGGGGGATATCAGGTTGTATTCATCGATCTTAACAAAGCTGTAATTGAAGAACTCAATAATCGCCGTAATTACAATGTGATAATTAAAAGTGATAAAGAATTAACAATCAGTATAAAGAATGTATCTGGAGTTTTTGCTTTAGATGAACAAAAGGTATTTGACGAAGTTGCCAGCGCAGGAATTATTGCCATTTCGGTTGGATTAAATGGATTAAGCTCTGTTATTAAGCTAATTGCACAAGGCCTAATCAAAAGATACAGTTTGAATGAAGCTGCCCCGCTGGATATAATTATTGCTGAAAATCTTCGGAATGCAGCTGATTTTGTACGTTCTGAACTTAGGCTTCTTTTGCCATCCGACTTCCCTCTTGAAGAAAGGATTGGATTGATCGAGACAAGTATAGGAAAAATGGTCCCGATAATGACAGAACAGGATATGAAAGAGGATATTCTACAGGTATTTGCCGAACCTTATAATACACTTATTCTCGATAGTCTTGCTTTTAAAAACCCAATTCCGGAAATTGAAGGACTTTCACCAAAGGAAAATATGAAAGCATGGGTCGACCGCAAATTATTTATCCATAACCTCGGTCACTCTGCAACGGCATATATAGGATATCTATATAATCCGGAATTTATTTACCTCTATGAAGCACTTGCAGTTGATGAGGTTTATAAAAAAGCAAAAGCCGCAATGCAACAAGCTGCAGATGTACTTTTAAAGATGTACCCTGAAGAGTTTACAAAGGAATCTCTGAATGAACATATTGATGATTTGCTCCTGCGGTTTCAGAACAGAGCACTTGGCGATACTATTTACAGAGTCGGTTGTGATCTTTTACGTAAACTCAGCATTCACGACCGCATAACAGGAGCAATTATGGAAGCAATGAAATATAGCCTTCCATATGAAAATATCTTATTTGCTCTTGTTTGCGGACTACATTTCAGAGCAAAGGATGAATCGGGAAACATGTTTCTCCAGGATATTGAGTTTGCCCGAATGTTTTCAGAGGGGATATCCTCAGTGTTAACTTCAGTTTGCGGATTCGATGAGAATTCCGACAAGGATGTTTTTAGGAATGCTTTGGAAATAGAGAACTCTTTGAAATTGATTTATCGTAATTACTGAAAGTACTTCTTGGTACAATAGAAATTTAATAGCTAAAATGAGATATAAGTTTTTTATTTTTTAACACTGAATATTATGGAAACAAATCGCAGAAAATTTATTAAACAGACCACATTGGCAACAGGTGGTATTGGTTTGGCAAGTGTACTTCCTTTAAAGAACTGGGCTTACGGAATTTCCCCGAATGACAAAGTAAATATTGCACTTATCGGATGCAAGAGCCAGGGCTTCCATGATCTTGCATGTCACCTCGATCAGGGTGATGTAAATTGTGTTGCACTTTGTGATGTCGATTCAAAAGTATTGAATGACAGGGCGGCTGAAATTAAAAAGACTTATAATCAAGTACCAAAGATATACAGCGATTTCAGAAAAATGCTTGAGCAGAAAGATATTGATGCTGTAATTATTGGTACCCCCGATCATTGGCATTGCCTGATGCTTGTTGCTGCCTGCCAGGCAGGTAAGGATGTATATGTTGAAAAGCCAATGGCAAATACAATTGCAGAATGCAATATTATGGTTAAAGCTGCCAATTACTATAAACGTGTTGTGCAGGTTGGACAACAGCAGCGTAGTGGATATGTATTCCAGGAATCAATGAAAATGATTAAGGATGGAACGATCGGTAAGTTGAGGAAAGTAAATGCATGGGGAAACTTTGGTTACGGAACTGGTGCCAATATAGTTGCTGACAGCCCTGTACCTGAAGGTGTTGACTACGACATGTGGCTAGGGCCAGCTCCATTGCGACCATTTAACAGGAGTCGTTTCCATGGTACATGGCGTCATTTCTGGGATTATGGAGGTGGCCTTATGTCCGACTGGGGAGTGCATCTTCTTGACATGGGTTTGTGGGCTAAAGATCTTGTTGAAGCCCCATCTCAGACATTAACTTACGCCGCAAATTCTTCCTCAGAAAAAAAGATGCGCGAAACATTCGATACAATGACTGTCGTTTATCCAAAGAAAGACTATGTGATGAACTGGGATATGACAGCGGGAGTCCAACAGGGGCCTTATGAAAAACTCTTCGGTCTGGCATTTATTGGTGAGAACGGAACAATAGTGACTGACAGAAGTAGTTACCAGGTTTATCCTGAGTGGGATAACACTAAAAAAGCAGGCAAAATTGAGGCTAAAGTATTTAAGGAAGGCAAAGAATCACATCCCCAGCATGCAAAAAATTTCATCGATTGTGTAAAATCGAGAAACACCCCGGTATGTCCTCCTGAACTGGGAAGGGTTGCTGCATTGCATGCTCATATTGCCAATATCGGAGCCAGAACAGGAGAAGCCGTTCTAAACTGGGACGATGCCAAAGGAATTTTTACAAACAGTGAGAAGGCAAATCAGCTTATTAAGCCTGAGTACAGAGCTCCCTGGGTATTTCCGAAAGTTTAATTTTGAAAACTATATTATTGTTTGATGATTACACGACGACATTTTATACAGACAGCTGGCACAGGAGCAGTTACACTCGGGTTTGTTACACCTGCTTTTTCACCGTTTAAGAAAGGTGTTGATTCGAAATTTGAATATTGTCTTAATACAAGTACAATAAAAGGACAGAATCTTAGCCTTCCCGATACTCTTAATATTGCATCCCGTGCCGGCTATAGCTATGTTGAACTATGGATAAGTGACCTTAAGGTATACACCGGAGAAGGTAAGACCATTGCAAGCCTGAAAAAAATCCTCGATGATAATAAACTGAAAGTTGCTAATGCAATTGGCTTCGCACCATGGATGGTTGATGATGATGAGCAGCGAAAGAAAGGTTTTGAACAGATGGAGGAGGAGATGAATATTCTTGTTCAATTGGGTTGCACGCGTGTTGCTGCACCTTCTTCAGGTGTTAAGAACGACAAACCACTTGATCTTTTGAAAGCAGGAGGGAGGTACAGGCAATTACTCGATCTTGGAAGAAAAACAGGGGTGATGCCTCAGTTGGAATTCTGGGGATCTTCAAAAACATTTTATAGTCTCGGCCAGGCCCTTATGGTCATGGCAGTTGCTGACGACCCCGACTGCAGATTGCTTGCCGACGTCTTTCATATGTACAAAGGGGGATCGGGGTTTAACGGACTAAAATTGTTGAACGGAAAAGTAATCGAAGTATTTCACATGAACGATTATCTATCTTCAATCCCGCTGAATAAGCAGACAGATAGCGATAGGGTATTTCCAGGTGACGGAGTAGCTCCATTTGGCAGTATTTTGAAAGACCTCTATGAAATGGGTGGAACCAAAATTCTTTCTCTCGAACTTTTTAATCAGGAGTATTATAAAAAAGACCCGCTTGAGGTAG
>JBBSAP010000215.1:0-4385 GCA_038252165.1 Bacteroidales bacterium | reverse complement strand
TTGCCTCATACGAATGGAGTAGTTACCAGGAGTACACCACCAAATCAAATATGGTTACTGTAGATTTTGCGCTTAAAATGTTCGACAAAGAAAGAGATAAGGCTATTGAAAAGTTTAAAAGGTTCAACGATGAACCGAATGACGGTCAATGTCTTGATCTAGCTGAAAAAAGGGAAACCCTATCTGATAAAAAGATTAGACAGTTAGTATTAAATCAATATAATATAGACTTATCCACACTTTACAATGAGATATCGAAAACCCAAACTGAGGTTTTGAAATTCCTTAAGAAACTGAATGGATGCTCATTAAGACAATTGTCCAGATTGACAGGATTTAGTGTCAATCATATTTTTAAAGCTTAAAACAAAGAACCGTCCCCTTGTTTTTTGGAGTGCTTTTATTCCATCGGAATACGCCTTAGACCTGCGGCGGTCGCCGCAACAGGGTGCGGATCTCTTCGCGCAGGGCGGTCATCTCGTCCCGGAGCGCGGCCAATTGTTTGGTTCCTGCCAATTCAGCATCGTCATTCTCTGCGTCACGGCCGATGAAGAAGGTTGCGAGCGTCGCCGTCACGTAGCCGAAGACGGCGAAAGCGTACAGCGCCAAGAAGACGCACAGCACACGTCCCTCGACCGTCTGCGGCCAGTACCCAGAGCCCATCGTGGTGAGGATCATCACGGTCCACCAAAGCGCTTCACCGTAAGTCTCTAGGCCGCCGGGAGCGACGTTCTCGAAGGCGTACATCCCGGCCGCGCCGGTGAATATGACCAGTACCGTGAGGGCGATAACGTAGCCGAAGCCCCGCCGGCTCAGGCTCGCGCCGAGCGCACGCATGCCGCGGTTCAGCGAGCTGACGACGCGGAGTAAACTCAAACCCCGCCCCACGCGGGCCAGCCGGAGCATCCGAAACACCCGGAAGACGCGGAAGAGGCGCAGCGCCGGTACCAGTAGCGAAATGGCCACCAGCCAATTGTGCTTTAGGTAAGCGACCTTGTACGGTGCCAGGACGAATTCCACCGCGAAATTGATAATGAAGATGACCCAAATGATCGTGCCAATGATCTCGAACAACTGGCTCTCGCCCCAGGTAAACTCAACGACCAACAGTACCAACCATACGAAGGCGAGGACCAGCATCGGCGTTTCCAGCGAGTCCTCCAAGCGCTGGAGTAACTCGTATCGCTCCTTTTTTAGCGCCTCCTCGACAGAGACTGCCTCATCTTGCTTCTCTCTGGTGCTCACGTCGCTCATCGGGTCACCTCTCCTCCAACCACCACCGGGATCCCTGCCGCCTAACATAAGATTAGGTGTACTAATGGAAAAAGCAAAGGTTGCTTTCCATGACTACCTATCCTATGTTGCCTATCATTTGTTAATGGTTTATTATTAGTTAATTTATACATTCTTTTCCCTTGTTTCGCTTTCTTGTTTAGGTTGCTAATTTAGCAGCCTAAACAAGAAAGCGTCAGGGCTTCTAACCCCCTTGGCACCTTGGCTAATCACATGTGTGTAAATCATAGTCGTTTTTAAGTTTTTATGTCCTAATAATTACTGTATT
Source organism: Bacteroidales bacterium (assembly GCA_038252165.1). GTDB lineage: Bacteria > Bacteroidota > Bacteroidia > Bacteroidales > VadinHA17 > LD21. The sequence goes on along the minus strand of JBBSAP010000215.1, from coordinate 2,824 downwards.
GTTCTTATATTATATCCTGACTCAAGAATATGAGTCGCAAAAGAATGTCTGAAAGTATGAAATAGCATTTTATAAATCCTTCTTCAATGCATTCTTATATAAGAATACGATTTCACATAAAGCTTGGTTTTGCGTTGATGCGGAGACCTTTTCATTTTTACCAGATGAGTAATAAATTCTCCAGTTTCTTTTTCTCCCATTTCAATAGGATGTTTTTTGTTATAAAATAATATGAACCTTTAATCCAATTAATATAAGACTATTCGGTTCTTAAACTATAATGTTTAACCCGAATAACTTGTCTTGCTTTATCTAAAAGCCTTAGCTTATTATCTGTCAACTTATTTGCGAATCAATCTTTTTTCTTTAAAATCTTACCAATAACAGTTATGCATGTTATTGTTTTTACACCGCCCATTTGGTGGCACAAAAAAATCGTGTCTATTTTGCATATAATTATAACATCATTATTTAAAAAAACCACGACAGGTTTTTATTTTATCAATGGTCTTTTAAGACTGTGTATAGATCTCTGTTATTTTTAGATGGTTATTTCCTAGTAATTCCTGGATTTATCTTAAGTCTGTACCTTATTCAAGCAGATAAGTAGTGTATATAGGCAGTTCAGGTCGAGTCACAAGGACAAACTGATTGTCTTTGGACAAACCCTAAAGCCACAAATGCTCCTCTGCCCATATGTTCTTATTCTGGCATTAAGAAAGTTATTTGACTATCCTGGCTGATCAGATTATCCTATAGTTAATTGTTATTTTTCAATTATAGACCCCTTTATTTTTTTATGTTTTATCATTTTACATTTCAAGGGTTGGGCCCTTATTTCTTTCCGCGATCTCCCTAAAAAGCGTTCAGTCGGCCGAACAATTCTCCTTATAATTCTGATTCTCCTTGTCGATAAATTGCGCGAGCGTTACCGGTTCCGCTGCTCCACCTTATCCTGGACAAGCGCTGCTTGCCTGCAGTACATTCACCCAGATCATAACTCAGTACATCTTAGCGCGTCAAGTACAACGCAGGCTAGGCAGCCCACTTATTGCTCTTGCTTTTTATTTCTTTCATATATTAATTATATTGTAATTCAAATCCATATACAATATCAAACATCAAACGGGGGATGATTCTCTGTATTATAGTAAGTTATATCAAATATGATGACCAGACCCCTATTCTTGCCAAAGCTGTCAAACAGAGAACAACGTCCCCTGACAGGTTTTCATCGCCACTTAAGTTCTCCTATCAGGTATTTTGTGAAATTGTGAAGCCTGACCCCGTTGTATGACCCCGTTGTATTGCTTATAAAACGATGTTTAAGAATTTAGAATTAATCACTAATAATGAAAAATTAACCAGGGCACTTATTTTACTTTTTGGGAAGAAACCTCAAACATTTTTTATTACTGCTCAGGGTAGAGCTGGAAGATTTAAGACTCCAACAGAAATTTTAGATACCGTTATTGCCGATGGAAATCTTTTTAAGCAATTGGACACATTGATGAATGCTATTAAAAAACATTTAAATGTAAGATTTGAGATAAAGGGAATTGAACGTAAAGATGTGTGGGATTATCCTCTTGAAGCACTAAGAGAGGCAGTTATAAATGCATTAATCCACAAAGATCATCTAAGCACAGCAGAGATACAGATAAAAATTTATGATGATAGACTCTGGATATGGAATCCCGGAAAATTACCAAAACAGCTCACCATTGAAAGTTTAAAAACAGAACATTCCTCTTTTCCTAAAAACCCGCTTATTGCTTCTGTTTTTTATTATGCAGGTTTTATAGAAAGGTGGGGTTCTGGCACAAAAAGGATGATTGATTTGTGCAAAGTCCAGGTTTTGCCGGAACCTGAATTTAAAGAAGAATTTTATGGGATTAGCGTGTATTTTCGTAAAGATATTTACACAGAAGAATATTTGAGAAAATTTGGGCTTAACGAAAGACAGATAAAAGCAGTAACGTATGTGAAAGAAAAAGGAAAGATAACCAATAAGGAATACCAAGAATTGAACGGGGTGATTAAAAAAACTGCAAGTCGTGACTTAGGAGTTCTAACAGATAAGCATATATTAGGAAAGGTTGGATCTACGGGGAAAGGAACATATTATATTATGAAATAAACGAGCCAAAGGGGACATAAAGGGGACATAAAGGGGACAGAGATAGGATACAGAGGACAGTTGAACTAGCCAATAATTCGGTAATTTTTGGCGGATAACCTATAAGAGCTGAGAAGTTTTTAATAGAATGTACTTCTGTTTTACTAAAGTACTTCGTAAAGTATGCCAATTTGATAGCATAGCTGGGATTAATAGGGACAGTGTAGATTCAAGTTGCTAATGCAACAATTTACTAAAGACCTCATGCGGAGTTAAAAAACCTAGAGTTTTCCGCGGCCGGTCGTTTAACATATCCTGTGCTTTTTTGATGTTTGCTAATGTTACTTTGGAAAAATCTGTACCTTTTGGAAAATATTGACGAATCAAAGCGTTGGTGTTTTCATTAGTGCCTCGTTCCCAAGGTGTGTGGGGATGCGCAAAGTACACTTTAATCTGCGTGCTCTTGGTAAAAAGTTTATGTTCTGCCATTTCCTGGCCTTGGTCATAGGTTAGAGAACGCTTTAAGCCTTTGGGAAGATGTTTAAATTCTTTAGCGAAAGTTTCTCGTACGGTGGTAGCGTCTTTATCTTTAAGTTGAACCAAGAAGGTCATACGTGTGGTTCGTTCAACTAAAGTACCCAAAGCAGAACCATTATTATGCCCCATGAGAAGATCACCTTCCCAATGGCCAGGAATAGTGCGATC
>JBBSAP010000214.1:0-4406 GCA_038252165.1 Bacteroidales bacterium | reverse complement strand
TTTTCTAACATTCCAATAATATTACCCATTTTACATTCCTGGATTTTACTACTTATTGCAAGAGATCTATTCTGTTTCATTATCTTTGGTATTAATTTACTACAAAGATAATATAATTATTAAGTTAGCACCATTACCCTGAAGGGGGGCCACAATTAAAAGCCCCCTTTAGGGGGTTGGGGGCAGATCAAACATGGATAAAACCCGCCAATCATATATCTATGCCGGACTGGCAATATTTTTCTGGTCGACAATTCCGACAGCCTTTAAGTTATGCCTTAGGGAGCTTTCCGTGCTGCCGATGCTTACTATAGCATCTGTAACCGCAACCCTGGCTTTGCTGGTTATTCTTATTTCAGAAAAGAAGACAGGTCTGCTGAAATTAAATTCCCCGGCAGATTTTGCTAATTCGGGTTTGCTGGGGCTCTTAAATCCGTTCATTTATTACCTGGTCCTGCTTCATGCTTACCAGCTCCTGCCCGCACAGGTAGCACAGCCTCTAAACATGATCTGGCCAATCATCCTGGTTTTTCTGTCAGTTCCTATCTTAAAGCAGAAGATTAAAGGAAGAAGCTTTGTTGCTCTGTTTATTTCATTCATCGGGGTTTATATAATATCCTCACAGGGGAATCTTTTTAAGCCGCATCATGCTGATCTGAAAGGTGTTCTGCTGGCAACCGGCAGTTCTTTTTTCTGGGCTCTGTTCTTTGTGCTGAATGTCAGGGATAAAAGGGATGAGGCAGTGAAGCTGTTCCTTAACTTTTTATTCGCATCTTTTTATCTCATTGCAGTAATGATAATAACAGACAGCTGGCCTGAAAAAATCGGATTTATGGGTATTGCCTCCTCAGTATATATCGGGTTGTTTGAAATGGGTATAACATTTTTCTTCTGGCTGAAGGCTCTTCAGATGTCTTCAACTACCGACAAGGTGAGCAATCTTGTTTATCTTTCCGCGTTTCTTTCACTTATTTTCGTACACTTTATACTTCATGAACCCGTTTTTTATACAACTCCGGCAGGATTATTGCTGATAATTTCAGGGATACTGATACAGAACCGGAAAATTAAAGTACAATAATTTGTTATTTTTGTCATTCACAAAAAGCTAATGTAAAATCTACTTATATGAAAAAGCTATTCTATATTGCAATTATTCTCCTGCCCCTCTTTTCATCATGCAAGAAAGATCCTGTTCCTGTCGTCGTGACAGGCCTTACGGATGCCATGGCCAGGGACAGTCTGTATTATCTGATGAGGCAGTGGTATTATTGGTATGACCTTATGCCTACTGTAAAAAAAGAGAATTATGCTGATCCTTATGATCTCCTGGAAGCCATGAGGTATAAGACACTCGATAAATGGAGCTTTGTAGCTGATTATAATGAGTTTATTGCTGAAATGCAGGGAGAATTTGTAGGACACGGAATCCGTATAGGCCTTGATAATTCCAAAAAGGCCAGGATTTCCATGATATATGCAGAATCCCCATTGTATAAAACAAATGGGGTTCGGAGGGGATGGATTGTCAAAAGCGTGAATGGTTACGACATTGCCAAAATAATCGCTGACGGTGATGCAGCCACCTATAATACTGCATTTGGAGCAAGTACCGCAGGTGTCACAAACAAGTTTGTTTTTACAAAGCCCGATGGAACTGACATCGAAATATCATCTGTAAAAGCTTCCTTTACTATAAATTCAGTATTACTGTTTGATACACTGCATCTTTCAACAGGAGTGACAGGACACCTGGTTTTCGAGTCATTCATTTCACCTTCACCGGCAGAGCTAGCTACTGCATTTAAGTTTTTTGAAGAGAATAATATCAAGGACCTGATACTTGATCTGAGATATAACTCAGGAGGATATCTTTCGGTAGCTCAGACCCTTGCAACTGAGATTGGCGGCAAAACACTCGCTAATTCAGGGTCAGTATTTGGAGTGCTTAATTATAATAATAAGAACCAGGATCAAAACTACACATATAAATTTGACAAAAATGTTCAGGTAAACCTTTCATTAAACAGGCTGATTGTTATTTCTTCAAGGCTTACAGCATCAGCAAGCGAAGCGGTGATGAACGGGCTTAAGCCCTTTATGAATATTATAAGCATAGGAGATACAACGAGCGGCAAACCAGTAGGAATGAATGGCTGGGAAGTTGGTGAGAAGTATTTCTTCTGGCCTATAACTTTCAAAATTGTCAATAAGGATAATGAGGGTGACTATTTCCAAGGCATACCCCCGGCGAAAGTTGTTTCGGACGATATAACTCATAATTTTGATGACAGGAATGAACTATGCCTGAAAGAGGCCATAAGATATATTGAGACCGGAACATTTTCAACTAAGGGATCCGATTCATTTTACCGTTATCACCAGTACTCAGAAAAACCTCAATGGATGAACAGAGGTCTTTCGATCAGATAAAAAACAGCCTATAATTTAAACGGTTGAAAAAGAACACAAAAGAGAGGATCATCCTGGGCATTGATCCCGGGACAAACATTACAGGATACGGATTGATAAAAGTATCAGGGCAGGATCCTGTCCTGATAACAATTGGTTCAATTGACCTCTCTAAATACGATGACCATTATATTAAACTGAAGCATATCTTCGACCGTACTGTCGGAATAATAGATGAATATCATCCTGATGAGCTTGCCATTGAAGCTCCATTTTATGGCAAAAACGTACAGTCGATGTTAAAACTGGGCCGGGCACAGGGAGCTGCAATTGCAGCGGCTCTAAGCCGTTCCATTCCAATATTCGAATATGCCCCGAGAAAGATCAAAATGTCGATTACCGGAAGAGGGGCTGCCTCAAAGGAGCAGGTCGCATCGATGTTGATGCGGATACTTAATTTCAGTAAAATCGAAATAAAGCTTGATGCCACCGATGGGCTCGCCGCTGCACTCTGCCATTTTTTCCAGACCAACTCTCCCCGGCAGGAGAAAAACTACAACAGCTGGAAGGATTTCATTAATAAAAATCCCAAAAGGATTAAATAGCAATTGTTTATCCGATAACAGAAAAAGCAAGGGCCACAACACTGACTTGTGTATTTTCTGATTTCAGTATTTCATTCGTGCATGCTTCAATAGTCGACCCTGTTGTAATCACATCATCAACCAGAAGAATGTGAAGGCCCCTCAGCTTTTCCTCATCCCTTACCATGAAAATGTCCTGAACATTTGTCCATCTGTCATAGCGCGATTTACGGGTTTGTGTTTTTGTAATAGTTTTTCTGATCAGCAGCCCGGTGTCAACCGGAATTCCGGAAACATCCGAAATTCCCATTGAAATAAGATCACTTTGGTTAAATCCTCTCTGCCGTTTCTTTGAAGGATGCAAAGGTACCGGAATGATAATGTCAATACCTTCCAGAAATCCGGATGACTTAAGTGAACGGGCATAAATCCTTCCAAGTTCGGAACCAATCTCTTTAACCCCTTTATATTTCAGCTGATGTATCAGTCTCCTTATCCTGCTATCCCTTGTGTAAAATGAGAATGCCGCCGCCTTTGATATCATGCAGCGTCCCCAGAATAATTTTTCAACCGGATTACCAGGGTTAAGATGATAGCCGGACCTGGGAATCATAACAAAACACTCCGTGCAGATAAGTTTTTCATTTCTCACCAGGTGGTTGCCGCAGCCATAGCATAGCCTGGGAAAAAGGAGACTTATGAAATCGTCCCACAAATCATATAAGTAACTCATGCAGCGAGCAGAATTATACTTATAAAGATATTAAATGAAATGAAAAGAAGAAAGATCCTTCAATTAATTAAAGTACCACTTTTTCACTGATTCGTTTTGCGATTTTACTGAATTCCTCAGGTGTGAAATTAAGTTTAGGATTTTTGAAGTTAAGGTCAGCCATTGTATTCATCGGAACCAGATGAATATGGACATGCGGGATTTCAAGGCCGATAACGGCGACACCAATTCGGGCGCATGGGATAGCCTTTTCAATCGCCATAGCAACTTTCTTCGAGAAAAGGACCAGACCTGAGAGCTCAGCATCGGGCAGGTCGAAAATATAATCAGTTTCAACTTTCGGCACTACCAGGGTATGTCCGGCCATTAAAGGATTTATGTCGAGAAAGGCAAAGTACCTTTCATCCTCAGCAATTTTATAACACGGAATCTCTCCCTTAATGATCTTTGTGAAAAGAGTTGCCATTGCACCAAATATTTACTGTATTGATATTGACATTATCTCGAACGGGATTATACCTGAAGGGACCTTGATCTGTACAGTATCCCCGACTTTTTTACCAATTAAACCCATAGCAATAGGCGAGCTGATAGCAATTTTAGCAAGCTTGAAATTCGCTTCGCTTTCAGGAACAATCTGGTATTCCATTACGCTGTTATTTGTCTTGTTCTTGATT
>JBBSAP010000213.1:0-4501 GCA_038252165.1 Bacteroidales bacterium | reverse complement strand
TTCTACCTCGAACTTAAAGTTACCGGCGGGAATTCGAACCATCCCTTCTGGCGGGTTGGTAACTGGCGTTGTAAGGGGAATCTCAATAATTTGCTGTGTCAAAACTTTCCATTCGTTTGACAGGTCGCTGACTTTGATATGCGACCGTTTCTTCATTGTGCCCAACAGCTTCTTAACAGGCCTTAAAGGAGAACTCTCGGTGGCCAAAACTGCTCCATAACCCCGGGGTTCCATTTCGAAATCCAGGATTGCTTTTCCTTCTCTTATTTGTGGTTTCAGTTCCGAACCGCGCCATAAATCGAAGAAACGTATGTCCGGAGAAAACGGGATTTGGATTTGAGGGCCGGTAGCTGCAGACGAAGCACGGTTAACAAAGGTCCAAAGGGTCATGCTTGTGCCCGGAAATTTGGTGGCATAGATGTCTTTTTGCATCGTGGGAGTGAACGGCTCATACTCCTGACTTATAAGCAATTCCGGAAATGCCCGGTAGATAGTTGCGATTCTGCGCATTGCTTCAGCGTCGCGGGGTGTGACCTGGTTCCATACACCAAATACATTCTCCCAGCTCTCGTAGCCGTCGCCATTAAAGAAAGCATATTGAAGCATATCGGTGCGGTCGTGGGCCCATCGATCGCACACGTGAGTCAGGTGACGGGGTTCGATGAACTTGTAACGGTCAACTGCCGGAACGTGCGGGTATGGGCCGTTTGGGTCGGGCCACCAGTAACCCCAGCTCAAAACATTCCATGCCAGAGCTTCTATTTGTTTGCCCATACCAGCCTCCGGCTCAAGGGCCAGCGGATAGTTTAGTTTGACCGCCTCATCGTAAAACTCCCGGTACACAGGGAACATTGTATCACCGTTCAAGCCGTCCGCACCAATTTCTTTGGCAAGATTGGCAAGACCTTCCGCCATCAATACTCCCTCATCGCGACTTCCGTTGTCCCAGTGCATAATAGGCAGGAGTACACGTACCCCCTGCTGCCTGAACTCCTGCACCATTTTACGTGTTGCAGCCATTCCACCAGGCATGTCGCGCCATATATCGAATTGGTTTCTATCGTCAACACCGAGATTTGTATACATTGGCGGCCAGATCAGTACACTGTCAATACCACCATACCGGATGTTAAGATCCTGGAGAAAGCGGCTCACAGTGTAACGGCCGGCTACAGGATCGAAAAAATACCGGTCGTGCATCATCATCTGTGGCTGGATGAAACTACTCTGGGCCCATTGGAGTGAAGGCTCATTGTAGGGATACTTCATGTTGCCGATTTTTTCGTGGATCAGAGACTGCATTTCCTTTCTGTAAGACCGCATACCGGCCAGCCAGGCAGAATAGTCCTCAGGCTTATCGGGACCGGCAAGGAGTTGATCGAATTTGTACGATGTGGTCAATATTATCCGGACAGGAATCTCCTGTGGCGCATTCACGGCAGATTGTCTCCGGGCCGGAAGACCAGATCCGGGCACGTCTGATGTGATCATTTCCAGGGAAGGAATGAATGACATTGCTACAGCAGCGCTTCCTGTATAGCGAGTAAGTTTCTTCAGAAAATTGCGGCGGTCAATATTTCCCCGTCGGTAATCTTCAATAAGACCAGTAATTCTTTTATCCATAATGTTCTGTTTTAAAGTTTTTGTATTGCTATTCAATTATGATTGATGATCTTCCTGATGAAGGCTAACATAGTGAATCATAAATTTTATTTCACTATCTCATTCATATGGTTTAAATACTTTTTTTTATTAATAACCTCAACCGGCAATTCAGTTCCATACTGTTTCTCAGCAGCTTTCAATTCTTCTGACATCCTATTAAGCTTACTTTGAAGAGCGCGATATAAACCCTGTGCAGTAGCTTTATTAGTCATGTTAGAATTTGTATAAGGATTTTTCGCAATCCCCATCTCAAGTTGATCTATCCATTCCTTTGGTATTGTAGTGGTGCCAGTCAATGCACCTGCCAAACCTCCCGCGCTAGCTGCAGTACAATCAGTATCACGTCCACGATTGTTGGCAATCAGCACCGCCTGTTCTACGTTTCCTTTTGTAATTTTGAAAATAGCGAACGAGCAGGTTACATTTTCATAAACAGAAGAGGCCATATATTTTGCTATCCTTTTATTAACATAATAAGGACTTGTCGAGTCAGCATACATTGCATTCAACTCCTCTCTGAATTTTCTGTCCATGGGATCAGTGTACTTGTCAGCAATAGCCAGCCCATGTTCGATTTCAGCCTTCATTTCAGGTGTAGAATATTTTAATGCACCTTCAATTACTGAGGTTACTGTTGCATCAGGTAACAATGCTAAACTAAGGGCAGCATTATAAACCCCGCCCCAGGCAAAAGCATCATCATTCTTATTTTCATAAAAAATTCTCCCGAGTTCTTTTGTATCTTCAATTGCACCTTCAGGATCTCCTGCATTAATAATGGGGATTGGATGAAAAACACGTGCTGTCAGATGAATATGTTCGCCCAAATCACTTGGCATCCCGAATTTGGTTTTTGGTAAGTCTTCAGCTGAAAATCCCCATTTTACATACGCTAAAAGTGTCCTGTCATAAGGTTGGGTCATGTAATACATTTTTTCTATATCACAATCCCGCAGCCACACTTTTACCAGGTCTTCAGCTTTAATTCTATCCTGTTTTTCAATTATTGCAGTACATATGCATTTCTGACGTTCTATTCCATCTTCCGTTGCACCTGCAGGGTGGGACCAAAAAACCTCATTAGCATTATATGGAAGAAATTCATTAAATATGCCATAATTTTTTTCGATGACATCCATCTTACCAATGTTTTCAACAACTGCACCCAATGAAGACCCACCTCTTGAGCCTAGTATTATTCCATAAATTTTATCATAAACGGAACTTCTTGCTAAATCCCTGTCATCATTTAATATAGTGTAATAGTGTTTTCCAATAAGCCCGATATTTGCATTGGAGGCATTTAAAATTTTAATAACTAATGTTTCATCATCTTCCGGTATGTTATCGTTTATTATTGTAAGTGGTAGAGTTTTTCCTTTACTGCCGACTGGAATAATCAGTGTTCCTGAAGAAAGTTTGTAGTCTTCTGTACTATTTTGTGCTAAAATTCCTGAAACAGTGTATTCTATCCTGACATCTTTGGAGGTAACCTTAGATAAGGTTACTTCAACATTACCAGGGGATGACTCCGGACCGCCGGAACCAGGGAGCAGAAACTGAACATCAGGTAACTCATTGTCCTGAATAACAATTGTTTTGGATGCATTATCCGGATCAATTGTGTATGCAGGATCGGAGATCAATGTAATTGTAACAGTTTCATCACCCTCAAGTAAGAAATCGTCGACAGGTTTAATTATTAAGAATGTAGCCGGATTTCTCATCTGCATATTTATGAAATCGTCGGTAGGTTTAATGGATGAGACAGCCAACAGGTCTTTCATTCTGATACTTTCAGGAATGTTGAAATCATAGCCATTTTTAGCGGTTCCACTAATTGAATATTTTACTGTCAGATCAGACAGCTGCCTGCCTGACTGAAAAAATTGGAATTCTGCCCCATCTGTTCCTTCCATTGCTTTGTCATCCCATACCATTAAGGATATTGTTGGCTTTTCAATTTCTTCTTTTGTGGTTCGTTTTCCAGTTTCGCATGAGGATATTAATAATCCGGTAATCACTAATAATGAGTAAATAAGAAGATTGTTTTTCATCATATAATAATTTATTTAAATGGTATGATTATGTTTTTGTTTTGATTTTTAATAGCTATCATTATCTGTTACTTGCAGGAATTGGCTTTAGTCCAGGTGAGCCCGGTTCCGGTTGAACAGGAACCTTCGGTGGCATTGCAGGATATTCGAACTTTACCGGCCATATTGTTTGTTTATTCTTGCCCGGTTTAAAACTCTGGTATGCACCCGGAAGCCATGTTTTCGAACCCATCGGTCTGGCCAGATAATCCTTGTCGATCTGGCGGGGAAACTTCATGAAATCGCGTACATTAAGTGTAAATACAGGTTTACAACCCATCTTATTAATATTCTTGTCAAGGACAACTATCATTTCGAATGATTTGAGATCGAGCTGAGCAGAATTATCGCCTGTCAGGCTATTCTTGTCATTTCCGGTGGCTACCTGCCACTGAGACAGGTTCATAGTAAGCCCTCTGTCGGCTTTCCACAAGACCAGATCCGCGGAAGAAAGACCTGCATCACCCGACTTACTGAACTTTTCACGTGCTTCATCCATTGCCTGCTCTCCTGTGTTGCGCTCACCATTTCGGAAATGTTGCACGAAGAGAGGATCCTTTGATGTAGCATCAAACAGGTTATAATCTGAGAAATTATCCTGTGCCCGCTTCGAGGAATATGGAAGACTTATTGCCCCTTCTGTATTTTTTATTATAATGTTATTGTATATTCGTTCCCATGAACAGCTGGAGATTTCATTCTCAATAAGACCTGTTGCATAGTGGTACGGAGGTACCAGG
>JBBSAP010000212.1:0-4510 GCA_038252165.1 Bacteroidales bacterium | reverse complement strand
TAGTCCAGTTTCCAGGGGGTGCAATCCATTCAAGCTTTCCTTCAGTGTTTAACATTCCTGTCAGGTCAGCGACCTGTCCGCTGTCGGAATATGCCATAAGGGTTTGTAGTGGAAGCGGTTTTTCAAATCGTATCTGATCGAGTGCGTAGAGCTGGAGGTTGTCATTTTTGCTTATCGGATATTTAAGCTTTGTAATGTCGTGTCTCTCCCCAACAGACCTTACAAGGGGCTGCTGGATAAATTCAATTTTTTCATTAAGTTTCTCTCCTGTCTTCAGTGACCAGGTTTTATAATTAATATTCTTGCAGGCATCTGCCGGCCCGACCCATGGACCGCCGAACGGCCATCCGGAGGCATTAGCGAGCTCAATACCCAGATTCAGCCGGTCCGCCTCTTTCAGTGTATAGGTGAACATTTCCATCCATTTTGGCGAGAGATAGTTTATGAACTTTTCCTCCTGGCCTTTAACTCCATATATAACTGCAATTTCCATCCCTCCAAGGCCGGCATTCCGGTACTTTCCCATCGCGGCTGTCAGGTCGGCAGGTGTTACAATACTCCCAGGCCACCACCAGCGTGTCCAGGGCTTAGTTTCTTTCGTTATTTCCGGCCAGGAAAGCTGCTGGGCAGATGAGATGAAAGGATAAAATGTTAAAGCGAAGACTATTAGTAATTTATATTTCATCCGTATAAGGTTTTGATTTTAAGGGTCGGATGGAACCGCACATAATTATAATTTTACCTAAAGATATAACACATTTTCATTTTTCATAGATTAACCTCCACCGGGGGCAGAGGAGCGTTATCTATTGTTTCTCCAGTCGGTTCCCGGTTTATAGAACATTACTGCCGAGTCGTTTATGACTATCTGGTAATTCTTAAGCAGGTTCATCATTTCAGCTCCAGCCAATATAACCGGTCCGTAACCATGTGCTGCAGCTACATTTACCGGCCTGTGATAATAAAATGCAGGATCAAAGGCCATTCCTGTTCCTACACACTTTGATCTCCCCGATTGACCGGACAAACTCACTTCCTCCCTGTGTCAGTGTTATGCCATCGGTGCCGACAATTCCTTCGTGGTACATCTCACTGCCTTTTAAGGGGTGACGATATCTGTATGTACAGAGAAATGAACAGCCTCCGCCAAAAGCCTGTAATATCCACATATTTACTGTTCCCGGGAGAAGCTGAGGATTTATGCTACCCCAGTTAACCTGACCTGGTTGAAGCTCCATTAAACCGGTAACTCCTTTCACGGACCTGAAATAATCGCATGCTTCATAAATTCTGAATGGGTTCCCGGTCCTGAAATTATTCCCTCCAAGTACATTCCTACCACTTACCGGATACATTGTGAAAGAAGGAAAATCAAGATGATCCGACTTACGTGGATCGGCAGATGTAATAGCGTTTACATAATTTGTAGTTATCCATTGATCAGGAAGGCATTTAGAACGGATCATATCCGCCTGTCGGTTTAAAAAATCTGCAGTTACGTCCGAGGTGAATCTCTGAAAATCAAGAAGAGCGTGCGGACTAAGTTTGTCTTCATTGTTCATAGACTCATTTGGTATTCGTATCTGATTGAAATCACTATAACGAATGCTCCAGAAACTTCCTGCCCAGACTGAGTTCATCTGGTCAATATTTTTGTACCTTTTTTTCAGCCATATTCTGAATGCTTCAAGTGAAGACTGACAGTAATCTGCAACCGCAAGAGGCTCATTATCAATTTGCCATCCCCAGATGCGATTATCCTGGCCATAATGTTCGGCAAACGCATTTACTACCTTTTCGACAAAATTCTGATAAACCGCATTTGCTAATGAAGCATTAGCCCTTATTCCATGTTCTTGACGTCTCCCGTCGCTTCCAACAAGATAGATTTCAGGATATTTATCTCCCATCCAGGCCGGAGGGCAAAGGGTCGGTGTACACATAATTATTTTCAGGTCTGCCTTATGTGCCAGGGCTACTGCTTTATCAAGCCATCTGAAATCAAAATGCCCCTCTTCAGGTTCAATATATGTCCATGAAAATTCTGCCAGATGTGTAAACTCAAATCCTAACCCTGCAATATTATTGAAGTCTCTTTCCCATTGATTTTCAGGCCATTGCTCAGGGTAATAAAATACCCCTATTTTCATCAGATCAGCTTTTGGGAAAGGAGACTGATTTTGGGGTTTATCCTGTAATGATTTTACGTTATTATTGCTGGTTTTTTGTGCGGCAATGTTCAAAGTGCCTGCAGAAAAAAAAAGAAACCAGACAATTGCACGGAGTTGAATAAATAATTTTGGATTGAACATTCTGAAAGTGAGTTGAAAGTTTTCTTAATTCGAAGCTTACCCTCTATCAGGCAATTCCGCCTCCATCAACCACCAGATATATACCGGTTATCCACTCCGACATTCTCCCTGAAAGAAACAGAACCGCGTTCGCCACATCGTCTGGCGTTCCCAGTCTTTCAAGAGGTCTTCCTGAGGCGCACTCTCTTTTGTAATCGTCGTTATAGATACCGCCAAGCTGTTCACACTCGCTTTTAAGCATTGGAGTGTCAATATCGCCCGGACAAACACAGTTAACACGGATATTGTATTTACCAAAATCAATTGCCATTGCTCTGGTCATATTAAGAGTTCCGCCCTTCATTGCACAATATGAAATTGCATCCGGTCCTCCTTTAAGGGACCATCCTGAACCAGTATTGATAATCGATCCGCCACCGTTAGCTTTCATGGCCGGAACTGCATACTTGGTCAGCAAATACTGTCCCTTCAGGGAAACATCAAGGGCCAGATCCCATTCCTCAGGTTCCAGATCAACTGCATTCTTTCGTATGGCAACTCCCGCATTATTAAAAAGGATATCTATTTTACCATAAGTTTCAAGTACCTTGTCAATTGCTCTTTTACAATCATAAGGCAACCTGACATCACAATGGATAAACAGAACATCAGGATTCTCATCCCTTAATTTTTTTTCGGCAGCAAATCCTTTTTCATTATCAATATCCAGAATAACCACCTTGGCACCAAAGGCCAAAAGCTTACGGGCGGTACTCAAACCTATACCCGATGCGCCTCCGGAAACAACTGCAACCCTGCCATCAAGAGATAGCAGATAATTAGCATCGTCTTGTACTATCATTTAGCAGGTTCTTAAATGTTACACTTTCAGGAATATCTTCTTCTTGTACAGAAAATACAAAAATACCCATCCGATTGTTGTAACCGCAATACCTTCAATGAAAGGTGTCCATGTTTCTGGAAGGACCTTGATAAGCCCGCCGAAGAAGAAATTGGACGCACTATTGAAGTTGATAATCCTTCTTGCAAGGTAAATTGTAATGGGATTCATCCCGATTACAACAAAGAAAAAGGCCCATTTTCTGAAGTTCCACACGTCAATTATAATGTAGAATACTGCAAAAAGCAGCATGCTCAGACCTCCGACCCAGCATACAAATGAACTGCTCCAGATATTCTTATTTATAGGAAATGCAATGTTCCAGACTTTCCCGATTATCATAAATGCAATTGCCGCAAGAACCAGCCAGAGCACCTTTTTAAGCTTTTTATCGGCCAGGTATTCCGACATCATGAATTCACCTGTGAACATCCCCAGCAGCGCTGTAGCGATAGCAGGTATCGTGCTGAAAATTCCTTCCGGATCGTGGTTCCCCAGATAAAGCCGTCCTGGCATTATAAGGCGATCGATATAGCTGGCCAGGTTTCCAGTCTGCGAAAACGGGTCTGAAGAACCCAGATCGTGAGCAGGGAACAAAAGCAGAAGAAGCCAGTATCCGATCAGAATAGCCCAGAACCATACTATCCTCCAGGTAAGTTTTGTGTTCATAAAGATTATTGCCGCGAACATCCAGGCAAGACCGATGCGGCCGAGAACACTGCCGTAACGCAAATCCCCCAGATTGAATTTAACGCCATTATTATAAATTATTCCCAGGAAAACAAGTATCAGTCCGCGGAAAATCACATGTTTGTATATTGACTGCCGGCTTTCATTGACAGCCTTTCGCTTGGCCAGCGAAAAGGGGAAAGAAATTCCGGCAATAAAAAGAAACAGCGGAAATATCATATCATAAAAATGAAAACCATGCCATGGCACATGTTCAAGCTGAACAGCCCACAATTTCAGGACAGGCCAGCCGGTAAGGCTTGCCAGTCCGGCAAATATTGCTTCTCCGCCCATTATCCAGAACATGTCAAAACCTCTCAGGGCATCAAGAGAATAGAGTCGTTTTGACTTTGGTTTGTTTTCGTTCTCCATTTTCAGTGTATTATTTTTTTTCGAATTCAAAGATATAAAAATAGCAGGTTACTGTTAAATACATCACAATTCTCTTAAATTTGCCAATAGCCAACTTATTAAGTAATTCTTTTTAATCGCAAAGCACACTGAGTTATCGCAAAGTTATCGGGAGTGGCGAATCTCCAACCTCAAAATAGATAACTTTAAAAAAAGCAGCTCATAAGAAACCTGTTGT
>JBBSAP010000211.1:0-4512 GCA_038252165.1 Bacteroidales bacterium | reverse complement strand
GTAAACCGATAAACAAATTTGTTGCAAGATATGCAGGAATAAGAAACTTTTTCAGGGTGAAATTCTACCGGGAAGGAGACAGATGGAAAGCACTCTGTGGTGGTAACCTTGTTTTTAATATTTCAGGAAACGGTTTTCCCGAGGAAGGGCTCATGATCCTTAAAAACGACTATATTAAATTAGTGGATTCAGAACCTATATCAGGTTTTGATAATTGTTTCAGAGGGACCGTAAAGGAAATCAATCCATCAGAATATGGAATGGAATTAACCATCAGTGCCGGTGAAATATTCTATGTTGACTTGCCAATGTGTGATTTTAAATCCCTGCAGATCAGGGAATCATCCATTGTCTGGATAACTTTCCCCAGGGAAGCTGCAATCGCCCTTCCGGGTACTGGCTGAGGGGTTAGGGATGGGCTAAATATACACTAAACGCTTAATAATAAACGATTTATCTATGGAAATGATCTCATTCGGACAAGCCTTCGATATAGTGATGAGTACCAGCTTCAGAACGGGCACCGAAACCATTTCGTACACTGATGCATTGGACAGGATCCTGGCCGGCGATATAGCCAGTGATATGGATCTGCCTCCTTTCAATAAATCTTCTGTCGACGGCTTTGCCTGCAGAAAGACAGACATTGGAAACGATCTTGAGATACTCGAAACAATACCGGCAGGCAACTGGCCTTCAAAAAGAGTTGGCAGCAATCAATGTTCGCGAATCATGACGGGTGCTCCTGTCCCTGTTGGAGCAGATTGCGTGATAATGGTCGAAGAAACTGAAATGCTCCCTTCAGGATTAATCAGGTTCGGAAGTTCTTTCAAAAAGGAAAACATTGCAAATAAAGGAGAAGATGTCCGGAAAGGAGAACTGGTCTTAAGAGCAGGAAAAAAGATCAGGCCACAGGATATAGCAGTGATGGCATCAGTGGGACAAATCTCAGTTACTGTCAGTAAAATGCCAAGGATTGCAGTTATAAGTTCAGGAAGCGAACTCGTTGAACCAAATATAATTCCGGGATTATCGCAGATAAGAAACAGCAATGCGAGCCAGCTTATGTCACAGATTATGCGGGCCGGGGCTTCAGGTAATTATTACGGAATTGCAGCCGATGATGAGGCTCAGACTTTTTCGATTGTTGAAAGAGCAATATCGGAAAATGATATGGTTCTCCTGACAGGAGGTGTTTCAATGGGTGACTTCGATTTTGTTCCTTCAGTTCTTGAACGTGCCGGGGTTAAAATTCTTTTTACCAGGATTGCAGTCCAGCCTGGTAAACCAACTACATTCGGACTTCATTCCCGGTCAGTAGTTTTCGGGCTTCCAGGAAATCCAGTATCTTCGTTTACTCAGTTTGAGGTGCTCATCAGGCCGTTATTATCAAAAATGATGGGTTATGAATGGAGGCCTTTGAGTGTCAATATGCCTATGAATGTGAAGTTTATGAGAAGGTTTGCTGACAGGATGGCATTTATTCCGGTAAAAATCACTGATGATTGCTGTGTCTCACCAGTTGAATACCATGGATCAGCTCATATTTTAGCGCTGGCTGAAGCTGATGGTATTATTTCGATACCTGTCGGAAAGAAAATATTTGAAAAAGGAGAAGTTGTTAGTGTACGACCGATTTAACAGACCGATAAATTACCTGCGCATCTCAGTTACTGACAGATGTAACCTGAGGTGCCGCTATTGCATGCCCGAAGAAGGGATACATCTTCTCAGACATGAGGATATCCTGACGTTTGATGAAATCAGGGACTTTACTAAAACTTCAGTTGCATACGGAATAACCAAAGTCAGGATTACAGGCGGGGAACCACTTGTCAGGAAGGGGATTGTTACACTGACAGGTATGATTGCAGGCATTGAAGGCATTACGGACCTTTCAATGACAACCAACGGAACTCTGCTGGATCAGTTTGCTGACGATCTTCATAAAGCCGGTCTTCAGAGAATTAATATCAGCCTCGACACAGTTGACCCTGAAAAATATAAAAATTTAACACGAAAGGGAGATCTGAATGATGTCTTTAGGGGGATCGAAGCCGCAAAAAAGGCAAATCTTGTACCTTTAAAAATTAACTGCGTAATAAAAGAGTCAAAATCAGAAAAAGACGCCATGGAGGTATCAGATTTCTGTAAATCAAATGATCTGGAGCTGAGATATATAAGGGAGATGGATCTTGGGAAAGGCACTTTTTCAATAGTTGACGGGGGTTCAGGAGGCATCTGCTCATCGTGTAACAGGTTAAGGCTTACATCAAACGGGAAGCTAAAACCATGCCTTTTCAATGATGTCGAGTTTGACATACGGGAGCTTGGATATGAAAGGGCAATAAAAATAGCAATAGAAATGAAGCCTGAAAAAGGCCTGAACAATATGAAAAATGAATTTTATAATATAGGAGGATAGAATAATGAACAGATTGTCACATACCAACGAAGCAGGCAAAGCAGTAATGGTGGATGTCGGATCAAAGGAAATACAGCAAAGAAGTGCAAAAGCATCAGGCCATATCAAGCTCTCGGAAGAGACGTTGAAGCTTATTGAGGAGAACCTTGTTAAAAAAGGGGATGTACTTACGGTTGCTCAGATCGCAGGCATAAGTGCGGCAAAGAAAACATCGGAGCTGATCCCGCTCTGTCACAATATCGTTCTTGATAATATCAGAGTTGAACTCTTTCCTGACGAATCGGGTATCGTTGCCGAAAGTGAGATACATTGTTGGGGCAGAACAGGCGCTGAAATGGAAGCAATGACTGCTGTAAGTGTTGCACTGATAACCGTTTATGACATGTGCAAGGCCGTTGATAAGATGATGGTTATCGACAGGATCATGATAACCGAAAAAACGAAAGGATGAACCTTCCCGACAGATTTGAGGTACTCATAATTACCTTGAGCGACAGAGCTTTTAAAGGTGAATACCAGGATCTGAGCGGCCCACGGATAAGGGAGATACTGTCAGAATTCTTCACTTCTCAGAAGTGGAAATATGATATCAGGACGACTCTTATCCCTGACGATGCCGAAACTCTCCGGAAGATGATCGCTGAAGCACGTGAAACAGCGAATATCATTTTTACCACCGGAGGAACCGGCATAGGTCCGCACGATATTACGATAGAAGCAGTTAAACCGCTCCTTTCAAAAGAAATTCCGGGAATTATGGAATTCATAAGAATTAAATACGGAGCGGAAAAACCAAATGCTCTCCTAAGCAGGGGAGTAGCCGGCATCTCCCGGAAATCATTGATCTATACTCTTCCCGGCTCGGTAAGGGCTGTGGATGAATATATGACTGAGATCTTAAAGACTCTGAAGCATACTATTTTTATGCAGTATGGTATTGATGCCCACGAAAAACACTAATCTGTCAGGCGGTTAAGTGTATTTATAGTCTGGACCCCGATAATCCTGTCGTATCTACCTCGTGGATTCCTGTAATATATCAGGACAGTATAATCGTTTTCCGTCTCATAATGACTTCCTTCGAATTTTGTGGCTACACTATCGTTAGACCCGTCTTTTCTGAAAACATATTCATAATTGTACCAGCCCTGTTTAAGAAGCATAATACATTCGTAAGTTCCGTCTGAATCATTGTAGCTCATAAGGTTATTGGCATCAAACGTCCAGTTGCTTAAAGCTCCAGAAACATACATTCTGCCTCCTTCAACCGGGTATTTCGAAGGCAGGGTGAAATATACATATACATAATCAGCATCGGTTTCAGGATTCTTTTCCTCCTGAATTGCAATATAGTACTTACCGTTAAAATCCTCCCAGTAGAAATATGGCTTGAATTCCCTGTTTTCAGACGGGAAGAGATAAACATTATAATTGGAGATCAGGAAATCGATTTTTCTTACATATTGTGACTGATACCTAATGCTTTTAATATCGAAATACCTGAATTCATTTCCACCATTGAAAACGTTATCCTCCGATAAGGAACTGTATTTGAGTTCATTGCTGCCATAAAACTCTGGTTTTAAATTTCTTTTTGCGTTGTCCCATCGTCCATTCTGCAGAATGCAAGCATAGACATCCCTGAAGGGATCATTTATTCTGACCGGGGAAATGTTTACTGTAAAATCAATCTGCTGGTTTGTATTGACATCTGATGTCATTCTTGGCCTGTGAGCTGAGATATTTATTCCTGCAACATCTTCTGTGATCAAAAACCGCTGCGAAAGAGCAGGGTTTTCCGGTTCATTCAGAGGATGAACCAGCAGAATATAGTTTCCTGATAGTTTAAGCTGTGCCCTTTCATTCGGGAACGTGATTTTATAATGGGTGTAATGTACCGTTGTGTTGAATGATGGTCTGTAGTCTTCAATGGGATTATCTGAAAATCCATCCATAAAATCGGTATAGAAGATATCCGATCTTCTCCAGTCCTTGTCACAATGTATGAAGGTATAGTAGTAATTCTCCATATTGTCGCCAAGAAGATCAAAATGCAGGACCAGCTTTTCATCGCTGTTCAGTTTGAT
>JBBSAP010000210.1:0-4513 GCA_038252165.1 Bacteroidales bacterium | reverse complement strand
TAGGCATAGGAAACAGTGCAGCCGTCGGACACCGCCTGATCAATATATGAACTTGAGTCAGGCGATAAAGGCGGCGAAGTAATAGGTTGCCAGGTAGTTCCGTCAAATCGGTTTATTTCATAACCGCCAATACTATCACCCAAAACCTGCGTCCAGGTTAAAATGGGTTTTCCGCCTGTGGTCAGACTCACAAGCAGGTCCTGCACATTTACCGGATTAGTAAGATCCGATAACTGATTACCGGCATCCGTGTTGGAGAATATAATCCCGGAAAGAGCAGATTCGTAACGGATACGATACAAAAAATCAGTCGGAATGCAATAAGGAGCTGTAATAGTATCATTAAATAACAAGGAAGCATCAAAAGGCAGCTGTTTAATGTCTTCCCACGCACCTGAACCTGTCACCTGCCGCTCAACATAATAAGTTCCTTCAAAAACCGGTTCGGAAACGGTCCAGCTTAACCGGGCAATCCGCGCGTTAAGTGGTGTAACTGTCAGGGTGATAGTCGGGGCAAGGGGGATCATACCTTTATCAGTTATATTTAAAGCAAAGGATTGATTACCATTATCTGTTGAGTGCTGCAGCACCAACATATCAGTATTCCCGAAATTATCAGAAACAACATCTATTGAGTAAGCTTTTGCATTTATATAGGAAGCCGTAAATACAGAAAATAAAAGAAATAGTCTGAACATATTGATAACTGTTTTCATGCAGGCTTTAACCATAGATGTGCCGACAAATATAGTGATTAAATTTCCTCAGGCCCAACAACCAATGTAAACAAGTCTTCCGGGTTCAGGTATCGGACTGCCAGATCCCGCAGTTGGTCCGCATTAATATGTTGAACTGTATGGATCAACCCTTCAAAGTGAGAAATTCCCAGACCGTCTTCAATGAGTTCGCGATACATCCCGGCCTGGGCAAAAGGACCATCAACTGCCCGAAGCATTTCGCCTGAAAGATAGTTGCGAACCAATGAAAGTTCACTTTCAGGTACCCTTTCATTGCATAAACGGTTAAGTTCCGACTTTATTTCGGCCAGGGCATCCTTTGTAACATCAGCACCCACTTCGCCTGAAATTACAAAGTATCCCTCACCCCGCAACGGAACCACTGAAGACCCTATGCCATAGGTATAACCTTTATCTTCCCGAAGGTTAATCATCAGTCGTGATCCAAAATAACCTCCCAGTATTGCATTCAGCACCTTCATTCCGGCATAATCGGGATGGGTACGGTCGAATAGCCGTCCGCCTATGCGGATAGCCGATTGCATGGCACCTTCCTTGGCAATAAAATGACTCTTTTGCCCGGAACCCGAGGGTACATATTTAAGACGTTCGCTCTTAGTTCCACCCCAATCCTTTGCACCAAAATGTGATTCCAATGTTTTCATGAGTCCCGGCTTTATGCGTCCGGCAACTATAATGGTGCAATTACCTGAATGATACTGTTGTTTATGGAAATCTATCAGATCAGAATTATTTACGTTAGCGATATCGTCAGGTTCAAGATACATTCCGTATGGATGTTCTTTACCGAATACGAAAGAATTGAAATGGGTGCGGGCGAGAAAATTAACTTTTTGTCGGTTCACTTCAAGCATCTGACGCTGCTTGCCAGCCAGGACAGCATACTCGTTTTCAGGGAAAACAGGATTTTTAACAATTTCGCTTAACAAGGGCAATGTATTATCCAGATGCTTGTTGAGCGAATACAAGGTCGCATAAGCATTGTCGCGCTCGGTGGTATTCTCGAAATGAGCGCCGAAAAAGTCAACGGTTTCCGAAAGTCTCTTAGCTGTATAATTCCTCGTTCCTTCGCGCAGCATCAGGTTTGTAGCCATTGCAACAAAAGGTTTCTTCTGAAACCAGCTTCCTGCAGCAAATACCATTTCAATAGAAATTACATCCTGGGTTCCTGAATTGAATTGGTATACTTTTATCCCATTGCTCAGCTGATATACTTCCGGCTGAGGAAAATCAATGTGTCCGGGAGGCATTATAGCAGGTTGAGATTTCCGGTTAAGAGGCATGGTCATTAAAATGAATTTAAGATATTAGGGTTAGATCTTATTTTGAAGAGACGCTGAAATTAGTGATTTGAGTTGTTAGTTGAGGGAGGCGTTATCAGGCTCAGCTTTTCTTGCAAAATAATAAAGTGTTGAACAGTTTTCGGGTCTGAAAATCTTATTTGCTTCAGAACTAATATCAGCAGCAGTAACGGAAGCATATTTATAAACCAGCTCATTAGCCATCCCGGCATCACCGAGTAATTCATAGTAGGCCAGGTTCATAGCTTTGTCGAGTGCGCGCATTTCACTGAATGCCATCATTGACTCAATCCTGTTTTTAACCTTTTGCAATTCAATATCATCAACAGGCTGTTTACATATGCTGTCAATTTCGATTTGCAAGGCCGATTCTGCCTCTTCCATTGTTGCATCTTTCATCAGCTTACCAGTAATCACCAAAAGCCCTGCCTCAAGATCGCCTGAAATAAAAGCATTGATCTCGCTGAAAAGGCGCAGGTTTTTGACCAGTTTTTGATAAAGTCTTCCCGATTGACCGGCTGAAAGGATATCTGAAATCAGGTCGGAAGCATAAAAACCTGAATCAACACGACTGCACATATGCCAGGCTTTATATAGGGCATTGAACGGGACATCGCGGTAAACGGTAAGGGATCTCGCTTCAGTTTGTTCGGGTTCGACCGGCAGACTGCGATGGTTCTCACTGCCTTTTTCAATAGTTCCGAACCACTTCTCAGCCAAAGCCCTGATAGCGGATGTTTCAACATTGCCAGCAATCGCCATGATGGCGTTGCAGGGATTATAATAAGTGGAATAAAATTCGCGAACTTCATCCATACCGGCTTGCTCGATATGCGACGGTTCTATACCAATGGTTGCCCATTTATAAGGATGGATTTTATAGGCTAGTGGCCTGAGTAAAAGCCAGGCATCACCATAAGGCTGATTCAGGTAATTTTGCCTGAATTCTTCGACCACTACATTACGCTGTACATCGAAACTCTTAGCAGAAAATGCCAGGTTCAGCATCCTGTCCGACTCAAGCCAAAAAGCTGTTTCGAGGTTATGCCCGGGAACGGTAAGATAATAATTGGTGAAATCGTTATTTGTGAAAGCATTGTTTTCGCCTCCTACCCTTTCGAGCGGCTCATCGTAACGCGGAATATTCACCGATCCACCAAACATAAGATGTTCGAACAAATGAGCAAAACCCGTACGCTCGGGATGCTCATCACGCGAACCTACATTATATATGATATTCATGGCCACAATAGGAGTTGTGGTATCCCGGTGAACGATAACCCTTAACCCATTGTCCAATGTAAAACGGTCAAATTCAGTCATAAATATGATTTAAGTCATTCAGCAAACCTTCAAACATTGAGTTTCAATGAAAGTATGATTTGCAGGCATATAGTGTTATAAACGTGATTCACCTGTATTTGTTATAAAACGATTACAAAGTTAAGCGAAAATCGGAGAGAAGCGGACCTGGACATTATAGGGTAGTTGAGATAAAAAAGTATTACAATTATTTAGGTTGCAGATCAGGCAGATTATCAGAGTGGTTAGCCTTTTAATATGAAATTTTAACACTTTAGCACATAAACATAGGGCGTTTACAAATTTGACCATTTAATTCCTGAGCAAATCAAATTTCTCTGCATGGCATGTCTTTATATACTGGCTACATAATATTTTGATGTGCTGGGCAATATTACCACATGAAGAAAAATTTCCATATTGATATTGATTTTGTTCTTTTGTCATGACACAAAAGAACCAAAATGTCTAGGCTTAATATAAATTTTACACATCTGTATGCCTCGGTAAAGGCTCGCAAAACAAGGCTTGAGAAGTTGGGAACATCATCCTGACAGCACGTGAAGCTGGTGTTTTGCTACGCACGTGCCTGCGCGTTTTACCTTCGTCAACAGCTGTTGTAAAATTTCTATTAGGCCGGTCTCTACACCCCGAAAATTGTGCTCATGAGCCAAACCGTTATTCCTCGATGTCGCCATAAGAATAAATTCTCTTAGAAGGGACCGGCATTAGAAAAATATGTTAGCGTTTCTTGACAGAGGTATCCCGCAAGGGCGGGACAGGTCGTGCGAATGGCATCCCGCAAAGCGGGAACACAGCAACCACAAATGCCTGGATTTGCAACAATCTTTCATGCCTTGTATTGCGAGAAGATACCTCTGGCTCAGAAAAGCAACATATTTTTCGAAAGCCTTGAATTTTTATGCACTCATTGCTTGTTTCTAAAGGTGTGCATGAGATCGCTGCGCTAAGTTGTTACTTTTTGTTCAAGCAAAAAGTAAGAGAATGAATATATTCAATCCGAAATTAAAAAAAAATCACATTTCTTTAAAATCTTATATATCAATTTTTTTTTTTCAGCACATCAAAAGAATATGTAGCGAGGTTTTGTAAGTGTGACAACTTTTCATAATTTTTATTGTTTATATTTAC
>JBBSAP010000209.1:0-4517 GCA_038252165.1 Bacteroidales bacterium | reverse complement strand
TTACTTCTGAAATATTAATATACGGGCTCTTGTAGGCTGAAGGCAAATACTCGGTGGTGTTAAAAATTAATGAACCTGCGGGGGTTTGCCTGGTAAAACTATATCCGAGTGAATACGAAAAATGATTGGCAAATTCGTTAAGTTGTTCAATTTTAAACGTTTTATTGTAGAGTAGTTTATCATTCACACCTCTCTTTATCGAAAGTAAAATATTGTCTTCCTGAACAAACTGAAGATCCTGCCCCGGTATTTTTGTTTCGTCCTGAAAACTTAGTTTTACCGATTTTACCGGGAACTGGTATATGGTGTTGTCCGTTAACGAATAAGTAGCGCCCAGATAGTATTTGTACTCTTTATCCAGTAAGCCATATGCCAGGTAGGATTCGAAATTTATCTTTTTACTAAGCTTCGGGGTGGTGCGGCCACCAAATCGGAACCGGGTGCCTTCGATGGGATTGTAGCTATAGAAAGTATTAACGGGGCCAATTTCGACATATCCCATATCCCTGTATCCGGTTAAAACCAGCATCATAATGTTCATGGTTCTTTTAAAGGCAGGCACTTGCTTAACACTATCAATGATCACATACACACCTTTTTCGGAACTGGAAAGTGGCTGATGTCTGTGCGTTAGCCAGAAAGCGGAGCTTTTTACATCCGCGTCTTTATCCTGAATAACAGGCAGACCCTTGTAAATAATGTCGTTCCGGGCTTGGTCAACCTTGTAATTTTTATATGAAACTACACGTTGCCCGAAGACGCCCATACTGTTTTTGGTAATTCCGAAATCAATAGAAATTTCATCCGTGGTGAGCAACCACCCTTTGTCCTCTACCTGTTCGAACTCCTGGAGAATATTTACCTCTTTTACCCAGTTAAGGTTGATTTCCTTATTAATAGACATCTCTATTTTTTTTATGGCATAGGTGCTGTCGAGCGCGATGTACATCATCCCCTGGAAAAGCAAGTCCGTTTTGTTGCGGGGCGAAAAGAAGAGTTTTACACAGTTGGTTTCGGCCACCATAAGGGTATCCAGAATAAAATATTTATAAAAGGTCGGAGCTGTGCGGGCAACCGGGCTAAGAAACAGGTTGGAAACAAAAGTTATGTTATTATCATAAATGTTAATATCCTGGTATAAATATTTTAGATATTCGGTCATTCCCTGGTTGTCAACATACCCTTCGAAACTAACCATTTTATTGGCCTTCACTACTTCCTTGGTCGTCAATGGCGATTTCCTGTAATAATAGTCGGAGATAGTTTCTTTGAGATATACAGGAACAACTTCGGTGCCTGCCAGTTTGCTTGTGTCAATATTATCGAAGACAAACCTGTATTTTGCAAGCGACTTGCGGTTCTTTAATTTGTCACTGATATTACTTAATGCAAACTGTGTTTTTTCATATTTTTCGTATTCAAAATAATCAAATCCTTCCTTTCGGTTCTGCGACTTATGTTCAATTACTTTTTCAATCAGGTCGAATGCGGGATTCTCTTTGTTGCGGTAGCGGATTTTCTTTGGCCTTATATCCACTCCGGTCAGTTGAGTCATAGTCGGGTTCAATTGAACATCAATGGTTTGAGTATGCCGTATATTGATTGGCAATTCAACCATTTCGTAACCTATGCTTGAAAACTGGATTATTTTTGAGGTAGCTTTGGTGGTCAGGGAATACTCTCCTTTTACATCGGATGTGGTGCCGTATATAGTATTTGCAATAACTATACTCACAAAAGGAAGCGGTTCCTTGGTAACAGCATCAGTGATTCTGCCTTTCACAATAGTAGGACTTGCAGTTTGTCCTTTAACTATCGGTGACAGAAAAAGCAGGAAGAGTAACAGCAGGTTATATACCGTTAGCTTCTTCGATTTTATGAGGTAAGTAAAAAACATATCTCTTTTGTAAGTTGTAGTTAAAGAAAATTCCAATTACCAAAGCCGTTATTGTTTTAGAAAACAGGTAGTTAATGTGACCAAAATTTGTAAGCAGAAAAACGCCACTAACATTCAGTAAAATACTTCCGCCCCATACCATTGCATACTTAGCTGCCTGCATGCCGACAGGTAACCCGACTGCATTAAAAACCCATCTTCGTCCCAGTTTAAAATTGACAGTCCCTCCCAGAATTGAGCCTGCCGAAGTACTAAGCAGGTACCATACACCAGCTACCTCCTTTAAAAAGATGGTAAACCCGAAATCAGCCAATGTAGCAATGATGGATGAGGCCTGGGATTTGATAAATATTTTTACTGCCTGTTTTGTCATCTCATAGCGGGTATTATAAGTATCGCAAACTGAAGTATCAGATTGGCGTAAATTCCTGCTACTATATCGTCGGTCATTACACCCAGACCTCCGTGAAGCAGCTCTGTTTTCCGAATCCCGAGAGGTTTAACAATATCAAAGAACCTGAAGAGTACAAACGCTGCAAAAAGGGAGATCCATCCGCTACCAATCCACATTATGCTAACCCACATTCCAACCATTTCATCAACTACTATTTTGGATGGATCTTTCCCCCACAGATTTTGAAGTTTATTTGAGCCAATTATGCCCATAACCGTAAAAATTACAATTAGTGAGATAAGCCAAACATAGGGTAACTGAGCGTAATTAAGTATGAGGATTGCCGGAACCAGGGCGCCAAGAGCACCCATAGTTCCGGGTGCAACAGGGCTATACCCCAAGCCGAACCCTGTGACGATCAGTTTCCAAGCCTTTAGTTTCATCTTTTTCATAATAATCAAGTCCGAGGTGAGTGATAAGGTCTTCCCCCTGCAGGTGACGCAGCGTATTTTCAAGCTTCATCAACTGACGGAAAATATCGTGCAGGGGATTTAGCCCTGGTATCGTCTGCGGCGATTTGAAAAAGAACGACAGCCATTCCTGTATGCCGTACATGTTGGTGCGCTGTGCCAGGTCGAGCAGCAATGCCAGGTCCAACACAATGGGAGCAGCAAGTATGGAATCGCGACACAGGAAATTGATCTTGATCTGCATCTTATATCCCAGCCATCCGAAAATGTCGATATTGTCCCAGCTTTCCTTGTTGTCGCCTTTTGGGGGATAATAATTAATCCGGATTTTATGATATATATCTTTATACAACTCAGGATTAAGCTCCGGTTCGAAGATGTAGTCGAGGCTTCCCAATTTTGAAACCTCTTTGGTCTTGAAACTCTCTGGATCATCAAGTACTTCACCGTCGCGGTTTCCCAGAATATTAGTCGAAAACCAGCCTTCGACACCCAGATTCCTGGCTTTCAGACCGGGAGCAACAATGGTTTTCATAAGGGTTTGGCCGGTCTTAAAATCTTTTCCGCCAATTGGTACATGCATTTTGTTAGCCAGTTCCACCATAGCAGGGAAATCGCACGAAAGGTTAGGTGCACCATTTGCATAAGGCACTCCCGATCTGAGGGCGGCATAGGCATATATCATACTGGGGGCAATAGCCGGGTTATCTTCCAGAAGTCCTTTTTCAAAAGCCGAAAGGCTCTGATGTACCTCACCAGCCTCATGGTAAGCTTCTGTAGAGGCACACCATACCATGACCAGTCTGGAACAATCATTTTTTTGTTTAAAATCTTCTATGTCTTTGATGAGTTCCAGGGCAAGATCCATTTTATTAGCTGCTTTTTTAACATTTACACCCTCAATATTGTGAATATATTTTTTGTCAAAAACAGCTTTCATCGGTAGGATGGCTGATAATTCAGGTTTCAATTCATTGAGAAGTTGTTTGTCGAGCACACCCGCATTCATAGCTGCATCGAAGACATTATCTTCAAATATATCCCAGCCTCCAAACACAATTTCATCGAGTTCCGCCAGGGGGACAAACTCCTTTATTTTAGGATTCCTGTCCTCGGTTCGTTTCCCAAGACGTATACTACCCATTTGGGTGTATGACCCTATGGGTAAAGCAATTCCTTTTCGTGCTGCAATAACTCCTGCTATAAAGGTTGTAGTAACAGCACCGAGACCAGGTGTAAGGATACCAAGTCTTCCTTCAGGTTTTTCAATTTTAGTTTCCATTTTCTTAAGAT
This sequence comes from Bacteroidales bacterium, assembly GCA_038252165.1. Taxonomy (GTDB): domain Bacteria; phylum Bacteroidota; class Bacteroidia; order Bacteroidales; family VadinHA17; genus LD21. The sequence continues at coordinate 463 of JBBSAP010000209.1, read as the reverse complement.
TTAGTTTTTAAATTGAATTGGTTTTTGCTTTTTTACCGTACTTCTCCTTAATTCTATCCACAACATAGTATACCATCGGGACTAAATAGACCGACAAAATCATAGATGACAGTAATCCGCCGATAATTACCCAGGCCAGCCCGTTTTTCCATTCGCTGGCGGTGCCTTTGGCCAATGCAATAGGCAACATTCCGATTGCCATAGCCAGGGTTGTCATCAATATGGGTCGCATGCGTTCCTTGCCGGCAATAATCAGGGCCTCTTTGTAGTGCTTGCCCTGTGCTTTCAACTGATTGGTAAAATCCACAATAAGGATGGCATTTTTTGTTACCAGCCCCATAAGCATAATCAAGCCGAGTTGAGCGAACAAGGTTAAATCGTTTAACGATAAGTTTAGCGCTAAAAAGGCTCCGATGCCTGCCATCGGTATAGCAAACAAGGCCACAAACGGATAAATGTAGTT
>JBBSAP010000208.1:0-4528 GCA_038252165.1 Bacteroidales bacterium | reverse complement strand
TACAGTATTGCGATGTCCGAATTGGGGATACAACCCTAAACAAGCTAAATTCGGATATGGATTAACGTATGGATTTGTGAATGATAAGCATCTTATTGGATTAAATCTGATATTAGCGCAGCCTTTTTTTGCCGAAAGTGATTTTCCGTTTTCAATACAGGGATCTGTCATTGTATTAACAAACGGTGCCAAATTAGATAGTAGCGGCTTTGAATTATTACCTGCAGTTGGCATTGGATATACCCAAACATTTTTTGCAAATAACCGGGTTTACCCTTTGATAGGTTTGTCCTATGCAACTGATCTTAATACAAAATCCGATTTATTTTCGGCACATCTCGGTCTTAATATAAAACTTGGTATTATGGAAGAAAGGTAATAATGGGGACGGATTCTCCTTACGTTGGTGGCTATTTATTAGTTACAGGAAGCAATAAAAATAAAATCAATAATTTTCATTAAAAACCGGAAGATGAAGGATAAAATAAATGAAATTATAAATTATGGAAATTCCCTGTTACGTAAAGGGACTTTATTGTTTGGGTTAAGCATTAAAGCCAAACATATTGATGAATATAATTCAAAATTAAGAGAATTAAAGGCCCTTAACCTGGAATCAAATAAAGTAAATAAAGTGTTACTTGAAATTGAAATTACAGACTTTTATGAGCTTATAACAAGAGAATATAAAAACCCGCCCGGCACATTTAAAATAGTTGCATTTTCATACTGGACCGGAGACTTGTTTTTTTCAAAACAAACTTCAATTAAAGCGTACATCAGGAACATAAATATGACGCTCGATTTAATATTGCATGAACTATAATAAATACCTTGGGCCGTTATGTTTGTTACGCTTGCAATGTACATCAAACCCGTAATTTAAGTTATAGTACTATCTTTAACTTTGCAGCAAAACCCTGGATCGGAGGATCAATTCACGTTTTTTTCACCTGCAATCAATATTGCTTGTTTTATTAAACCATGAGATATATCTTTTTAGTAATAATTTCGATTATTTCAATCCTTATTCTGAGAATCAATTTCAAGCTATATTCTGAGAACTATTCTTATTCAAAAAAGAAAGAGGATATAATTCATCAATTGAATTTTTTAGAGTCAGAGCTAAAAAGGAAAAATCTGGCAGAGCGTATGCAACAAGTATTTCCGGAAGGATATGTTTTTATAAATGCACTTTATGGACTTTCCTGGTGTGAACTTGCTCTTTCTGATCCTCAAAATATTGATATTAAAGAAAAAGCAATCAAGGAATCATTGTATACCTATAATGAGATAAACTCATACAAAGCAAAAGGGACTTTTGACAGCAACATGAAACCGGTAAATGGAATTTATTATTTTGGTTGGAAAAATTATCTCCTGTCTAAAATTTTAAGTGTCGACACGACATTCAATGATTCTGAATCTTATGTTAATGATTTTGAAGTGCAATGTACCAACTTAACAAACATATTAAAAGAATCCGGGAATCCTTATTTGCAATCATATTCCGGGAATAGCTGGCCTGCTGATATGTTTGTAGCTATGGCATCTCTGAACAATTATGATAAGATTTTTAAACCAAGATACGAATCCGAAATTAACAATTGGATTAAGATTGTAAAGAGCAGACTTGACCCTGTGACACATATGATCCCTCACAAAGTCGATTCAAAAACCGGAATATCAATTCAAGGTGCAAGAGGGTGTTCCATGAGTTTAATTCTTCGGATGCTGGCTGAAATTAATCCTGATTTTGCATTCGAACAATTCAGACTTTTCAATACGAATTTCGTTTCAACCACATTTGGTCTTCCCTCTGTACGTGAATATCCAAAGGGACAGAATGGTTTTGGAGATGTCGATTCCGGTCCTGTTATTTTTGGTGTTGGTTTTACCGGGACTATCTTAATGATTGGTACATTCTCAATGTTTAAGTGTGAGAACCTGGCTGAAAAACAGTATAAAACTATAAACGCATTTGGATTTGGAAATACATCTGGGGAACAAAAAAAATATTTGTTTGGCAGGCTGCCGATGGCAGATGCTTTTATAGCATGGGGAAGAGCGACTGAACTGAACAACTCAGATGTTTTAGATGCCAATGAAGATGGATGGAGAACTAAATTTCAGTTTTATTCACTTCTGATAATTATTGTCTTATGGTTAATTTACTTTCAGAAAGATATAATCAGAAAAATGAAAGCTATGGCTAAATTTCATAAAGTGCATTGAAGGACATTAGATGTTTCGACCTCCATATTAAATTCCAATATCCTCATAGGATATTAATCACAACCGGCAATTTTTTAAACATGGCAGCGGCAGAACTTATAAAACTGAATAATAAACAAACGAATGGAACCTGGAAAACTGAGAATTAAGCTGATTTCACCGAAAATGAGTTTAAGGCCGATGGACTCAGAGTTTAAAAGAAGAATGTCGCCGTCGTTATCACTGGTTATGTTGGCAACACTCACACCAGCGCCTCACATAGCCTGTATTGAAGATGAAAACCTGAGACAGATTAATTACTCCGACTTTCCTGACTTAGTCGGAATAACCGTAAATGTCGACACCACGTACAGGGCGTTTGAAATCGCAGCGAAATTCAGGATGCAGGGAATAAAAGTAATTTTTGGAGGGATACATGCCAGTGCAAATCCTGAAATGATGCTTGATCACTGTGATTCAGTTTGTATAGGTGAGGCAGAAGAAGTATGGCCTGATATAATCAATGATCTTCTGAACCATAACCTTCAGAGAACCTATTACAACGCCGCATCTACCGATTTAAGTAAAGTACCTGTTCCCAACTGGAGTTTCATTTCCAAAAAGGATTATCTGTATCACAATATTATAGTTACAAGCAGGGGATGTCCGTTCAAATGTGAGTTTTGTTACAATAGCTGCGATTATGTTGATAATACTTACCGGAACAGGCCAATTGAGAATGTTTTAGCCGAAATCAGAAGCCTTAACACCAGGCAGATTATGTTTATTGATGATAACCTGATTGGTAACCTAAAGTGGACAGAAGACTTTATAGCAGCTATCACCCCATTAAATATTATCTGGCATGGAGCTGTTTCAACCAATATAGTTCATCATCCGGATCTGATTACTAAAATGGCAGAATCAGGATGCAAGAGCCTGTTCATCGGGTTTGAATCAATAAACAAGGATTCAATAAAGAGTGTAAACAAAGGCCAGAATAAGGTACATGATTATGAACACCTGGTTAAGATTCTTCACGAAAATAATATTATGGTCAATGCAAGCCTGGTTTTCGGATTCGATCACGATACTGTTGAATCATTTGATAACACCCTTGAATGGCTGATCCGGAATAAGATTGAAACAATGACCAGCCATATCCTGACTCCTTACCCCGGCACTAAACTTTATAAAAGGCTTGCAGACGAAAACCGGATTATTGATTATGATTTAAGTAATTGCAATACATCAAATGTTATTTTTCAGCCATCCGGAATGACTGTTTCTGAGCTAAAACATGGATATTTAAAAATGTATGATGATTTTTATTCTATGAAAAATATCATTAAACGGAGGCCGGTAAACAAGAAACTCTTAGCACCGTATTTTATATTTAATCTCCTTTACAGGAAGTTTGGAAAGTTTACATCTGGATTTGGAAAGCATGGCTTTATGAACCAGGTAGGAAAACTTGGCAGAAGATTAGCTTATGGATTAGACTAATTGACGTACACTGAAAAACAAATCACTGCTCGAATCTGTTTTTATGCCTGCACGATGAACTACATTCGTCTTTACCAACCACCCTATGTCAAATCTGATTTTATCAGAAAAATGAAATATACCTATAACCTTGAATTAACAGGCAATTAAAATCAGATAATATGTTTACAAACGCAATAGTCCGCCGTCCCTGTGCCGAAATGGTGAATGGAATTACCACTGCCACCCTTGGCAAACCAGATTTTGAAAAAGCAAAGGAACAACACAAATTATATATCGAAGCGTTGCAAACCTGTGGCCTCAGGGTTCATATACTTGATGCAGACGGAAGGTTTCCCGATTCTACTTTTATCGAAGACGTAGCTGTTTGCACACCACATTGCGGTATTGTAACCAATCCCGGAGCTCTGTCACGCCGCGGCGAACGCGATGCCATGATCAATGTGCTGGCAGGCTTTTACCGTAATGTTCACGAAATCGCATTACCCGGCACACTCGATGCAGGCGATGTAATGATGGTGGATTCAGTTTATTACATTGGTCTTTCGGATCGTACCAACGAAGAAGGTGCAAGCCAGTTGATCCGTATATTAAGGAAATACAATCTGGACGGTATCACAGTAAAGATGGACAAAATGCTCCATCTGAAAACAGGTGTTTCGTACCTGGAAAACAACAATCTGCTGATTTCAAACCAGTTTATTGATGATAAGACTTTTGACAGATTCAAAAAGATACTTATTGAGGATGAAGAAGCCTATTCAGCTAATAGCTTATGGATTAACGGAACGGTACTTGTACCCGCAGG
>JBBSAP010000207.1:0-4534 GCA_038252165.1 Bacteroidales bacterium | reverse complement strand
CTGTAAAACTTTTGAAAAAAAGATCAGCTTGCATGTGCGGCAGGAACTGCTCTGTAAGATAATCATATATGTTCTTTACAGGACTGGGCACAGAAGGAATTGCTTTAACCTGAGTGTTTGGTTGTTTGCTTGAAAGTGCCTGTTTTAATTTATACAGATCCGTATTGTATAAAATAGTTCCATGATGAAGTTCCCGCTTTTTCCCAATATATGATGCCGTTCCTGAGATCTTAAACCCACCGGGCAACCACAAGTCTTTTCGTTTTCCGATTTCAACAGGAATTTTCATTTCTTTCAGCACTGCTACTATAGGCAAAAGAAAGTCTGTATTAAGGGTTGATTTCCCGACAATTTTATTGGAAATAAAGCAATAGTTCAAATTTCCCGAATCGTGATAAACTGCTCCACCACCCGACAGACGCCGGACAACCTGAATATTGTTTTCTGTGCAATAATCTAAATTTACTTCGTTTTGGATGGCCTGGTTGCAACCAATAATTACAGAAGGCTCGTTCATATACAAAAACAACAAATCGTCCTGGCGCTCTGCAAAAAGATAGTCCTCGGCTGCCAGATTGAACGATGGAGATGTGGATGGTGAGAAGATGATTGTCATTGATTACCCCTAACCCCTAAAGGGGATTAAGATACTTTCGTCTATTAACTCAACTGTCGGCTGATGAAATACTACTGATTAATTTTGGAACAAAAAAGGAAATTATGAAGACTTACTTGCACAATTTCCCTTTTAGAACATTTTTTTTAGCCCCCTTTAGGGGGTTGGGGGTAAACTACAGAGTTACTCCGGATTACACATAGAAGTAACAGAGTTGTACAGAGAAATAAAGATGTAATTACAATGTAATTACATCTTTTAGTTTGCAAAAGGGACCTCTTTACCCGTCAGTCTTATCCTTCCGGTAAGCACCTGTGTGAATTGCGGATCGAGATATCCCTTGAATCCGGGTTGTTTTCCTCCAACACTAACTGTAAAGTATCCCGGTTCTATAATCCGCTTGCTTTTGTTGTTAATAATTGAAAACTGCCTTGGTTCGAGATGGAATTCAACCACTTTGCTTTCACCAGGCTTCAGATTTATTCTCGAAAATCCCTCAAGCTGGCGGATTGGTCTTGTGGTAGAAGCTTTTTCATCTGTCAGGTAGAGCTGAACTACTTCATCGCCCTCAACCTTACCAGTATTAGTGACAGTGACTTTGACAGTTATTTTATCACCCGCAGTCGCTTTTTCAGGAATAAACAGATTACTGTAACTGAAAGTGGTATAGCTTAATCCATAACCGAAAGGATACAATGGTTCCTGCCTGAAGAACCTGTAGGTTTTTCCAGCCATATCATAATTTTCAAATGCAGGGATCTGGTCAATTGATTTGTAATATGTCACAGGCACTCTTCCGGCCGGATTATAATCCCCAAAAATAACATCGGCAACAGCGTTCCCTCCCTGCTGGCCTCCATAACCTGCTAACAGCACAGCTGAAGCTTTTTCCTGAGCCTTAATAACCGAAAGGGCTCCGCCGCTTGTAAGAACCACGATCACTGGTTTTCCTGCTGAGACAACCGCATCAAGAAGTTTTTCCTGTACAGCAGGAAGATTAAGATTTGTGCGGTCCCCTCCGTTGAACCCTTCAATTTTTATTGGCATCTCCTCCCCTTCCAGCCGCTGGGAAAGACCAAGAACAAGAACCACAACGTCGGCTTCTTTAGCAGCAGCAACAGCTTTTTCAGTAAGTCCTGTACGAGGCATGCTCCACAAAAGCTTCATATCAGCATCGCCTGCATAGTTCCTATACAATACTTCTATTTTGAGTTTTTGTCCGGCTTTCAGATCAATTGCCTTTTCGATATGAAAAGCATGATGTTCTCCACGGTATGTAATGAATTCTTTATCATCCACAATAATATTATATCCCGAAGAGCCCCATGAGCCGAGATAATAAGTCCCGGTTTCAGGAGGGACCAGGTATGTGGTCCATTTCACCCCAAAATCATCTTCCGGAAGATCAGCCCTTGGAGACAGGTGTTCCCAGTAAAAATCAATATTATCGTCTGTTCTCGAGAAAGCAGGCTCACCCTTCATATCCCTGTTGTTGAAATACTCTCCGAAGGCTCCCTGTTTTCCTTCAGGGGTCTGAAGATATCTTGAAGGTATGACAGTAAGATTGTGAATCCCATCGGCAAGGTCACTCCCTTCAGCATAAATAACTTTTGTTTCGGGGGTCACTTTGCTTGTAATGCCTCTGAGTATCGTTACCGGGTCGCGGGGTATTCCATTGTAATTACCTATGAGCGACTCAAAATTGTCGGCATTGGGTCCGATCACAGCAATTGTTTTAACGGATTTTGCCAGAGGCAGGGCATTCGCCTCATTTTTAAGCAACACTATTGATTCTCTTGCAGCCTTACGTGCAAGGGAGTTGTTATAGTCGGAGCAGTTTACAAAGAAGGGTATCCTGGCATAAGCAACCATTTCGTCGGGGTCGAACATCCCAAGCCTGAATCGTGCAGTAAATATCCTTTTTGCAGCGACATTAATATCTTCTTCGCTAAGGATCCCTCTTTCAACTGCAGTTAAAAGATTCTTATAGTCTGAACCGCATTCCAGGTCAGTTCCGGCCTTAACGGCCTGTGCTGCAGCCTCTGCAGGATCTTTGGCAAATTTTGTATACCGGTAGAAATCAGATATTGCCCAGCAATCGGAAACTATGTATCCCTTAAATCCCCATTCATTCCGTAGGATTCCGAACAGTATCGGATTTGCACAGCATGGATAATCCCTGAACATATTGTAAGCCCCCATAACTGAATATACTCCGGCATCCATAACAAGAGTCCTGAAAGCCGGAAGATAAGTCTCCCTGAGGTCAACCTCACTGACTTTAGCATTGAATTCATGTCTTAATGACTCAGGACCGGAATGAACAGCATAGTGTTTTGCAGTAGCAACTGTTTTCAGATATTTCGGATCATCCCCCTGCATGCCTCTTACAAACTGGTAACCCATTCTTCCTGTAAGATAAGGGTCCTCGCCGTAAGTCTCATGTCCTCGTCCCCATCTGGGATCACGGAAAATATTTATGTTTGGCGACCAGAAAGTCAGACCCTGGTAAATACCTGTCTGGCCCCTCCTCTGGAATTCATGATATTTAGCCCTGGCTTCATCTGAAATAGCATTTGCCACATTATACATAAGCCCCTCGTCCCATGAATTTGCAATAGTTATCGACTGCGGGAAAACTGTTGCATAGCCTGCCCTGGCAACTCCGTGCAATGCTTCGTTCCACCAGTTATATGAAGGTATTCCAAGTCGTGGGATTGCAGGTGCAGTATATAGAAGCTGATCAGCTTTTTCTTTAAGCGTCATCCTCGATATAAGATCGTTGACTCTCTGTTCCTCACCCAGACCAGGATTCTGAAATGGAAATGAATAAACAGTCTGCTGGGCTGTCAAAATTAAATTACTGACAAACAGAATCAAAATCAGAATCGAAGAAAATAGTTTTTTCATAGCCCTTTTATATTAAAAAGAAAATACAAAGTATAAAAAAAAGGCGGATATAAAAAGAATATTTTAGCCTGTCATATTCATGAATATTCTTAATTCATTGTTTTTCTTTGTGTTACTTAGAGTTGCTATGGGATACTTTGTGTTAAAAAATTCTTAACCACAAAGGAACTCAAAGTACTTCACAAAGGATTCTCAAAGTTAATGAAAAATAAAAGTTAGGTTCTTCAATGAAATAACTGTGGAAACTGTTAAATCAATTTTTACATTAATTGTAAGATCCATTTGAAAATCAATCGAATCAGGGAACGTTAATGGAAATATTTTTCCTGAATCAGCTTCAGGTGCTTCACTCAGTAAACTGGTCGGATAAGAGCGATTTTCTGGTTGACGGCAAATATACTTTTGAAATTGGCGGCAAAAACAAAAATCTGAAACAGATTTCAGGAATTGAAAATTCATTTGTTGCCGCAGATAATGTTGAATACGCCCATCAAAACATGATCCCGTTATGGCTCTTTGGGTTTTTGTATTAATATGGATATCATCAAAAAGTCTTTCTCTCATGGAAAGAAATTCCAACACAAATGCAAAACCAAAAGATCCAAATTCCCCAGATGCCGGATTACAGGTTGGATTTTACTTTTATCTTTACAATAAGATTATTATAAGATAAAAAATGACAGGAGAATTTTACACAAAGGAAAATTTCTCGCAGAGAACGCAAAGGAGAAATACGCAAAGAGCGCAAAGAAAAAACGAGGAAATGCAAAGTGAAATGACCGAAAATGAAATATCTCATAAAATAATCGGTGTGGCTATTGAGTTACATAAACATCTTGGTCCCGGGCTGCTGGAATCTGCTTATGAAAATCCTTTCGCTTATGAATTAAGGGAAGCAGGGTTATTTGTTGAACAGCAGATACCAATGCCCTTAATTTATAAAAATATTAAAATGGATTGCGGTTATCGGATTGATATACGAGTTGAAAGGAAAGTGATTATTGAAAT
>JBBSAP010000206.1:0-4535 GCA_038252165.1 Bacteroidales bacterium | reverse complement strand
GCAATTGCCATCAATATCTGGTTGACCCTGTTAAATAATCTATTCTGCAACGCAGATTTAACAGGGTTGACACCAAACTTGGTGGCGTTGTGCCGTACCTGCATATTCTTGCCCAATCCGGACAGTGATTCCTGGCCAATCCGGACAGTGATTCCTGCGTAAATCGGACACTGATTCCTGCTGATTCCGGACACTGATTTCTGTTAATTCCGGACAGCGATTCCTGCGTAAATCGGACAGCGATTCTTGCTTATCCCGGACACCTTTCCTGGAAGCAGGAGTGGATCGATTTTCATCCCTTTTTCCCGCTGAATATTTTGTACTTCTGTTGGTTTTAAAAACATTAATCAATAAATCAACAGGAGGAAATCAAAATGCCAAAAAACAAAACAGACGTGGAAAAAATAAGAGAAATACTTCGCCTTTGCCTGGAGCTCAATTACAGCCTCAGAGATGCAGCCATAGCCTTAGGGGTAAGCAAAACGACTGTAGGTGAATACATAGCAGAATTTAAGCGTAGTGGTTTGTCTTACCAAGAAATTATCGGAATGAGTGATACGGAGGTAATTGAACTATTTGATAAAAGCAACAAATCATCTAACCCCTTGTATGAAGCGCTCTCAAAGGATTTTGAAAATATCTCAAAGCAGTTGAAGCGTACCGGAGTGACTTTGTACCTGTTATGGGAGGAATACCATCAAAAGCAGGAAGATGGGTTTAGCTATTCCAGATTCTGTCATCATTACAGGATGTGGGAGCGCAGGCAGGACCCTGACATGCATATGGAGCATAAGGCTGGCGACATCACGTATATGGATTTTACAGGCAAAAAGATGCATATAGTGGATCCGGATACCGGAGAGATCCAGGAAGCAGAGAGTTTTGTATCCATCCTGGGTGCAAGTCAGTTAACGTATTTAGAGTTTACTGAAAGTCAGAGACTCGAGGACTGGATATGGGTCAATGAGAATGCATTTATATATTATGGTGGTGTCACCAGGGGAATAACTCCCGATAATCTAAAATCTGCTGTCACAAAAGCTTGCAATTACGAACCTCTGATAAATGAGACTTACAATGACTTTGCACGACATTACGGCACGGTAGTACTTCCCACACGCCCGGGTAAACCGAAAGATAAATCGCTGGCTGAGAATGCTGTAACCCTGATGTATCAAAGAATATTTGCCCCGCTAAGAGATATGATCTTCAATTCAATAAGTGAGTTGAACGAGGCCGCATGGGAACTATTGGAAAAGCACAACAACACTCCTTTCCAGAAAAGGGATACAACCCGCAGGCAATTATTTGAGGAGATTGAAAGGAGTGAGTTGCGACCATTACCCGTTGAGAGATATGAAATAAAACGGTTCCAGATATCCAGGGTCGAATTCACTTATCATGTTTATCTGAAAGAAGATAAACATTATTATAGTGTCCCATACACTTATGCCGGCAAAACGGCAAAAACCATTTATACTGGCAGAGTAGTGGAAATTTACAAAGACAATGTTCGTATTACCATCCATCAAAGAGATCGTAAAGCCTATGGCTACACAACGATAAAACAGCACATGCCCCCGGATCATCAGTATGTCAATGGGTGGAGTCCGGACAGGTTTATCCAATGGGCTGAGAAAATGGGAGGCTCAGTGAAAGAATTTATTAAGTTGATGCTTGATCAGAAAGAGCATCCGCAGCAGGCCTTCAAAGCCTGTATGGGGGTGCTTAAACTTGGGAAGAAATACGATATCAAAGCCATGCAGCTTGTATGCAAAAAAGCTATCGAAATCAATTGCATATCCCAGCGGTTCATAGCTAACTCACTCAAGAACAAAACCTATAAAATAGAAGAGCAGGACCCCGGGGATATAAAGCTACCCTTTCATGAGAATATAAGGGGCAAAGACAACTACAAATAATCCAATATTAATTAACTCTGAAAAATTACACATTATGAATCAAACAGCGACCATGCAAAAACTCGAAGAAATGCGTTTTACCGGTTTTGTCAGGGCCTATCGTGAAATGACAGAAACAGGGGTGGCCAGAAAATATACCACCGATGAAGTCATCGCTCACCTGGTACAGGCCGAATGGGATGACAGGTATAACCGAAAACTGCAAAGGCTTTTAACAAATGCCCGGTTCCGGTACCGGGCAAGCTTTGAGGAAATCGATTTTTCTGCCAAAAGAAATCTCGATAAAAACCAATTATTAAGTCTGTCTTCATGTGACTGGATTACAAAAAAAAAGAATATTATCATCACCGGCTCCACGGGTTCCGGAAAAAGTTGGATAGCCTCGGCTCTGGGTCATCTCGGGTGCCAGCATGGATACAAAGTACTGTATCGAAACTGCCTCAAGCTGTTTGATGAATTAAAGATAGCCAAGGCTGATGGAAGCTATATCAAAGAGATTAGCAAGATCGAAAAAATGGATCTGTTGATTTTGGATGATTTTGGGTTAAAACCCCTGGACGGTAATCAACGATTGATGCTCCTGGAGATAATTGAAGACAGGCATGGGAGAAAATCGACCATAATAACATCGCAATTGCCTGTAAAACAATGGCATGATGCCATAAATGACCCTACAATCGCTGATGCCCTGCTCGACAGGCTGGTCCATAGTTCCTATCGAATAGAATTTAATGCAGAAGTATCAATGAGAAAGACATATAAAAATGATTAATTTAGAGGAGATATTTATGCGAAAAAAAGAGATGAAAAAAATGTCCGGTTTACTCAAGACACGGTGTCCGCTTTGAGCAGGACACGGTGTCCGGTTAAAGCAGGACTAACTGTCCGGTTAAAACAGGACTGAGTGTCCGGAATCGCAAGAATACGCAATACTTAGGAATTAATCAGGTTAAGTAAATTTAATGCAGAAACTAAATCTAATAACCATGAAAACAATGACCTCAAAACTCCTACTTTATATTTTTTTCCTTTTAGCTTGTTTATGTGGATGCAAAAAAGACGAAATAGCACAAAATAAATTCCTCGGAACAAAGTGGACTGCCACCGATGATATTGCTGAAGTTATCTACGGTAGGACCTGTACGACATCTATAGAATTTTTGACTGAAACAAATTGTCAGCAAATAGATATTCGCAGAGGAATGTCTTTTGGCTCTGGTACATTTACAAGTCAGGGTGCATATACAGCAAATGGGGATTCTGTGACATGGGTTGTCGGAAAACTTAAAATACTTGCAAAAGCTTCAGGTAGCGTATTAAATACAAGTATGGGAACTATCGCCGGAGGTAAAAGAGTTTATACTAAAGATTAAAACGTACCTTGATTTACGAACTTGACATTAATTCAAATATTGATTCCAATTATATGCCACACAGCGAAACTCCGATTTTAATCACGCTGGGGGTTACTGTTTTAGCCCCACAGGAACAAAGTTTGTTAAAAAAAATTTCTTAATTGTTCCACTTTGATACGGATAAAAGCGGTCTTTACCAACAGGTAGCCGTTTTTTATATTCCTAAATCGGTAACAGAGTATGGCCATATATCAAAAACGAATTCAACAGTATTATTTGATAAGGGTGCAGGTAAATTTATAGATACACCATTCCAAGATTCGAGGCTTGTACCCTTAACAAACTTCGTTATGTCTGCAACCACACCATAAATACCATTTTGAAGTGCCTCAAACGAAGCCTCTCCAATTGAATTAGATGTACTTTTTTTATAATACGATATTTCTGCTCCGGTTGTCTTATTTTTTAATTTTCCATTCCCCAAATAATCATAATGAATTCCATTTACATAATCTATTGCGAAATTTATGTCTTTAAAAAGATATACATCTGCACCTGAAATTAGAGGTTGAAAAGTATACAAATGCTTATTTTCGCACTTTACAGACACTGTCAAAGTTGTTGTATTGTTCTCTTTTTTGCACTCTGTAAAGCAGGAAATGATAATGAGCGCTAATAAGGTAATTGAGATTTTTGAATTAGGGAGTTTCATAAGTAGCAGATATTTTTTCAGCTCTTAATTTACATAATCTTTTTAATTATCAACAATATTGCGCCAGAGTATTGTATAGAATAAACCTGTATGCAAATCGTATGAAAATAGACTAAAAAAAGAAGGAGTTAAATTACTCTAACTCCTTGATCTTCAATTGTCGGGGTGGCAGGATTATTCGCTCACTTCGTTCGATTATGATCCTGGGGTGGGGGTGATTCAAAAGAAAAAGCCCTGTCAGCCGCAGGGGCGGCTGACTTAGGGCTTTGTTTTCATTTCACTTATGAAAGCGTGCTTTCAACGCTCATGAAAAACAAAGCCCTGTCGCTTTTGCGACAGGGCTTTTTCTTTTGTCGGGGTGGCAGGATTCGAACCTGCGACCCTCTGGTCCCAAACCAGATGCGCTAACCGGGCTGCGCTACACCCCGAAAAAGTGCCCAAAAATAACTCGACTTTTTCTAATATCATAATTTATACCCTTATTATTTTTTATGACCATCTTCAAATTAAAGAAGTCCGGTGACAGTTTACTGTTTCCCGGACTTC
>JBBSAP010000205.1:0-4549 GCA_038252165.1 Bacteroidales bacterium | reverse complement strand
TAATATCATGCACCACTACAAAAAAAGCCACCGTCGACTTAAAGGATCTTTCCTATTTGTACAATCCGACAAAAAGCTCAATAAAACCTCGTTTCAGTGTTTTTAATGAAACAGATGCATTGTCAGTTCTGTCGGTCAAGTTTTTTTCGACTGACCTGTTCTTTTCAGAGGCAAACCCCCAGGGAATTCCCATGGCGCAGATCATGATAACAGTAAAATTATTTAATACCACTAATGGAAGAATTCTGGCCGACACTGCTTTCATGGATGCCAATATTATAAAGGAGCCTTCGCGGCAGGAATATGTATTTAAACTGCCTCTTAAAGTCGGACACGGTGCAAATTATATTGCTGAAGTTAAGCTGCTCGACAAGTTACGGGCTGAGGTTATACAGTCATTCGTAACCTTCAATACCCTGTCTTATGACAACAGATATAATTTTAAAGCCCGCGGACACATCTTTAAGAATGAGCTGTTTAATCCGGTTGTTAAACCCGGTGAATTCGTTAACCTGCTTTATCCTTTAAGGCCGATAGACAGTTTGTATATCTCATACTATCAGCCTCTGGCCGAAGTGCATTATCCGCCTTCGATACTCCTTCCTGAAAATATAATTGATTATGAACCTGATACAGTTATTGCAGTCCCCTATTCCGATACACTGCCCCTTACGTTTCCAGCAGACGGTGTTTATTTATGCATGACAGAAAGAGACTCCGGAGAAGGATATACTTTTTTTAACCTCGGAGAGACATTCCCCTCTATGACTGACCCTTTAACAATGATTATGCCTCTTGCATATCTGGCCTCCGAGGATGAAATGAACGAAATGATTTCCTCAGCACGGCCCAAAGTTGCACTTGACGAATTCTGGATAAAGTGCGGTGGAAATATCGATAAATCAAGAGAGCTTATTCGTATTTATTATACAAGGATCCTTTATTCAAACTATTATTTCACATCGTTCAAGGAGGGCTGGAGAACCGAGAGAGGAATGATTTATACTATTTATGGTCCACCTGATAAAGTGTATAAGAATTCAGAGGAGGAAAAATGGGGATACCGGAGGCCGATATTAAAATCTTCATGGGGAGGAAGATACCATCTTAAGGAGAATTACCTTTACTTCAATTTCAGAACCAGGCAAAATAAATTCTCTGATAATGATTTCTACCTGAGCAGGAGTGAAACTCTTGTTACATACTGGGATAAAGCAATAGCCAGCTGGAGAAAAGGTCTTGTGTTCCGTCTTGATAATCCAGAAGATTTATAGAGTTACTATAGTGAAAGAATCAGATTGTATTTATGGCCTCAGGGCAGTAATCGAAGCCATCAGGGCAGGAAAGGAAATCGACCGTCTGCTTATAAAACAGGGCTTGCAGGGTGCTTTGTATCATGAATTAATGATTGAAGTGCGAAATCATAATATTGCCTACCAGATAGTGCCACTGGAAAGGATTGAACTTGTTACCCGGAAAAATCACCAGGGTGTTTTAGCCTGGCTTTCTCTAATTGAATTTCAGTCGATTACAAATCTTCTGCCGATGATATTCGAGAAGGGAGAAGATCCTTTGATAATTGCCCTCGACGGGGTTTCGGATGTCAGGAATTTCGGGGCAATAGTAAGAAGTGCTGAATGTCTTGGGGCGCACGCTGTTATTATCCCTGAAAAAGGTTCGGCAAGGATCACTGCTGATGCTATCAAAACGTCAGCAGGGGCTCTGCATTCATTTCCGGTTTGCAGGGAAAGAAGCATTGTAAGATCTATTGAGTATCTCAGGGAATCAGGACTTAAAGTTATAACCGCGGGCGAAACAGCAGGTTCAGAAATCTCTGAAGCCGATTTGAAAGGTCCTGTTGTACTGATAATGGGCTCGGAAGATAAAGGAATAAGCCGCGAATTAATCTCTTTATCCGATCAGCAGGTCATGATCCCTATGAAGGGAGAAATAGGATCCCTGAATGTATCTGTTGCTTCCGGTATTCTTTTGTATGAAATTACCAGGCAGCGAAAACTTTGATCATCCGATAATATTCAGTATTCTCTGATCCAGCATAGCCTGGTCCGCCGTGAATGAAGCCAGTCCGGCAAGTGTCAGCAGAGTATCCGGGGCTATTTTGCCGTCACTGATTTTCTTCTGCCACTTCGATAAAACCGGGATTTTCCCATCGCTGGATATTGTCGCTTTTTCTTCTTTTGAAAGCGATGGGAACATATCTTCACAGCCTTCCTCCTGTGCTATATGTACAAGTTCCTGACCAGTTGCAGGCATCCGCTGATTAAGCCGCTGTGCCAGGCTGAGAACTTTGTCATCAACCTCCCAGAATTTTTCGATCCCTGCATCCTTTGCTGAAGGGAAAATACTGACGTCATAATTCTCGTGGATCCTTTTTGAAAACTTGCCTGTTAATGATTTCCGTCCGGCAGCGGCTATTTTCGGAGGCATTGTGAACACATCGGTTCCTGCAAGCTGTTCAAGCTGATTGTAATGCCGCAGGCTGGCAGCAATTAATTTCGTTGGCCATGCATTTTGTGCAGAAAAAGCGGTGACCCAGTTCTGGGAAGAGATAACTGCCATTTCACCGGCACCCGATCCGTCTCCAAGCTTGTTGTCCATCATAAAGGCGCCTATCCTTCCAAGAAATACATTGACATAGTCCGGCTGTGCTGCCCTGGTTACAATAACATTCTGCCTGGCGCTGAATTCAAGTGTGAAGTTTACCCTTACACCTGTCTCCCTTAACCGTCTTGCTCCAATAAGGCCCTCAGCAGTATAGGGAACTTTTACAATAAACTGGTCGGGACAGATTTCATGGTACCTCTTGCCATAATATTCGATAGCCTTTATATCATGGGCCATATCAGTATGAAGTTCCACGCTGACAAGTCCGCCAAATTTTGATGCAAGCCTTAATCCATGCCTCGCATTAAGCATGAAGGCGATTTCCTTTACTTTTGTTTCGAGAGGGAGGTCATGAACAATATGCTTGGCTTCAGTAACAAAAATATCATAGAACCCCTTTTGTATCTCACGGTTGAGCAGCGTATTATTAGTTGTCAGAGCGCTCATTTCAGCTGACCAGATTGCTTCAGCTTCTTCAATATCTCCTGTATCAAGCCAGAGCTCGGTCCCGGTATCCCTTAGCGATTGCCAGAAAGGATCCTTTATGCCGTTAAAGTGTTTTTCGCTCAGATTTGCCCAGAGAAAATCGCTTATTCGTGTGTTCAGGTCAGCCATTATAATAAATATTTATTGTTAAACACTTAAGGCTTAAATTTGTTTCGGTCATTTTATTTGGTCCGATGCAAAATTATACAAATTCTTTAACCACAGTAACGAATATTATTAGCTTTATAACATAATAGTAAAACAGTTCGGCCATGAGAAATATTTTAGCTTTTATATTGACATTGTGGACCTTATCATCCGCAGGACAGACAAATTTTGAAAAGTATTTCACTGATAAAGTACTGCGGTTCGATTTCATGCTTGCAGGAAACAGTCAGAAAACGCTTGTCTATCCGGTGGGGATGAAAGAGGAACAGTTGTATGGTGGATCACATGAGAATTTAATCGATCCCTTTGATTATGGCAACTTTAAATATGAAGTTTTTGATGCTGCTGAAAACAGATTGCTCTATTCACGCGGATTTTGCACACTTTTCCAGGAATGGCAAACAACTGCTGAAGCTAAAACTATTGAACGAAGTTTTTATGAAGTGGCCACAATGCCCTTCCCGAAAAATAAAATCCGTTTTGTTCTGAGCCTGAGGGAACGGAACGGGATTTTTTCAAAACTCTACGAAACTTTTATCGATCCCACTGATTATTACATAAGGAAAGAGAAGCCTGTAAATGCTGCCATCACAAAAATATATGGCCCGGGCGATCCTCAGAAATGCGTCGACCTTGTATTTGTGGCTGAAGGCTATAATGCTGATGAAATGGGCAAATTCAGAGATGATGTTAAGAAGATGGCAGATGTTCTTTTTTCAGAAGCCCCTTTCAGCGATTACAGGGACAAAATAAATATCTGGGCTGTTGAAGCTGTTTCATCTGATTCCGGGACAGATATCCCTGGCGACAGGATTTATAATAATACGGCCCTGAATTCAAGCTTCTACACATTCGGCACTGACCGGTATCTAACCACACAGGACATAAAATCAGTAAACGATTATGCCGCCCTTGCTCCCCACGATAATATAATAGTACTCATTAACAGCAACAAATACGGGGGAGGAGGAGTGTATAATTATTACAGCGGAACAACAGCCGGTCACCCGCTTTCAACAAAGGTTTTCATTCATGAATTCGGTCATGGATTTGCAGGCCTGGCCGATGAATACTATTCCTCAGATGTTGCCTATGATGAATTCTATCCCCTGAATGTCGAACCCTGGGAGCCGAATATAACAACCATGGTAAATTTCGATTCAAAATGGAAAAAGATAGTGCTGAAAGGGACTCCCATGCCAACTCCTGCCGAGGATAAATACAAGAATACGACAGGTTTGTTCGAAGGAGGAGGTTACTCGGCAAAAGG
>JBBSAP010000204.1:0-4559 GCA_038252165.1 Bacteroidales bacterium | reverse complement strand
TATCGCTTGCACCTTTCCCGAAACAACGGGTCATCTGCTTCTGGGTATGACCAAATCCATGGACAATGTAAACTGAATCCCAGCGGATACGTTCTGTTATTCTAACTTTTATCGGAAAATCTGTTACTCTGCCATCCTGGTTCCTGAGCCATATCTCCTGATCATTCTTAAGTCCCCATTCCTTTGCGACCTTTGGATTTATCCAGACTTTGTTTTCGCTCATAAGATCGGTAAGATTCGGATTATTGGATGTCCGTCCGAAAGTATGCATCGGTGCCCTGCCATAAATAAGCCGGTAAAAGCCCTCAGCGGGTTCTTCGTGGGGCATGTATCCGGGAAGCGGATCAAAACCGTATTGTTCAAAATATGATGAATAGAGTTCAATCTTACCTGAATCAGTCGGAAATTCAACCTGCTCATCCTCTCCAAAATAGAGATCATCAAACTCACGATCAAATGTCTTAACTCCAATAGTCTTAAGCTCATCGAGCGATGAGCCGATTTTCTTCAGCTGCCAGTCTATAAGATCCTCCTGTTTTTCGAACGGGAAATAAGATTCAAGGCCAAGTTTTTTAGAGAGTTCCCTTGCAATCCAGTAACCTGGCTTTGTATTATTGAGCGGTTCTGCTGCAGGCATGCGCAAGGCAATTGCAGGTTTCCGGTGAGGTGCTGTTCTCAATGCATCCCACCTCTCAAGATAGGTGCATTCCGGCAGCACAACATCAGCCCAGCCTGTGATCTCCATCGGCATAGTGTCGACAGCCACCAGAAGGTCGAGATTCTGTATGGCCTTTAAGGTGTTGTCCATATCCGGGATTGTCGATAAAAGATTAGTTGCATTCACAATCCATCCCTTAACAGGATATCCAGGATTATTTTCAGGTATCGACGCATCGATCAGAGCATTGGTGGGTACAGAGCTGGCAACGGGATATTTTCCGGGGAAGAGGCCTGCCCATGTTCTTGACGGCTCTTTGAATGGCGGAATTGGGGCCTGTGCAAGTTCATACCTTGCAGGTCTGTAAAATCCTCCTCTCCTCCCCCACGAGCCCAGCAAAGCGTTTAAAATAGCAATTGCTCTTATTCTCTGGGTATCATCACCATACCATGTAACATGACGGCCCGGATGAACAATAACAGCCGGAGAAGCATCAGACATCTCCTTTGCAGTTTTACGGATAAGATCAGGTTTGATGGTGGTGATGCCGTAAGCCCATTCAGGTGTGAAATCCTTTACATGTACCTTAAGCTTGTCGAATCCGGAACAATACTTTTCAACATATTTTTTATCGTAGTACTCGTTGTATATAATCTCATGCATCCATGCAAGGAGCAGAGCCATGTCGGTCGAAGGCTTGATAGGCAGCCAGAATTTTGATTTTCCGGCAGCGGTTGAAAAACGGGGATCAACAGTGATGATTGTGGCTCCTTTGTCAATTGAATCGGACATCTCCTGTATCTGTCCGTTATGCATGTTTTCGCCTATGTGCGAGCCTATCAAAACAAGGCATCTGGTGTCCCTTATATCAGTAATTTCAGGGGAGTAGACCTCTTCTCCGAAGGTTGCGAAGAAAGCTTCATCGCGAGGACCACGGCACTGTGCATATGACGGTTCTGCTGTATTGGGTGAGCCGAATGCATTAAAGAGATTTGTGAAATAGATGCTTCCTGAACCATGGGTGAACAGAGCCATGCTTTCAGGTCCGTGCTTTGAAGAGATCTCCTTCATCTTACCGGCAATATGACCCAGTGCTTCATCCCATGTTGCCTCCCTGAACACCTGCCTGCCGCGCTCCTCTACCCTGATAAGGGGTGTTTTAAGACGGTCCTGGTCATAATACATCCCCACCCCTCCCGTGCCGCGTGGACAGAATCTCCCATTACAGTGCTGATCTTCATCATTACCAATGATTTTCCAGATTTTTCCCCTCGGAGTTTTGTAAACCCATCCTGCACATTTCCAGAAACAAACCTCGCAGTATGTTGGAGTACGCCTGAGGTCAAGTGGCAGCTTTTCAGCTAATTCCGCAGGCGAGGCTCTATTGAAAATTTTGCATCCGCCAGCTCCAACTGCAAGTGCCCCGGCTCCAAAGAGCGAGATCCTGATAAATTCTCTCCTGTTGGTCATACATCATTTCTGTAAAAAGAATTGTAAAAATATGAAAATTCGGAATTATTTAATTCATGTATTTAGATACTTGAATGTAAGCCTTTCCATATTTATTTCCGAAGATTGTTAACAAATTAACAATCTGATAAATATTGCTTATTTAGAATTGGTCTATATTATAAAAATACAAAATTATATGTCTTCAGAGATTATGATTAACCTGCCGGGTTAGTAATTGGAACATTAAATCCGGGCAGATCTGCCAGTTTCTTTCCCGGGCGGAAAATCCTGAAGGCGGAAGGCCATATTTTTGAAAGGTATTTGTCCTGCTCCCGTTTTACAATTAAGATCAGTTCGTCAAGTGCACTGCTGTTTTCTTCTGATGGGTATTTATAGCCGAGTGACTTTATCAGGACCGCGTAATCATTGTACTTACCAAGGTTCTGGCCTAAAGCTTCGATTCTTTTCTCAAGGCTTTTTATTGCCTTGGGATCCAGCGATCTGAAAAAATACAATTGATACAGAAAATCCTTGATTTTCTTTCTGAACATGTGCAGGTTAATGTTTTTAGAATAATTACGGGCTTTTAAAAAGCAGGTTAGAACATTGTCAAATGTTTTCTCAAGTTCTCCTCTTAAGAGTTTCTGATCAAGGTTGTTCATGGTCCGAAACCTAATCCTGAATACTGATTTATGCAGGATTCCGATAATTTCTTCCAAATCCTTCTTCATTTCCGGAGTAGGTTCATTCATGATCTGCTGAATGCCTGAAAGAAGGTTGATCTTTTCGTTATCCTTCAGACGGGAGAATATTTCCGGAAATCTTTTTCCAAGATCCTTCAGCAGCTTGCGGTGGACTGAATTCTCTCGCCATGCCGACATTCTTCTCCCCACCTCACGGAATGCAGTATATTCTCTGTTGAATGATCCCTCATCGGTCTGAGTCTTAAGAAGCTTTATCGAAGCCCTCGATTTCTTCATCAGCACCCTCACATCATGGATTACCTTTTCGCCGGGTGCCACTCCCGGTTCAAGCATCTGCTGAGCCTCCATGATATACCCGCAAAGAACAGGTTTTATATCTATCTGTTTGAATTTATCTTCAGGCATTACTAAGTTATAGGAATTCTCAATCTTATAAAGTTAAACTTTTCAAAGGATACTTTCAATATTTTCATTCATTAACGACTCCGTGTCACTCTATGCACTCTCACTGCCCTATGTGTGACAAAAAAAACTAAATTTGTCCTTAGTATTCTTAACCATTTCTTAATGGGTAAAATTCATAACGGACAGAAGATTGGTATTCTGACAGCCGGCGGGGATTGTCCAGGAATTAATGCTGCAATCCGTGGAGTCGGAAAAACAGCTATTGTAAAATATGAAATGAAGGTGATCGGTATAAGTGATGGTTTTACCGGCCTGATAAACAAGGAATTCAGGGAGCTTACTGAATCAGATCTTTCAGGTATATTAACCCTCGGAGGAACAATACTGGGAACATCCAGGGAGAAACCGTTCAAAAGCGATGGCAAGGGGAAAAATGATATGAGGAAACCTGTACTTATTAAAGAACACTATGAACAGATGGACCTCGATTGCCTTGTATGCATAGGGGGAAACGGGACTTTAAAAACTGCACATCTTCTTGCAGAGGAAGGACTGAATGTTGTCGGCATACCAAAAACAATTGATAACGATGTCTGGGGCACTGATCTTTCATTTGGTTTTGACTCGGCAGTCAACATTGCCACCGAGGCGATCGACAGGCTTCACTCAACTGCCAATTCGCACAAGAGGATCATGATAATCGAATTGATGGGGCATAATGCCGGATGGATAGCTTTGTACTCTGGTGTGGCTGGTGGTGGGGATGTGATTTTAATACCTGAGATACAGTATGATGAAAAGAAAATTGCCGAGTACCTCATAAACCGGTTCAGGGAAAACAAAGCATATTCAATTATGGTTGTTGCTGAAGGGGTAAAAACTCCCTCAAAGGATGAATCAGCCGCCCGGTATTTAAGCAGGAGAATTACGGAACTTACCGGAATCGAAACGAGGGAGACAGTCCTGGGTTATATCCAGCGCGGTGGAACCCCCTCTCCCATGGACCGTGTTCTGGCAACACGCTACGGTTCAGCTGCCGCCGATCTTATAGCAAAGCGCGACTTCGGGAAAATGGTTGCATTAAGGAATAATGAAATCACTTCCGTACCTCTGGCAGATGTTGCCGGCCGGCTGAATCTGGTAAGCCCTGATAACACAATGGTTATTAAGGCAAAGAACATGGGAACCAGTTTCGGGGATTAACTGTTAGTTTGTTACTGGTTACTGGTTACTGGTTACATGCAACGTACTATAATTTGAGAATTGGGAATCAATAATAATATAAGATAGAGATTCCTCGCTAACGCTCGGAATGACATGTAATTATTGTGGTAAAAGGG
>JBBSAP010000203.1:0-4568 GCA_038252165.1 Bacteroidales bacterium | reverse complement strand
GCAAGTGCCGCCTCCTCTTCAGTGTCCGGAATAACTGCCTTTTGGGGCTTTTTGCGAGTTTTACTGACTTCCAGTAAATCCAATCCTCCCGCAGGAGCAGTCTCCTTATCCATGTCAGGTATAATTGCCTTTTCAGATTTTTTGCCGGCTTTCTTGACTTCTATAAAGCCCATTTCATCTTCAAAGGTTGGCTCATTTGCAAAGAAGTCTTCTTCCTCTTCCGGTTCAATTTGTTCTTCATCGCCGAAATTAACAAGCACCTCATGCCCAATAAGGTCAATGCCAAGCTCTTCAACGGTCTTCATGAGTTCATCCTGTTCAGCGTCCACTTTTACTTCCTTGCCTTCTTCTGAAAGGACCTCAACATCAAGTCCAAGACTTTGCATTTCCTTTACAAGAACTTTAAATGATTCCGGGATTCCCGGTTTTTCAATATTTTCACCCTTGACTATTGATTCATAAGTCTTAACCCTGCCAACCACATCATCAGACTTTATGGTAAGCATTTCCTGAAGCAGATAAGCCGCTCCATAAGCTTCCAGGGCCCAGACTTCCATTTCTCCAAATCTCTGGCCCCCGAATTGAGCCTTGCCTCCTAAAGGCTGCTGTGTGACAAGAGAATATGGACCCGTGGATCTCGCGTGTATCTTATCGTCTACAAGGTGAGAAAGTTTCAGTACATAAGCATAGCCTACACAGATATTGTCTGAGATTTTTTCTCCACCCAAACCGTCATACAGGGTTGTTTTTCCATTTTCAGGCAGACCGGCTTTCTTTAGAAGTTTTACTATATCTTCTTCAGAGGCCCCGTCAAAAATCGGGCAGGCAACATGTATCGAGCCATTGGGATTTCTTAATACCCCTTCTTCGTCCCATCCTTTGCTTGCGGCCCATCCAAGATGTGTTTCCAGGACCTGTCCCACGTTCATACGGGAAGGCACGCCCAGAGGGTTAAAAATTATATCAACAGGAGTTCCGTCTTCCATATACGGCATGTCCTCTTCAGGCAGTATTATCGAAATAATGCCTTTGTTCCCATGTCTTCCTGCAAGCTTGTCACCCACAGATATTTTTCTTTTCTTTGCAATAAACACCCTGACAAGTTCATTTACGCCGGGCGGCAGATCACTTCCGCCTTTTCTTGAAAACAGCTGGACATCAATAACAATCCCTTCTTCACCATGGGGAACCTTTAAAGAACTGTCCCTGACTTCTCTGGCTTTTTCCCCAAAAATTGCGCGAAGGAGCTTTTCTTCTGCTGTCAGTTCTGTCTCTCCCTTTGGGGTAATCTTTCCAACAAGGACATCTCCCGGCTTGACATAAGCTCCAATCCTTATAATTCCTCTCTCGTCAAGGTTTTTGAGCATTTCTTCACTTACGTTCGGGATATCCATGGTTATTTCTTCGGACCCAAGCTTTGTCTGTCTTGCTTCAATCTCCTGTTTGGAAATATGGATCGATGAAAGAACATCCTCCTTAACAAGTCTTTCAGAAAGAATAATTGCATCTTCATAGTTGTAACCTTCCCATTGCATGAAAGCAACAAGCAGGTTCCTGCCAAGGGCGAGCTCCCCGACTTCTGTTGAGGGCCCATCTGCAATGACATCGCCTTTCTTTAGCTGCTGGCCCTCATCCACTACAGGACGCTGGTTTATACATGTACCCTGGTTGGATCTTTTAAATTTGTAAAAATTATATCTTTTATTGTTATTATCTTTGTATCTTACTTCCACAAAGTCTGCAGATACTTGAGTTACAACGCCATCGTCCTCGGCAATAATTATATGGCCGCTGTCTCTGGCAAGCTTTTTCTCCATCCCGGTTCCTACAAGAGGAGCTTCCGGATAAATCAGCGGAACAGCCTGCCTCTGCATATTTGAACCCATGAGCGCACGGTTTGCATCATCATGCTCAAGGAAAGGAATAAGGGAAGTTGCCGCTGAAAATATCTGCTTAGGGGAAACATCCATATAATCTATCAGGTTTGATTCAGCCATGATGACTTCGCCGCCTGCAGTGCAAAGAAGCTTTTTCTCCAGGAAATTACCGTTTTTATCGACGGCATCCGTAGCCTGGGCTATTATAGAATTTTCGTCTTTGTCTGCGGAAAGATATTCTATTTCATCAAGTACCCTGCCGTTTCTTACTTTCCTGTAGGGTGTCTCAATAAACCCGTATTCGTTGAGCTTTGCGTATGTTGCCAGCGAACCGATAAGCCCGATATTCGGACCTTCAGGCGTTTCTATGGGGCACATTCTGCCGTAATGCGAAGGATGCACATCCCTGACCTCAAAACCGGCTCTTTCCCTGCTTAACCCGCCAGGACCGAGCGCTGACAACCTTCTTTTGTGGGTGATTTCCGCAAGCGGGTTGGTCTGGTCCAAAAACTGTGAAAGCTGGCCGCTGCCATAAAATTCCTTGACTGCTGCAACCAGGGGCCTTATGTTTATAAGGGTCTTGGGAGTTATCTGCTCAGTATCCTGTGTGGTCATCCTCTCTTTTACGACCCTCTCCAGTCTTGCAAGGCCAATCCTTACCTGGTTCTGTATAAGCTCCCCTATATTTTTAATCCTTCTGTTTCCAAAATGGTCAATATCATCGATTTCACCTTTATTGTCAATCAGCTGAACAAGATACTTTACAATACGGAAAATATCTTTTGCGTTAATTATCATCGTATCTGATGAGTCAATGTGCGTCCTTACATTGATTTCTGCAAGATTAGAATAGACATTCTCATTTGTCTTGGTAATCATTTTTAATACAGATACTGCCTGCTCCAGCCCTGTTTTAGTGCTTAAGAAAATGCCGGGAAAATCAGCAGCTTTATTGTCTTTATTTATAAGGGATTTTAACTCATATTCTTCTAAACTCATTCGAGCATCCAAATCTGAAAGAGTGGAACAATATTTTTGAATTTCTTCTGACTGTCCGAATTTCCTGATTAATACTATTTTTTCATCAAGATTTTCTAATGCAGTGATATCGGAATACAACTTTTCAAATATTGCCAGTAAAGAGGTGATTGATGTTAAAGAAAGAAAATCTTTTTCAAGCTTCTTGATGGTATCAGTACCCTCTGGCCCAAACGAAGCTGGGGATTCTTTAGATAACCCAGATTCATCAAGTGTTTGTGTACCTTTAGTTACCGATTCTGTTGATCGGAGATTATTTTTATCAAGTCCGTCCTCAGTATTATTACTCATAGTACTATCACTTTTAGTACTATCCATTGGGACCTTAATACTGTCACTCTTGGTACTATCCATTAGGGTCCCGGTAACGCCAATTTCCTTAGTCAATTCTTTTAACCTGGAAATTTTTTCATCAAAACCCTCACCAAGCATTATATTCTGTCTTATATTTTTAAAACTCTCTATCAGAGCCTCTACGCCTTCATTAAACCTTGTTTCCTCATCAATATCTTCCGGAAATTTCTGATTGGTCTTATACCTGCCTACCTTGCCCATATCGTATCTTTTAGGGTCAAAGAAAAGCGCATGAATCAAGTTCCTGGAGCTGTCTATTGTCGGCGGCTCACCGGGACGAAGCTTCTTGTATATCTCTATCAGAGCTTCCTCTTCGGTTTCATTGACGTCTTTTTCAAGGGTATTTTTTATGCAGCCCACCTTGTCATAAGGTTCGAAAATGGAAAGCATGTTTTCATTATTTCCAAAACCAATAGATTTTAAGAAAATAGAAAGCAGGAATTTTCTTCGCCTGTCAATTCTTATATAAGCGATGTTTTTCTTGTCTGTCTCCATTTCGATCCAGGAGCCCCTGGTCGGGATTATTTTGCAGAGATAAATGTCCTTTTCAGTTTTTTTATCTATATCTGAATCAAAATAAACGCCCGGAGAACGGACAAGCTGGGACACGACTATTCTTTCGGTGCCATTAATAACAAATGTCCCTTTGTCGGTCATCATGGGAAAATCACCCATGAAGACTTCTTGTTCTTTCTTCTCTCCGGTCTCTTTATTTATAAAAACGGCCAGAACCCTCAGTGGCGCTGAGTAGGTCCTGTCCTGCATTTTGCATTCATCTGCGCTGGCATTTACATCACCAAAGGCAAAATTCTCAAACTCTAAAGACATTGTGCCGGTAAAATCTTCTATCGGGGATATATCCCTGAGAGCCTCCCCTGCGCCCTCATCTAAAAACCATTCAAAGGATTTTCTCTGAATATCGAGAAGGTGCGGTATCTCCATTACTTTTGGGATTTTCCCGAAGCTGTATCTTTGTATTTTTTTAATCTTTTGCATCAAATCTTTCTCCCTTTAAGGTAAACAATTTTGGCTTTTGACACAGGCATCTCTAAGGATTTATGCCGGTTTTACGAAGGGCAGCTTTTAACAATAAAAATAATAATAAAAAGCCCCCAAAGACAGCAAACTAAAACGGAAATCTTCCTTTAGATAACTGCATTTATTCAAAATAAGAAAATAAGATAATAAAAAAGCACAGCTCTTAAACCACTGCGTTGAAAAAGCTCAGTTTTTTAAAACTGGCAAAGTAGGACATCAATAAGGTTTAACTGACGATGAGATATCATAGCAACTATTTTT
>JBBSAP010000202.1:0-4660 GCA_038252165.1 Bacteroidales bacterium | reverse complement strand
TACTGGTGAGATAAGCAGATAATTGTTCTCCCAGATTTTTATCTGAGCCTTCAGGTTCAGGAATGATTCGTTAAGCACCGAGTAATATTTTTCCCTGTCTTCCAGCTTTTTTATTCTGTAATCTTGCAGAACCTGCTTTTTTTCTGCAAGTTCTATCGATTTGGCTGAATGATCGAGGCTCACCTGCTGCAGTTCAATATTTAGTCTGATCAGCGACTGGTGCGACTTTTCCAGATCGCTTTCAGAATAAACTCCGTTTACGTGAAGGAGTGAATCCCTTTTATATTTTTTCCGCTCAAGTGCCTGGTTCTCGGCATACAATCTTTCTTTTACTTTTATCCGGCCTATATAAACCAGAATGCCATCTATCTCTTCGGTAAGGGATATAATTTTATTCCCGTAATAGTCATTGAGATTATAATTGTTGAAATCAGACAGACTTTTCATGAACATTCCCCAGTAACTCTGGATCTCTCCAAGTTCTGTGAATTCAGGCAAAGAAGACAGCATTATGTTCTCAGGGTTTGAAATGGTATCAACTATTTCCTTAAGCTTGTTCATATCGTCTATGGAAGCAGCTGTCTCCATAACCGCGATCAGCTGTCCTTTTCTGATCTCATCTTTATCCCTGACATACAAATTCTTAATCCGCCCAGTAAGCTTTGATACCAGGGTCACTGGCGGATTGACGGTAGTTATTTCCACAGGAGCCGGAATTGTATCGGGGTACTTAATCAGCCACAACAGCAATATAAAAAGCACGAAAATAATAAGTATAATTGCGTTTCCACGCTTCAGGATTTTTCCCGGCGGATGACCCATAATCTCATTAACGGGTTCGGAATATATGATATCTGGTTGTCCGTTCTCTTCCATACTATTCAATCAAATACCCAGCTCAAGCTGGTTCTTTACAAGATTATAATAGGCCCCGCGGCTCTCAATAAGGCTGCCATGATTTCCAGTTTCAATTATCTGCCCGGCATCAAGCACAACTATCATGTCAGCATTTTTTACAGTACTTAAACGGTGCGCAACTATAATGACAGTTTTCTCCTTAAAGAATCCTGACAGATTTTCGACTATTGCTTTTTCGGTATTGGCATCGAGTGAATTTGTGGCTTCATCGAAAATAACTATTTCAGGGTTCTTATATATAATCCTTGCAATCAATAGCCTTTGTTTCTGACCCTCGCTCAGACCATGACCATTGGCTCCGATTTTTGTATTGAAGCCAAGCGGCAGGGATTCAATAAAGCCCCTTATATTTGCGGTTTCAGCTGCCAGTATTAATCTGTTTTCATCAATTCTCTCTATCCCGGGTGCAATATTCGCGGCAATTGTGTCGGGAAAAAGAAAGCCATCCTGCATTACTGCACCGACTTTTTCGCGCCACAACTTAAGGCTTATGTTAGAAAGTTCAGTTCCACCGATCGAAATATTCCCGGTGACAGGCTGGTAAAATCTTAACAGAAGTTTAAGGAGAGTAGTCTTTCCGCTTCCGCTGGTACCGACTATCGCAGTTACTTTATTCGCCTCAATCCGGAGGGTTGTATTTTTTAAGGCATATGGAGAACGGGGGCCTTCATACTGAAATGAAAGATCAGACACCTGAATTGTTTTATTGTCAGGCAGATTCTGGACTTTGCTCTCCGAATCAGATTCTTCATCTTCCATGTTTTGAACCTCTGCAAGTCTGTCGAGGCTCATTTTTGCATCTTGTGATATTCTGAAAAATCCTATGATCTGGTTTACAGGGACATTCATCTGTCCGATTATGAACTGTACAGCGAGCATCATACCAAGTGTCATATTGCCTTTAATCACGGCAGCTGCTGCAACAATCGTTATCAGGATGTTCATGACTTCATTTATGAGGGTCGCGCCAGCCGATTGATACTGGATCAGGCCAAGTCCTTTGACTTTTAATCCGAACAAGGAAGCCTGATGATTCTCCCAATCCCATCGCTTGCTTAGCTCGCTCTGGGTGAGCTTGATCTCCTGCATTCCGTTGATTATGTTGATCAGCTTTGAATGCGAGGCCGACATCTCTTTAAAGCGGATGTTATCGAGCTTAGCCCTCGACTTCATAAACAGCGATACCCACAGAATGTACAGAGTTGTTCCGGCCAGGAACAATCCAAATATCCAAAAGCTGTAAATTGCCAGGACAATGCCAAATACGAGCAGGTTAACGAAGGAAAAAAGTATGCTTAAACTTGCAGAAGTAAGGAATTCCTCAATCCTGTTGTTATCCTCAATGCGTTGAAAAATATCGCCTGTCAGTTTCGTATCAAAGAATGCAACCGGCAGAGCCATCAGTTTCTGTAAAAATCCCGATACAATAGCCACGTTGACCCTTGAGCCAATATGAAGAAGCAGCCACCCCCGGATGAATTCAACTGACATTCTGCCCAGTACAAGTGCAAGCTGGGCAAATAATATCAGGTAGATAAAACCAATGTCATTGTTATTGATACCGACATCGATAATTGATTGAGTCAGGAATGGAATAATAAGCTGAATAAAGCTACCTATGAGCAGTCCAAGAAGAAGTTGTCCAATGTACTTTCGATATAATCTGAAATATTTCAGGAGGAATCTGAATCCACCTGCTTTCTCAGGCTGATCTTCAGTATCATAGAGTGCTGGTGTTGGTTCAATTACTAATGCAAGTCCTGTCTGTTTACCCTCAGTAAGAGTAGTTGCCCAGTTTTTCTCGAACTCTCCGCGCGAAAATGTTAAAAGACCTGTTGCAGGATCGGCGATCCACACTTTGTCGTTGCTAATTTTATATACTACAACAAAATGCCTTTGCCTCCAGTGAACAATGCAGGGCAATGTTACCTTTTTCTCAAGCATTTCGTAAGGTATTTTTACCCCGAGTGTCCTGAAACCAACCGAATCAGAAGCCTCAGAAAGTCCTAGAAATGATACCCCCTCTTTTGTTATGAAGCACTTTTTCCTAAGGTAATCAAGTGAAAAGTTCTTTTTGTAAAACCCTGCTATCATTTTCAAACAAGCAGGACCGCAATCCATCGCATCATATTGTTTTACAAATGGGAATAACATTTTAGGATACTCAACCGTTTAATTATGTGAAGTAAAGATATTTATTATTTAACAGAAAAATACTTACAGTATTAATTTAGTCATATCCTGCACTGACAGATCAACACTTTCGGTTGGGGGAAAGTGTATATTTGTCAATTTATCAGGGAATAAAAATCAGCGCTTGTTCCGAAAAATTTCAGATAGTGCAATAGTTGACGGGGTTCGCCGGCAGGATGACCAGATACTAAACTGGCTTTACGATAATTATCTTGAGATAGTGCGCCATCATGTACTTAAGAACAGCGGTTCTGACGCTGATGTTTCGGATGTATTCCAGGAATCAATCATTACATTATACAGGCAGATTTCTGAAAATGAGCTTAACCTTACAACAGATCTGAAGGGTTACTTTTTTGGCATCGCACGAAATACATGGAGTGCCCAGCTCAGAAAGAAATCCAGGAATACTGAAATTGAGTCTGACTATCCCGATGAGGATGATAATGAATCAGGGAATCCGGTACTTGAAAGAATAGTCAGCAGAGCTTTTAAGTTATTAAGCGATGATTCCCAAACCATCCTCACGCTTTTTTCGGAAGGATATTCATACCAGGAGATTGCATCAATGATGAATCTGAAGAATGAAACCTATGCAAGGAGAAAGAAATATCTGAGCAAAGAGACACTTATGGAATTTATCAAACTGGATCCTGAATACAAGGATTATCTCAGTTTGCGATAATAAATTATCAGGAATACGGAGATAAGCAAAACAACTGAACCTGCAATCAAGCTAAGTTTTGTGGAATAGTATAAAGGATCGTTGTTACCATAAATTACCAGGGCAGACCAGAAATATGGGTGAGATCTTAGCATATCGGCATTCTTAAGATAGCTGATCCTTGCTTTTCTCAGTGCGTTGCTTTTTGTAGCTCCCTTTTTTAGATATTTATAATAGCTTTTCACAATGTCGGCACCTGATCTGTCCTCTATTTCCCACATCGACATAACAACCGACTGGCTTCCTGAGTATACAAATCCTCTCGCCAGGCTCAGAATACCCTCACCAGAATGTAAAACTCCTGTTCCTGTGTTACATGAGCTAAGAATCACCATTTTTGCATTTAACGGCACTCCATACACTTCATAGGTATTCAGGTTGCCGTCTTCAACGGAATCTTTCTCTTGTGAGAACAGCATTTTGGAATACATAGGATACTGGTCATTCAGAACAGTATGCATTGCAAGATGTATAATATCGTATTTGGCCGCCTCTGCTTTAAAAACAGATTCCCTGGCGCCATTATTTATAAAGAGTTTGCCACCTGTAAGAGATGTAACAAATTCTGCTTCAGTTCTGGCAAACTGAAGATCGTGAAGGGAGGAAACCCTGGTCTGTCTTGTATTCAGCAGCGAATCGACATCTATTGTTCCGGAGTATACAGGGGCAAACGCAATCAGACTGTTCGTGAGACTGTAATCCTTCTTTAACGACTCGGCAAGCAGGGTTGCTGAATAGGTATAGGAAATACTGAAATCATTCATGAGATACGGGATATCACTGAAAAGAACATTTTCATCCTGAATCTGTCTGACGGGAATCGCT
>JBBSAP010000201.1:0-4671 GCA_038252165.1 Bacteroidales bacterium | reverse complement strand
TCGATCAGATACGATTTGAAAAACCGCTTCCACTACAAACCCTTATGGCATATTCCGACAGCGGACAGGTCGCTGACCTGACAGGAATGTTAAACACTGAAGGAAAGCTTGAATGGATTGCACCCCCTGGAAACTGGACTATATATGCCCTTTTTGAAGGCTGGCATGGAAAGATGTCTGAGCGTGCCGGACCAGGCGGTGAGGGTAACGTGATTGATCATTTCTCCGGCAGGGCAACAGATAACTATCTGAAACATTTTGATACTATCTTTAAAGATTATGATATTAAGTCGCTCCGCGGATATTTCAATGATTCTTACGAGGTCGATGATGCTTCGGGACAGGCAAACTGGACGAATGATCTCTTCTATGAATTTAACCTGAGAAGAGGATATGAACTGAGATATGATCTTCCGGCTCTTTTCCAAAAAGATGATCCGGATAAAAACGAAAGGGTGCTTTCAGATTACAGGCAGACAATATCTGACCTGATACTTGAAAAATTTACTTCCCACTGGACCGAATGGGCTCATAAACAGGGCAAGACAACCCGTAATCAGGCACATGGATCTCCGGGTAATATTCTGGATCTTTACGCGGCCACTGATATTCCCGAAACCGAGGGAAATGAGATAACGCGGTTTAAATTCGCATCTTCTGCAGCAAACGTAACAGGAAAGAAATATGCATCATGCGAAGCGGCAACCTGGCTTAATGAACATTTCATATCATCCCTTTCCGATATCAAAAAAGCCGTTGATCTGTTTTTTTTAGGAGGAATAAACCATGTCTTCTTTCATGGAACCTGCTTTTCTCCTCAGAGTGAACCATGGCCCGGATTCCTGTTTTATGCTGCAGTGGAATTCACTCCGGCAAATCCCTTCTGGAATGATTTTAAAGGTCTGAACAGCTATATAACCAGGATTCAGTCATTTCTCCAGCAGGGAATGGCCGATAACGATATATTGCTCTATTTCCCGGTTTTTGACAGGTATTCTGATTACGGAAAAGGAATGCTTGAACATTTCGACGGAATAAGTCCGGCATTCAACGGGTCACCTTTCAAAACTGCAGCGGAAACCATGATTGAAAAGGGATATGGTTATGATTTTGTTTCGGATCTTCAGCTTAAAAACACGATCTGCAATGAAAGCTTATTGCAGACAGAAGGCAATGTCTACAATACAATTGTACTGCCCGGATGCAAATATATCCCTGTCGAGACTTTTACCCAGATATTAAGACTTGCCAATGAAGGTGCTAAAATAATTTCCTATGGAAATCTTCCCGAAAATATTTCAGGATGGGCTGATAAATATGAAAAAACATCATTTTTTAAACAGTTAAAAGATGGTATAAGTTTTAATCCTACAAATAATCCTGAGGTATTAAAAGCCGTATATGGAAAAGGTATGATCATCACCGGAAATGATATTGAACAGCTCCTGTCATTTGCCGGAATAGAAAGGGAAACAATGACAGATCACAAACTGGCTTTTACACGACGTCAGACCCGGACCGGAACTGTCTATTTTATAAACAACCGGGGAGAAAAAGAATTTAACGGATGGATACAATTGGTGGCATCAGCTTCATCAGCAGCCATTTTTAACCCGATGGATGACAAATATGGCCTGGCACAAAGCAGGCAGACATCGGAAGGAGGACTGGATGTTTATGCAAGGTTACAGCCGTCCGAATCACTGATAATCAATACCTATGATTACAATCTCAAAGCCAAACCTTATATATTTTATGACCCCGTTCTCTCAACTGTTGAGATACAGGGCAAATGGAAGGTCGATTTTAAAGAGGGTGGCCCTTCGCTCCCTTCATCAAAAGAGGTTTTAAAACTTGTTTCATGGACTGATCTTGGCGGTGAGGATTTTAAAAATTTCTCCGGAACAGCAAAATATTCTATCAGGTTCAACAAACCATCCGGGAAAGCTGATGCCTGGTCGCTTGATCTGGGGAAAGTACTCCATAGTGCAAATGTTTCACTTAACGGGAAAGAACTTGCTGTACTGATCGGGCCCGACTACCAGGTTATTATTGATAAGAAGCTTTTAAAATCCGTTAATACCCTTGAGATAAAAGTATCTAACCTTATGGCCAACCGTATTGCATATCTCGACCGGAACAACATCGTATGGAAGAAGTTTTATAATGTTAATATGGCCGCAAGATTGAAACAGAACACCAAAAACGGTATTTTCGATGCATCCGCCTGGGAACCAATGGAATCAGGGCTTCTAGGACCGGTTACACTGACACCGTTAAAGAAAGCTGAATAGAAGGGGACATGAGGCGGTGGGCAGAGGTTACAAACAGTGTAACTCCCTGAAAACTCTGTGTAACTCCGTGGTTAAAAAGAAAGATTGCTTCGCCCCGATAAATTAGGGCTCGCAATGACCGAAAATGTTTTGAATATTATATATCTTTAGATATGAAACCTGATAAAATGAACCGTCGTCTATTTCTGAGGAATACCTCAATCGCAGCTGCCGCAGTAACACTTGCAGGAACGAAGGTGCTGGCATCATCATCCCCGGCGGTAAAGAACAAGCTTCCCCGCTGGAAAGGCTTTAACCTTCTGGATCTGTTCTCCCCTACCCCTCCCCGGACTCCGGATTCAAATAAAACAACAGAAGATGACCTGAAATGGATGTCCGGCTGGGGATTTGATTTCGTAAGGATTCCTATGGCCTATCCCCGTTACCTTTCGTTCGACCGTACAAGGGATATAACAAAGGATGAGGTGTGCAATTTTGATCCAAAAGCACTGGAAGAGATTGATCAACTGATTTTTATGGCTCATAAACACAACCTCCATGTAAGTCTTAACCTTCACAGGGGTCCCGGATACTGCATAAATGCAGGCTTTCATGAGCCCTTCAACCTCTGGAAAGACAAAGAGGCACAGGATGCCTTTTATGCCCACTGGGCAATGTGGGCAGAACGCTACAAAAATATTTCATCCTCAAAACTAAGTTTCGACCTTCTCAACGAACCTGCCTACATTGAAGATATGAATGACCAGTTTGCTCAGAAAGGTCCGGTTCCAGGGGAGATTTACCGCAAGGTGGCCGGCGAGGCATCAAGTGTTATCTGGAAAGTCAATAAGGACCGTCTCATAGTGGCAGACGGAAACAGTGGTGGCAGCAATGTAATTCCAGAGTTGACCGACCTGAACATTGCTCAAAGCTGCAGAGCCTATTATCCTCATTATGTATCACATTACCAGGCATCATGGGTATGGAAAGACCCCTCTCAGGCTCCTATGCCTGTCTGGCCCGGGACCATTGACGGGAAGCAATTCGGCCGGGAACAGCTTGAAGAGTTCTACAAACCATGGATTGAGCTGGTAAATAAAGGAGTCGGTGTCCACTGCGGCGAAGGCGGATGTTACAATAAGACGCCCCACCCGGTATTTTTAGCCTGGTTTGGCGACATACTTGATATATTGACTCAGCACAAAATCGGATATGCACTATGGAATTTCAGGGGTGATTTCGGTATCCTCGATTCACGCCGGACAGACATAGAATACACCGACTGGTACGGGCATAAGCTCGACAGCAAGCTGCTTGATCTGCTGAAAAAGTATTAAACGGGATGTTTGCCTAACGATTTTCAGTCAGTAAGTGTCTGATAAACCATCGCCTTAAACTTGTTTCCTATCTCGCCATGACTCAGCGGCATCTGCTGCATGAAGAGCAGGCATACAAGGCGTTCCTTAGGATCGGCCCAGTAAGTTGTTCCGAAATACCCGCCCCAGGCAAATGATCCTTCAGAGATCCCAAGTACTGCCTGACCTCTTTCTGTCGTTATCTCGAATCCAAGACCGAACTTATCAACACCCAGATTCAGATCCCCTATCTGGTTAGAAGTTATCAATTCGACGGTGCGGCTGGAAAGAAGCCTTTTCCCGTTGTATTCCCCTTTGTTAAGAAGCATCTGGAGAAAGATGGCATAGTCTTTTGTAGTCGAGCTTAGTCCGGCCCCCCCGGCAAAATAAGTACCCTTAAGCAAAGGGTAATTGACCGATTCCTGAGGCATAGATACTACATGATGATCTGCATCTTCGGAATTCACCTTTACAAGCCTGTTCTGTTTTTCTTCCGGTAAATAGAACCAGGTATCCGTCATCCCGAGAGGATCGAATATCCGGCTCTTAAGATACTGGTCAAGCTTTTCTCCGGAGAGAATTTCTATCAGGTAGCCTATCACATCGACATTAAGGCCATATGTAAATCTTTCACCTGGCTGATGTATCAGAGGCATTTTACCCAGTAACTTAATGTCATCCCCTATCTTTATCCTGTCATTTCCAAAACCACCGGCAATTCCGCCTTTGGAGTATACGGCATTCATTGTCGGAGAGCCAATGCCCGCATAATCAATCCCTGATGTATGTGTTAAAAGATCACGGATAGTTATTTCGCGATTGGCAGGTATGGTGGTGAACGTTGTATCTTTTTCATTGAACTTATCAAGAACCTGCGGATTGGCAAATTCAGGAATATATTTTGATATTGGATCATCGGGCAGAAATTTACCCTCTTCAAACAGCATCATTAAGCCAATGCTGGTTATTGCCTTGGTCTGTGATGCTATGCGAAAAATATTATCAGTCTGCATCGGAGTCCTGTTTTCGATATCGCTTTCACC
>JBBSAP010000200.1:0-4718 GCA_038252165.1 Bacteroidales bacterium | reverse complement strand
GTTTTGTAAATTGCCTCAAGGTCTTCATCATTGAGTCTTACACAGCCGTGAGTAACAGGCATTCCAAGGAACCTTTTATAAAGCGTCCCGTGAATAAGATACCCGTCGCCGATACTCATTGCATAATCACCAAGCACTCCATATTCATATCTTGAGGGATCATTCTGGGACGGTATAGGCAAGCCTTCTTCAACAAATGCCCAGTCTGGCCTTCTCCATACAGGAGATGTGATCTTCCCCAGTATCAAGTATTTACCCTTGGGTGTTTTGAAGATCCATTTTTTTTCACCTTCTGTTTTAAGCATTGTATAACTACCTGAACTGCAGAATCCTTCCCTTATGAGCTTCTTATTCCTGTAGAGAAAAAATCTGTTGTCGGTAGTATTTATGACAATGTATGACTGCCCCGACGTATACGATATGTATTTTTTCGACAGACGTTGAATATCTCTTGAAAGAAGTGCTGTCTGCTTTTTGTAGTTCTGATCTGATTTTAATTCCTGATCTGTCTTAAATTTTTCTTTATGGCCTGATACTGTCTCCTGCAAACGGGGAACGAGGTAAATAATGAAAACAAATACAAATAAGAGGGTCAATACTGAAACCAGTATCCCAAGTATTATCCTGAGTGCTTTAAAAAGCTTTGTATTCTCCCTGATTTTCTGATACCATGATTTTTCGTCCACAGGAATATTTTCCTGTTCTGGTGTTTCCGCAGGCTCCGGATCAGTAATATTTAGTTTATCATCTTCCATATCCGTATTATTTCAGTCAATAAGCTGGTCGAGATTGACCATGGAGCCTATTATGGTGACAGGTGTCCCCTCATTGGCTATCTTAAATACAATATCCATTTCAGGATTAGCCAGTGAGATGCAGCCTTCTGTCCAGTCGATTCCCCTTCCGCCATCTCCATGGATTTCGATCAGGCTGCCTATCTTTGCATTTCGCGGCAGTGTACCCCTGGCAATTTCATTTCTGAATTCTTCCTTATCGGTTTTATTCGGATAATTTATCAGCAGCGCTTTGTGATACTTTGTCTTATTGCTGCCAAATTTCTTAACTACCTTGTACATCCCCTCAGGTGTGGCTTTGTCACCTTTTTCCCTCTTGTCGCCCACCCAGTTTTTACCTAGTTCAACATGATACTCATATTTTTTCATTCCTCCGAAGTAAACCAGGCATTTTCTTGAATATTTATCGATTATGATAGCGTAATTATGGTTTTGCCGTGATTCCCTTATGGTCATGTCAGCCCATTTTTTCCATACGGGAAAGGAGTTGAAATATTCTTTCAGGTGAGCATTTGCTTTTTCGTATGATTCATTTAGAAGCAGTTCAGAATCTGTGATTTTGATTTTTGCCTGTGCATATTCCCCTTTCCAGTATGCCACCTCAGATTCCTTAAGAAGCATCCTGCCTTGTGAAATCCTGTTCCAGGCTTCTGCAGATAGCGGGTAAGAAGCGTATCGCTTATCGATCTGGTCAGCTATATTATTAAGTTTATCAATCTTTAGCTTAAGATAGATATTAAGGTCCGTAACATTATTTTTGGATATTTTTGCAGCTTGTTCTGCCTTTCTTGCAGAGAGTTCTGCAAAACCGGCAACCTTTTCAAAATTTCTGAAATAGATAAACCGTTTGTTCTCTTCCTGCCAGTTTATCATTGCCGAATCGTACAAAGCCTTTGCTTCATGGTAAAGTTTCTTTGAATAGGTATCAGCTTTATTAGAGGTTGCCTCTGAAAGTGCAATCCTGGCATAAGTTACTTTCTCCTCGGGCGGCTGCGGAATAAACCTTGCCAGCAGAAATACTGCCAGGGAAATTAATGCCAGGGCGATAATAGTAATTATTAGATTTTTCCAGGGCCTCTTAATTCTCATCCGCCTTAAGCTTAAAAAAAACCCCGGGAAAGCCCCGGGGAATTTTCATTTTATCTTTTTAAATCAGAATTAAAATTTAATTCTGGCTTTGGTAAGAACCTCTTTAACTTCTGCATTAAGTCCATCAGCTTTTTCTTTAGCTGCTTTGACTTTGTTGAGAGCATCCATGAATGAACCTTTATCGAAAAGGCCCTGAGCTTCAACAACAGCAGCATCAACGGTTGCAACGTCAGCTTTGATCTGCTCGATTACAGCAGCACCTTCTTTTCCTCTGGGAAGTTTGGGAATAAGTTTAACGTTCTCTTCAATAACAGTTTTAATAGCTGTCATTAAATTAGCAGCTTCCGCTTTAACTTCCTCTTTCTTGGTAGCAGCATTAGCAGCAACAGTATTGGCAAGAGTTACAATACTGGCCAGCTTTGCTGTTTCGCCCTTGAAATTCTTAATTAATTTTGATTCCTTAGCTGTAATTTCAGCCGTAACAGCATTTAAGGAGTCCTGTAGAGCTGCAAATTCAGCAGGTACATAAACTGCTGCTTCAGCAGTTTTAGCGGCTTCGATAGCTGCATTTGCAGCATCAATTTCAGCCTGAGGTTTCTTTCCACAACTTGAAAGGACTGCAACCATTGCAATGACCGCTAATCCCATTAATACTTTGTTCTTCATTTTTCTTGTTTTTAAATACTTTGCTTTGTTAAAATTCCGACTATTTGGTTGTAATCGTTTCTTTCTAAAAAATCGGTGCGAAGATACGCAATATTTATAAATATGACAACTAATTATTCAATTTATTTTTTACTTTTTTAACAATTCGCTTAAGTGAAACTAAAATGAGTAAACGGGATTTAACCCGGCCATAAAAATGAAAAATAAATTTACGAAATTTTATTGAATATTGAATGCTATTTTCTTTGTTTCTTCCGAATTTGTTCCTATAAATAGTTCGAAATCACCCGGATCAGCAGAAAAGCTCATATCCTGGTGATAATATGAAAGCTCTCCCGTTGAAAGAGTAAATGTTACTGTAACAGTCTCTCCTTTCTTTAAATTTATTTTCTTAAAACCCTTCAGCTCCTTAACCGGACGTGTTACATCTCCGACAAGGTCACGAACATATAGTTGAACAATCTCTTCCCCATCTTTGTCCCCGGTGTTTGTGACATCTATTGATGAAGTTATCAGGTCGCTGGGGCTAAAAGATTCCTTGTTAAGCCTGATGCCGGAATACCTGAAGGAAGTATAGCTTAACCCATAACCAAACGGATAAAGAGGAGTATTCGGACTGTCGAGGTAATTTGACTTGAACTTTTCATAGGGATTATCAGGATTTATCGGCCTGCCGGTATTTTTGGAATTATAAAATATGGGGATCTGCCCGACGTTCCTCGGGAATGTCATTGTGAGTTTTCCTGAAGGATTCACTTCTCCAAAAAGAATATCCGCAATTCCGTTTCCTGCTTCTGAACCTCCAAACCAGGCTTCCAGAATTGCAGGGGACGTTTTATTAAGGTCAGGGATTGTCAGCGGCCTTCCGTTAAAGAGAACTGTTACTGTAGGTTTCCCGGTTTTAATAACAGCTTCAGCCAGTTTCATCTGTATCCCCGGCAATGAAATGTTGGTCCGGCTGGCAGCCTCTCCGCTCATCATTCTGTCTTCACCCAGAGCAAGTATTACAAAATCGGCATTTCTGGCTGCAGCAACAGCCTTGCTTATTTCATCAAGACCCTCATCATTTACATTGCATCCTTTTACTGTTATAATTTTAACAGAACCTTTTACCTTGTTCTTCAGTCCTTCAAGAATTGTGACGCACTTGTCAGCCTGTCCCGCTCCCGACCAGAATCCCAGCATGTCTTCCTTTGAATCGGCCAGAGGGCCAATCAGCGCAATGGTTTTCACATCAGCCGGAATGGGAAGCGTTTTATTTTCATTTTTCAGCAGAACGCATGATCTGGCGGCTACCTCTCTCGCAAATTCACGAAACTCCGGGGTCATTATCTCTGTAGCTTCCCGTTTCTTGTCGCAATACCGGTAAGGGTCATCAAATAATCCAAGCCGGTACTTGCCAATAAGTATTCTCCTGACTGCATTATCGACGGTTACCTCACTTACTTTGTTTGATTTGACAAGAGCAGCTATCTCGTTCAGGAAAGCGCTTCCCTGCATATCCATATCAACACCGGCGTTTATTGAGAGTTCGGCTGCCTGAGCGGGGTCAGATGCCACCCCGTGTGGAATAAGCTCACTGATTGAACCATAATCGGTTACAACAAATCCGTCAAATTTCCATTTATCCCTTAACAGATCGCTAAGCAGCCATTTGTTTGAAGTGGAAGGGACTCCGGCGATCTCATTAAATGATGTCATTATTGATCCAGCTCCCGCATCCAATGCAGCTTTGTAAACCGGCAGGTACCATTCAAAAAGAGATCTTTCCGACATGTCAACAACATGATAATCACGTCCGGCCTGAGGAGCTCCATATGCTGCAAAGTGCTTAACACATGCCATTACGGTATTGTTATCTGACATTGATGCCCCCTGTAATCCTTTTACCCGTGC
Source organism: Bacteroidales bacterium (assembly GCA_038252165.1). GTDB lineage: Bacteria > Bacteroidota > Bacteroidia > Bacteroidales > VadinHA17 > LD21. The sequence goes on along the minus strand of JBBSAP010000200.1, from coordinate 273 downwards.
TACAGCAATAAGGCTCCCAAGAAAAGTGTCTTCCCCGCTGCCCTCCATTACCCGGCCCCATCGTGGATCCCTGGCTATGTCGACCATCGGGGTAAAAACCCAGTTGAGTCCTTCGGCAGTGGCTTCAATGGCGGCAATCCGTTCTGCTTTTTCTATCATTGCGGTATCCCAGGTTGAAGCCTGTCCAAGCGGGATCGGGAAAATAGTACGGTGGCCGTGAATTACATCATATCCGAAGAGAAGGGGAATATGCAATCTTGTCTCTTCCACTGC
>JBBSAP010000199.1:0-4726 GCA_038252165.1 Bacteroidales bacterium | reverse complement strand
GGATTTTCTGTTTTGAGTGAGATGGCAGTTATACAATATAAATGCGACAATATATATAACCCTGAGTTTGAAAGAGGGATATCATTAAATGATCCTGAATTGAAAATCGACTGGAAGGTAAAAAGCGCGAAACCAACAATCAGTGATAAGGATTTGAAACATCCGGGGTTTAAAGATGCAGAGAAGAATTTTTAAATAATTTTATGACTGGTAGTTTTATTGAGAATGAATAATGTCGCTTGAAAATCAATTTTTTTGCCCCATCCCTAAAGGGAGAAATTGATTTTCTTCGCTTCCTATAGGGTTGGGGCAAATGAAGAAAATCAATAAATTCTAATAATATGGCAATAATTTTAGTCACAGGTGCTTCAGGTCAGCTTGGAAGTGAAATAAAGCGTTCCTCGAAGAATTATTTTGGTTATGAGTTTATCTTTACTGACGCAGATAGCCTTGATATAACTGATGGAAGGAAGGTTAGGGAATTTATTAAAAACAACTTTTGTGACTGGATTATAAACTGTGCGGCTTACAATTTTGTTGAAAAAGCAGAGACAGACTTTGAAAAAGCGATTCAGATAAACAGTTTTGCCGTTAAAAACCTCGCTGATTCAATCAAGGGAACAGATTCAAAGCTGATCCATTTTTCGTCTGATTATGTTTTTGATGGAAATGCTAATATCCCCTACAATGAAGAATCTGTAACCAATCCGCTTTCTGCTTATGGAAAGTCAAAACTTGACGGTGAAAAGTCTGCCCTGCAGCATTCTGCATCTATGGTCATACGGACCTCCTGGCTCTATTCAGAATTTGGAAATAATTTTGTAAAATCCATTATTAACAGGGGAAAGGTTAATGATCCATTAAAAGTTGTTTTTGATCAGACCGGAACCCCTACATATGCTGCTGATCTGGCAGATACTGTTTTACTTATCATCTCCAAAGTGATCAGAAATCAGATTGCATTTAATGCAGGAATTTATCATTATTCAAACGAAGGGGTATGCAGCTGGTACGATTTTGCGGAAGAGATTGTTCAGGAAGCAGGATTTGAATGCAGGGTGATGCCGATCTTGTCAAAAGAGTTTCAATCGGTGGTTAAGAGGCCATCTTATTCCGTACTTGATAAAAGAAAGATAAAGGAGGATTATGAGATTGAAATACCCCATTGGAGAGAAAGCTTAAAAAGATGCATGAATATATTGTTGAATAAATTACCCCCTACCCGACCTTCCCCCAGGGGGGAAGGAGCCCATTAAGGCTGGTGATATTTCCCCCCTGGAAGGCAAGTTGGAATATAGGGGGAAACGGGAAAGGGGGTAAAGAAATAAATAATAAACTAAATAATAAATATTTGCCAATATGCTATCAGTAGAAGAAATTAGAAACAAAGCCCGGCAATGGCTTGGACCTGAATTTAACGAAGTGACCCGCAAAGAAGTCAGGGAGATGCTCGAAAAGGATGAAAAGAAACTTATAGATGCATTTTACCAGGATCTTGAATTTGGAACCGGCGGATTAAGGGGTATCATGGGAGCCGGTACCAACAGGATGAATATCTATACTTTGGGCATGGCAACCCAGGGACTCTCAAACTATATAATCAAAGAATGCGGGAACAAGGGTATTAAAGTGGCAATAGCCCATGACTGCCGGAATAACAGCAGGTACTTTGCCGAGACAACTGCTGATATCTTTTCTGCAAACGGGTTTGAGGTATACCTTTTTGAGGCACTGCGGCCGACACCGGAACTTTCATTTGCGATCAGGCATTACAAATGCCAGAGCGGAGTAGTGATTACTGCTTCGCATAATCCACCGGAATACAATGGGTACAAGGCTTACTGGGATGACGGAGGACAAGTTGTTGCTCCTCATGATGAAGCCATAATTGATGAGGTCAGAAAAATTACCTCAGTGTCGCAGATAAAATTTGAGGGAAAAAAGTATAAGATCAAAATAATCGGGAAAGAAACGGATTTGCTGTTCCTGAATGAAGTAATAAAAATGAGCATAAATCCTGATATCATAAAGAAGCAAAAAGATATCGGCATTGTTTATACCCCAATTCATGGGACCGGAGTAACTTTAGTTCCCCGGACGCTTAAAATGTTTGGCTTTGAAAATATTCAGAATGTCCCGGAACAGGATATTGTAGATGGCAATTTTCCAACAGTAAAATCGCCCAATCCCGAAGAACCGGCAGCTCTTTCGATGGCAATTAAAAAAGCGTATGAAACGGGTGCGGAACTTGTCATGGCCACTGACCCTGATGCTGACAGGATAGGTGTGGCAGTCAGGAATAAGAAAAATGAGTTTGTCCTGCTGAACGGAAACCAGACAGCTGTTCTTCTTACGCATTATATACTTTCCCAGTTCAAAGAAAGAAACAAGTACAAAGGGAATGAATATATCATCAAGACTATTGTTACAACCGACCTGCTTGATAAAATTGCAGAAAAATATAAAGTCAAATGTTACAATGTTCTGACGGGATTCAAGTTTTTTGCTGAGCTGATCCGCAATCTTGAAGGAAAAGAAAAATACATTGGTGGTGGTGAAGAGAGTTATGGATTTCTTCCGGGTGATTATGTAAGGGATAAAGATGCAGTCGGATCATGTGCCCTGACTGCAGAAGTGGCAGCCTGGGCTAAAAGCAAAGGAAAATCTCTTTACGAACAATTGATTGATATCTATCTGAAGTATGGATTGTACAATGAGAAGCTTATTAACATTGTCCGCAAGGGTGCGGAAGGAGCCAAAGAGATAAAGGCCATGATGACTGAGTACAGGAACAATCCGCCAAAAACGATCAATAACAGTAAAGTCGCAAAAATTGACGATTATGAGACCTTGATTTCAACTAATTGTATAACAGGAGAAAAGAAGAAAATTGATCTTATAAAATCTGATGTATTGCAGTTTTTCCTGGAGGATGGATCGAAGATTTCTGTTCGTCCTTCAGGAACGGAACCTAAGATTAAGTTCTACTTTAGTGTCAATACCAAGCTGGAATCAGCTGAGGAATTTGATAAAACTCAAAATTTCCATGATGAAAGGATTGATGGAATTATAAAAGACATGAAGCTTCTATAAAAAGGTTCGGGGTACGAGGTGCGAGGTACGAGGTAATTGTCTTAAGATCCCCTCCTGGGGGGCCGACCGTTAAGAAATTAGCCGGTGGCTAATTTCAGGGAGGAGCCAGATTGCAGGGAAGATTTGTGGTGGAGGGGCTTGGGGTGGGTTATTTCTCTGGTCACCCTTGTGGGAGCGGCTGGGGGTAGGTAAAAATAATACAGTTAAAATTTGAAACGGATTGCTTTGTCGTCACGCTGAAGCGTGACTCCTCGCAATGACAGAAATATTAAGTTAAATTTGTGATGAAATCATACAGAAAAGAACTCTGGTTTGAAACGACCACAAGACGGGCATTTATTAACATTACCGGAGAAGTAGAAAAATGCCTTCAGGAAAGCGGAATTACAGAAGGCCTGGTATTAGTCAACGCGATGCATATCACTGCAAGTGTATTTATAAATGATGACGAATCTGGTTTGCATCATGATTTTGAAGTCTGGCTTGAAAAGCTTGCACCGGAAAAACCATATTCCCAATACAGACATAATGGATTCGAAGACAATGCTGATGCGCATATCAAAAGAACAATTATGGGAAGGGAAGTTGTAGTTGCTGTAACAAAAGGCAGGTTCGATTTCGGGCCATGGGAACAGATTTTTTATGGGGAATTTGACGGCAAACGCCGCAAGAGAGTATTGGTAAAGATAATTGGGGAGTAGGTGTCTTGCAGTCCCTCCTTCACTTCGTTACGGCGGGCAAAGCTTGCAGTCATGACTATTTATTTAAACCAGTCGTCCGAAAAGTTGACCAGATAAACCTTTTCGGTTGAACGTGTTAAAGCAGTATAGAACCAGCGCAGGTAATCAATTGTGATTTCATTCCTGTTGAACATTCCCTGATCGATAAAGACCCTCTCCCACTGTCCGCCCTGGGCTTTATGGCAGGTCACAGCATATGCAAATTTTATCTGCAGGGCATTAAAATAACGATCTTCACGAACTGCATCATATTGCTTTCTTCTTGTCTTAAGGTGATTATAATCAGCTAAAACACTGTGAAAAAGCTCACTGTTTCTATCAGCAGGAAGTGCAGGAGTATCGAGTTGAAGAACGTCAAGCATTACTTTTGATTCTATTTTCTGATTATAATCAGGAAACCACAATTCCATTTCAGCAAATCTGAATCCGTAACGTTCTTCGTACTTCTTAATTTTTTTTACTTCAGCTATATCGCCATTTGCAATGAACCTGGTGGGATCCTCTTCATCAGCCAGAGAGTAATTGTTTTTTACAACCATTACAATATCACCGGGAGAAATTTCCTCTTCCCTGAAGAAAATCCTGTTGCGTATGCCCTGGTTATAACGGTTTGCCTGCTTATTCGAATTAACGACGATGATGGTTCCTTCCAAGCCACAGGTGCCGTAAGCAGTTGATATCTCATCTATCAGATCCTCACCGGATAAGCGGACAATATCCTTAAAATTACTGCAATCCAGCTTTGGTTTTGCCAGATCATGATCTGAAACCTGGTGTCTTATCTGTGTAGCATTCATCAGAATACCTGATGTTTCACTCTGCCGGACCACCTGTTTAAGTTCTGTCGTTATAAGTCCGAATCCGAATTTTTTCAGGGCTTCCGGATCAAGAGC
>JBBSAP010000198.1:0-4730 GCA_038252165.1 Bacteroidales bacterium | reverse complement strand
CTTTTTCTAACATTCCAATAATATTACCCATTTTACATTCCTGGATTTTACTACTTATTGCAAGAGATCTATTCTGTTTCATTATCTTTGGTATTAATTTACTACAAAGATAATATAATTATTAAGTTAGCACCATTACCCCCTGAAGGGGGGCTGATTTTATCAGCCAAATTCGGCTTTGCAGTCCTCTTTGCGATCTTTGCGAAAAGCCTTTGCGATCTTTGCGCCTGCCTGCCGGCAGGCAGGGTTATTGGATTTATCTTTTTACTTTTGACTTTTGTCTTTTGACTTTTGTCTTTATACTTTTGTCTTTTATCTTTTAATAAGGAAATGAAACCCTCAATACCGAAAGGAACCCGCGACTTTTCACCTGAAGAGATGATGAAAAGGGATTTCATCTTTGAAACGATTAAAAGAGTTTTCAGGTTTTACGGCTATCAGCCGATTGAGACACCGGCCATGGAAAACCTGTCAACCCTGCTGGGGAAATATGGTGAAGAAGGCGATAAACTGCTGTTCAGAATTCTTAATTCCGGCGATTTCCTTTCGACAGTCAATGATAAGGATCTGCTTGACCGGGAGCCGGTCAGGCTCTCTTCTTTAATTTGCGAACGCGGATTGAGATATGACCTCACAGTACCCTTCGCACGGTATGTGGTACAGCATCGTGATGAGATCATTTTCCCGTTTAAGAGATATCAGATCCAGCCTGTCTGGCGGGCCGACCGTCCCCAGAAAGGCAGGTATCGCGAATTCTTTCAGTGCGATGTTGATGTGATAGGAAGCGATTCACTGCTTAATGAGTATGAACTTATCAGGATAATTGATGACATTTTCAACCAGCTGAAAATTGGTATCATCATTAAGATCAACAACAGGAAGTTATTGTCGGGAATTGCAGAGATTATAAATGAATCGGCCAGAATAACGGATATCACTGTTGCCATTGACAAGCTTGAAAAAATAGGTATTGAAGCGGTTAATGAAGAGCTCGGGAGCAAGGGAATTGCATCGGAAGCTATAATCAGGCTTCAACCCATAATTGAGTTAAAAGGTACCAATTCCGAGAAACTGACAGTACTTGAAAAGATCCTCTCAGGATCGGAGATTGGTAAAAAGGGTATTGAAGAACTCCGGACACTGTTTTCTTACGTCGGCAGCAAAGCACTTTCAGCTGAAACAGAACTCGACCTCACGCTTGCCCGGGGATTGAATTACTATACCGGAGCGATAATTGAGGTCAAATCAAAGGATGCCAGTATAGGAAGCATCTGTGGCGGAGGCCGTTATGACAACCTCACAGGGGTGTTCGGAATGGAAGGAGTTTCAGGTGTCGGAGTCTCATTTGGCGCCGACAGGATCTATGATGTTATGAGCCAGCTGAATCTCTTTAGTGAACAGGAGAGGCAATCGACACAGGTCCTGATACTAAACTTCGGTAATGAAGAAATCGGGTTTGCACTGAAAATCAGAGATCAGCTTTCATGGCTTAAGATCAGTTCAGAGGTTTATCCCGATGCAGTCAGGCTGAAGAAGCAAATGTCGTATGCTGATTCAAGGAAGATACCTTATATTATTATTGCAGGGGAAGAGGAGATCAGAAATAATCAGGTCACTCTTAAAATTATGTCATCAGGAGAACAGAAGAAGTTGAACCCTGAAGAACTGTTCTCTTTTCTTAAATCAGTAGTAAGAATCAGCTAAACCATTCCGTCATGAACCTTCGGTAATGCTTTCCCTGCAGGCTGGCCCTGTGAAATATGGCCAATGCAAGTACTTTGCTCATCTCCTCATAAGTCATTTCGTCATAATATTTAAGGTTGAAAACGATCCTCTGCTTTTCCGGAAGCTTAATGATTGCATTCCGGAGCTTAATCTGAGCCTCATCGCCATCGAACCATGTACTTCCTTCTGTTGAATTTGCAAACCAGCTTCCCAGGTCGTCGGGTGATACTGCGGCATTCCTGGTTCTTTTGTTGAGCTCGAAAACTAATAATATCGTCATTGCAGAAGAAATTATCATAAGCAAAATATACCAATTACGTGGGAAACAGGTAATGTTATCGCAGGATCTGGCAGAATTATACGAGGTAGAAACAAGGGTATTAAACCAACAGGTTAAAAGGAATATCGGCAAGTTCCCTGAAAGATACATGTTCCAACTTACTAAAGATGAATACGATCGTTTAAGATCAAAAAATGTGATCTTAAAGAGAGGGCAACATGCCAAGTATTTACCTTATGCTTTCACGGAACATGGTATATTAATGCTATCGAGCGTATTAAACAGCGAAAGAGCAGACAAGGTTAACATGCTAATTATTGATACTTTCGTTAAGCTCCGGGAACTCATGTTCATGCATAAAGAAATCTTTGAATACCTGAAACAGGTAGAAGCAGCCAAGCAACAGGATCTGGTGCAAAAGAACCCTAACCCCATCGGCTTTAAGACTCCTGTTAAAAACAAAGACTAACCCCCCGCAGCTCTCAAAAATTTTCCGTTCGCTCCCGCAGTTTTGGTCGCTGCTCCCCGGTCGTGCCCTTCGGGCATTTGCTGAAAAGCCTGTCCCGCTTCAGCGGGAAGCATCAGCCACTTTCAATTGAAAACGCTTTCAGTTGAAAAAAGAAAATATGTATCTTTAGGGTAAATCCCGCCTAAGCGGGACACGCGTTCTTTGAAAAAAGACTGGTAACTGGTCATTGAAAAGTTGAAGCTCTAGTGTTAAAATGGGGTTTACAGATACACCTATTGCCTCAACAACCCACTAAAATACACGGACCCTGATGGGGAGTGGGTTATTACTGCTCTAGCCATGCTTGCTAATATGTATATTAGCACTTCTGCAGCGAATGGCTGGCAATTCAATCCGGCAAAATGGGATTGGAGTAGTCCGAAAACCTGGGTAAGTTTAGTGCAAAGTGGGATTTCTGGATATAATATGGGATCTAACTTGGAAAGTAATTATAGATCCTATCAATTTTCTAGAATAAATAGACATGCTACAGACGCAGGGTATCTTCAACTCAAAGGAGTAAAGTTCAATTCTGATGGTGGTGTAGAATACTCGAATGAAAATGTCAGGGCATATTATGACGCTGTATTTAAAAAGACATTTATTGCAAGAAAGGGACTAAAAGCAATTTATGCTGATGGAAGATCTTTTGTTTCTTCCACTGGCAATATTTATACTCATCATGATGATGTTCTAGATGGAATATATATAGGTTCAGAAGGGGGATTTGGTAACGCTTTAAGTAATCCCATAATTGGAACAAGAATGAGCGAAATTTACATGGCAAAAAGTACATTTAAAGATTTGCTCACCTTGCATACTTCACTTGGACATGAACTCAACCATGTTGCAATTCGTTATTTTAATCTCCCACGATCAGAGGCTTTTGGTTATTTTTGGGTAGCTGAATCTTTCCGAGTAAATGGTGATTTAGAACAATATGACCTATATAGACAAGTGGCCATTGAGAAAGGATATTTCAATGAAGATTTTTCCAAGTATTTTAAGTATGGTAGTTTTGGAATACGTTATTTAATCGGTGATTTTTGAATAATATCATGAAAATAATCGGCTTATTTTTAGTGCTTCAGTTTCAATTAATACCAGCAGAATTTTTAGAATTTTGGGATTTATACAAATACCTAAATCCTTCTGACTCTGTTGCCTGGTGGGAAGCAGGGATTTGTAACATATCTAATAAGAAATACAAACCTTACTTTTGTTCGGATACAACAGTTAAAATTACTTTACCTGAGTTTTCGAAAGAAAATACTTATTACTCAAATTTTTATTCAATCTTTCCATACCAATATTATCTGGTATTTAAAACACAAAGTGGGGAAATAAGATATATTAATAAAGTTGAGCAACTTATTAGTTTTATTGGAGTTATTGATAATCTTCCTGAAGCTTTATTTCTTGCACATATGTATGGTTATGGTAATAAACATGGCAGAAAATTTGGTAGCTTCTGTTATAGTAATGGAGCATATACTTTTAACTTATATAAGATATTGCACCCCCCAGACGAATTGGAAGACAATAAAAAAATATTAAAAGTTAAAATTAAAGTGGATTCAAATGGGAATGTATATGAATTTACTGGTAAGAAAAATCTGAAATGGAGGAAACTTACAGTGAAAGATATGTATGGGCATTGAAAATTTGAGTTAGTGAGGTATGAATAATAATACCAGTATCCCTATTGCCTCAACAACCCACTGAAGTATAATGATAAAAGAAGAATGTCTGTTGCAGGTGTACAATGACTCTTTTAATTACAACACCGACAACCGGAAATCAAAAATGGAAGTTAAGCAAAGCAGCAGCACGATTCTTACGAGATGGTACCCGGAGAGCAGATATATTAAGGAAACAGCAGGCGGAACGACCAACGAATATACATTTACGGGTGTTGATACATCCTTTTGTTAGTACAATTTAATATCCAGCTTTCTGATAGAAATATTCCGGTGCTATGCACCTTTGACCTTTACGGTTGACATTTATCTTCAAATATTATGGTGCGCTGCACCTTTTAATTCCGATACAAAGCAGAATGCGAAGTGGTTTGAGGCAGCTCTTTAAGGTGCGCTGCATAATGATAAATCCGATACAAAGCAGAATGCGAAGTGGTTTGAGGCAGCTCTTCAAGGTGCGCTGCATCATGATAAATCCGATACAAAGCAGAATGCGAAGTGGTTTGAGGCAGCTCTT
>JBBSAP010000197.1:0-4750 GCA_038252165.1 Bacteroidales bacterium | reverse complement strand
GCTGAGTAGAATCTTCCTGCAGCAACAGGTTGCCTGTCTGTTGATCCGGATTGGGAAAATGTCTCCATAACGATAAAAATTGAAAGCAATACAAAACATACCCTGCGCATGACGTAATGCAATTAATTTACCGTAATAAAGTTAGGGCAAAAAAACAAGAAAAAATAAAAGAAGAGAGGATAATTAAGCGTAACCGCTTAAATAAAAATCATTGATTCCTTAAGGACCTTTCCGTTGTTGTCGGTTCCGTAGATCTTCAGTCCGACACTTACAGCGGCACTGCCAATAACATCAATAATAGGACTAAGATCGTCTTTTATATCATCTATGTCGTCGAAATCCTCAATTGGAAAATAAATATGAAGGAAGAGGACGCACTCAGGTTTGCTTATCCCTGCAAGAGCTTTGACAATCTTTGCAAGCCAGATTGAAGATGCAGTATTGAAATATTCAAGATTTAACCTTAAATTTGATGTTTGCTTTGGGTTTTTAACATATTCATTTACCCAATCAAGAATAGGTTCAAAAATCCTTGGAGCGTTGATCGGAATTGATTTCCCTGAGAGTATCAGATCTCCGCTCATATAGTTAAGATCAATAAGCGGGGTTTTATCAGTTTGTTCAACGAACATATTTTTTAGCTCCTTCATAGTACGCTTAGTTTTTATTCCTCTTCTTATTCCTATTTGTCATACTCAAAAGTATAATATCTTTTTATTTGTTACAGACATTTTAATCAAAAAGAATTGATCGGTTGTCAAATAAAACTGTTCGTTGATATAAAATCCTGTAATCGGACTTGAAATTCGACGTTCATCACATCCCGAAATGATGGTTTATACGTCAATGTTATTAAAATGTTATATTTGCAGGCGTAAATTTTTAAACTGTAATGGAGATTATTTTAAAGGATAAAATAATAGAAGCTGTCAGCGTCCTTTATAGTAGCGAGGTGCCTGGAAATCTTATCCAGCTGCAGGAGACAAGGAAAGAGTTCAAAGGTGATTTCACGCTTGTTGTATTTCCGCTTCTCCGCTTCTCAAAGAACACCCCCGAAAAGACCGGTGAAAACATCGGCAACTTCCTTCTTGAATCGTTCCCTCTGGTATCTGGATTCAATGTCGTAAAAGGTTTCCTGAACCTTATAATCTCCGACAAATGGTGGATACAATATTTTGCTGATATGTCATCGGGCAAGAATCTTTTCTCGAACTGCATAACAAAAAATCCGGAAGTGATCCTTGTGGAATACTCTTCTCCCAACACCAATAAACCTTTGCATCTCGGACATATCCGCAATAACCTGCTGGGATTTTCCCTCTACAGGATCCTTTCATCCTGCGGACACAAGGTAATAAAGACCAACATTGTAAACGACAGAGGCATTCATATATGCAAATCGATGCTCGCATGGCAGAAATATGCAAACGGAGAGACGCCTGAGTCAACCGGAATCAAGGGAGATCATCTTGTCGGTAAGTACTATGTCAGGTTCGAGCAGGAATTTAAGAATCAGGTTGAATCACTTGTCAGGAACGGGCTGAGTGAACCTGAAGCAAGAAATTCAGCCCCCCTCATGGTTGAAGCCAGGGAAATGCTGCTGAAGTGGGAAAATGGTGACAGAGAAGTGGTTGGCCTGTGGAAAACTATGAACTCATGGGTTTATGCCGGGTTTGATGAGACATACAAAATGCTCGGGGTTGATTTCGACAAGATCTATTACGAGTCAGCTACATATATAATAGGTAAGGAAATAGTTCTGAAAGGCCTTAAAGAAAACATCCTTTATAAGCACGATGACAACTCAGTATGGGTTGATCTCACTTCGCAGGGGCTCGACCAGAAGCTTCTCCAGAGGTCGGATGGTACCGCAGTCTATATGACCCAGGATCTCGGTACAGCGGTTACAAGACAGAATGATTTCCATTTCGACAAGACCCTGTATGTGGTTGGTAATGAGCAAAATTACCATTTTCAGGTTCTCCGGGCACTTATGAAAAAAATGGGTTATGGATGGGCCGACGGCCTGATTCATTTTTCTTATGGAATGGTTGAACTTCCCGAAGGAAAGATGAAATCGCGTGAAGGTACCGTGGTAGATGCAGATGACCTCATAAAGGAAATGAAAGAAACGGCAAAAACAGTTTCACTCGAACTCGGCAAACTCGCTGATTTCTCAGGGGAGGAAAAAGAAGAAATATTCAGAAAAATAGGACTTGGAGCACTAAAGTATTTTATACTGAAGGTTGATCCTCATAAAAACATGACTTTTAATCCTTCAGAATCCATTGATTTCAACGGTAATACAGGTCCCCTGATCCAGTACACTTATGCACGGATAAAATCGGTTTTAAGAAAGGCCGGCGAAATGGGACTAATACCCGACCAGGATGCAATTGCAACAGCAAATCCGGGGATTAAAGAGATAGAGCTTATTAAATTGCTCAGAAAATTCTCTGATACTGTTACTGAAGCTGCAGCAAATTATTCCCCTGCCCTGATTGCCAATTACTGTTATGATCTGTCAAAGGAATTCAATCAGTTTTATCACGATTTCTCAATCCTTGGGGAAGAGGATAAATCCAGGAGGAATTTCAGGGTATTCCTGTCAAAGCTTACCAGTGAGGTATTATATTCAGGAATGTGGCTGCTGGGAATTGAAATGCCCGAAAGAATGTAATTAATTCTAACCTTGTTTCTTTTACTTATATGTTTGAAAATCTTAGCGACCGACTGGAAAAATCCTTTAAGATCCTTAAAGGACAAGGGAGAATTTCCGAAATTAATATTGCTGAAACACTTAAGGAAGTAAGAAGAGCCTTGCTTGACGCCGATGTGAACTTCAAAATCGCTAAGCAGTTTACCGATACAATTAAGACCAAGGCCCTGGGGCAGGAGGTTCTGAAGTCGGTCAATCCATCGCAGATGATGATCAAGATAGTTCATGATGAACTTGTTGATCTGATGGGAGGGGAGATGACTGACATTAATATAAAGGTAAATCCATCTATAATACTTATAGCCGGACTACAGGGATCAGGAAAGACAACATTCAGCGGCAAGCTTGCAAAATGGGTAAAGAGTAAAAAAGGGAAAAACCCCATACTTGTCGCTGGTGACGTTTACAGGCCGGCTGCTATTGAACAGCTTAAGGTCATCGGATCACAGGTTGAGGTACCTGTATATACTGAAGATGATAGCAGTAATCCGGTTCAGATCGTAAGAAACGCCGTAAGGGAAGCAAAACTAAAGAACCACGATGTGGTTATCATTGATACTGCCGGGCGCCTCGCGATCGATCAGGAGATGATGAATGAGATCGCTGCAATAAAGGATGCCGTAAATCCCCATGAGATCCTTTTTGTTGTGGATTCGATGACAGGTCAGGATGCGGTGAATACAGCAAAGGAATTCAATGACAGGCTTAATTTTGACGGTGTTGTACTGACAAAGCTTGATGGTGATACGCGCGGAGGAGCTGCATTATCGATAAGATCTGTTGTAAACAAACCGATTAAGTTTGTAAGTGCCGGCGAGAAAATGGACGCTATCGATATTTTTTATCCTTCACGTATGGCCGACAGGATCCTTGGAATGGGAGATATTGTTTCGCTCGTTGAAAAGGCTCAGGAACAATATGATTCGGAAGAGGCCAGAAAGCTTCAGAAAAAAATTGCAAGGGACCAGTTTGATTTCAATGATTTCATATCCCAGATCCAGCAGATCAAGAAAATGGGGAATGTAAAGGACCTCATGGCCATGATCCCGGGTGTTGGTAAGGCAGTCAAGGACCTTGATATAGATGATAATGCTTTCAAGGGTATTGAGGCCATTATCAGAAGCATGACACCTGAAGAGAGAACAAATCCAGTTGTGCTTAACGGAAGCCGCCGTAAAAGGATAGCAATAGGCAGCGGCACAACTGTTCAGGAGGTTAACAAGCTTCTGAAGCAGTTTGACGAAACCAGGCGGATGATGAAAATGATGACAAAGAACAAGAATGCCGCCGGAATGATGGGCAGAAAATAACTGTGAATATGTATACTCTTATTGACGGGAAAAAAACAGCATCCCTGATAAAGCTTGAAATAGCTGAAGAGGTTGCAAGTCGGGTAAAATCAGGCAGGAAGATACCTCACCTTGCTGCAATACTTGTGGGCAGCAATGGTTCAAGCGAAACCTATGTCAGTAATAAGGTGAAGGACTGTGCGGAGGTGGGGTTTAAATCGACCCTTATTAGATTGGAAGATTCGGTTTCTGAAGCAGTGCTTCTTGGCAGGATAGATAAGCTTAATGAAGATCCGGATATCGATGGCTTTATAGTTCAGCTGCCGCTTCCGGTTCATATAACTGAGAATAAGATAATTGAGGCTATTGATCCGGAAAAGGATGCAGATGGTTTTCATCCGCTCAACATAGGCAGGATGATTATCGGTATGCCCGGGTACCTGCCTGCCACACCATATGGAATTGTAGAGTTGTTGCATCGGTATAAAATAGATACCTCCGGAAAAGATTGTGTAATTGTTGGGCGCAGCAACATTGTTGGCCGCCCTCTCAGCATTCTGCTTTCGCAGAAAGGAATGGATGCCACAGTCACAGTGGTTCACAGCAGGACAAAAAACATCATCGACCATTTAAAAAGGGCTGATATAATTATTGCGGCACTGGGTTCCCCTGGCTTTTTGAAGGCTGACATGGTCAAACAGGGAGTCGTTGTGATTGATGTTGGCACAACCAGGCTTAAGTC
>JBBSAP010000196.1:0-4756 GCA_038252165.1 Bacteroidales bacterium | reverse complement strand
TGCCCTGGTCCCGAGATGGACCAGGTGCCAGTCACCGGCAAAACCGTCCGTTGATGAATACTGGCACATTGGTGAAGTGACTATCCTGTTTTTCAGTGTGATGTTCTTTATTGTAAGAGGGGAAAATAGTTTTGACATAGTGTATAATATTTTTTAAAGCAATTGAATCCACAAATGTAATCAGAGTTGCTGGAAATAAGGAATAGCTGTTTGGGTTACGGGCAAAAAAAATCCACTTCAGCCGCCTTCCGCCTATTTACATACTAAAGTCCTCCCATGATCGTTTAATAACTGTTGATCAGCAAATTCAAATACCGGAAATTCTTCAGATTTACCGGCAATTTAAAGAAGATTAATATGAAAAAGGCAAACCCGATAATTACAGTGATTGCTGTTATTGTAATTTTATTTCCCCGGGGATTAAGTTGTGCCCAGACAACTTCCAAATCCGTTCAGACACAAACAAAATCCACCCAGACTGTTTCAAAACCTGCGCAAACCCAGACAAAATCCACTCAAACAGGAACAAAACCGGTACAGACGAAACCTAAGACTACCCAGACTGTTCCAAAATCAACACAGTCTGTTCAGACGAAATCAAAGTCAACCCAGACCACTAAAAAACCTGTACAAACGAAATCAAAAACAGTCCAGACGAATTCAAAGCCTGCACCTGTCAATAAGGTCAAAGATGCCGGAGCTATAACGATCGGTACACAAATCTGGGCAGTAGCGAACCTTAATGTAAGCACCTTCCGGAATGGCGATACAATTCCTGAAGCAAAAACCAACAAGGAATGGGTGGCGGCCGGTGAATCGGGGAAACCAGCATGGTGTTACTATAATAATGACCCGGCAAACGGTCCGAAATATGGGAAGCTGTACAACTGGTACGCAGTGAATGATCCGAGAGGGCTGGCTCCTGCCGGCTGGTCTCTGCCCGGTGATGGTGACTGGACAAAGCTGATGTACTATCTGGGAGGTCCGGAAGCTTCGGGTAGAAAAATGAAAAACACCACGGGGTGGATTGATGGTAACATCGGAACCAATGATAGCGGATTTACCGGCCTCTCGGGAGGCTATCGCGTTGAGAACGGAATATTTCTCAACCTTGGCAGTATTGGAACATGGTGGAGCACTACGGAAAGCAAATCTTCAAGTGCCATTGACTTTTACCTTTCACTTAGCGGCAGTCTGGGAAGAACCGGCAATCCCAGGCAGAGAGGGGAATCAGTTCGCTGCATCAAAAATTAGTTAACCCCGTCCCTCTCCCCTTTAATGGGGGGATTTGTATAATTCAGGCTTTCGAATTTTTATACCGACAACGCTGCGCCAATTGCCGTAGCATATTCGGCGTCAGCCGGAAACTCAAATTCAATTTTATGTGTCCTGGAAATATTGTTCAGGATTTTCTGACCGATAGGATTATTGCTTCCGTTACCGGTAATAACGACTGTTTCGTTGTTTTTACTTTTCGCTGCAAATACCGAAACCATTCCGATTACCTGGTATGTCAGATTAATTATTCCTATGGCAATATCTTCTTTTGTTGCAGCATCAAGCATTTTGCCAAAGTTTGATGCTGTAAAATCTAGGTTCAGAAAGCCAATATTGGTTTCAGCTATATCTCCGACCATCAGATCCACATTATTTAAGTTCCCCGCCAGTGCATACTGCAGGATGGTATCGAAATCGGATATTTTCAGCAATCCCTTTGCCAGGCCAATAATAGTTCCGCCACCGACACCTGTTCCTCCTAGGTGGGTTATTTCCTTTCCATTGACTTCAATTATGGCTGTTCCTGTTCCGATGTTTGATATAATGATCTGCTCTTTTTTTGACAGGTATTTGCCGCCTATGCCAATTGCAATCATTTCATCGATCTTGTTGGTTGGTATACCAAAAAGATTATCAGTGATTTTTGAAGCGCCGGCCCCGGTAATATTGATCTTCTCGATATTTTCAAGCCTAAAATGATTCTCCATTATCATTTTGCCGAATGCACCGGTCGCCGAAGTTACAGCGTCAATGGCTTTGGTTTTAATCTTAATGATTTCACTGCTTAAACCGATTGCAGCCACTTTAGTGGTCGTACTGCCTATATCAATTCCAATTACCATAACTGTATATCTTTCTTTTTCAAAAAATTTTGAGATTAAGAACTTATACAGGGTTACACAGAGAACTCACAGAGATCCACAGAGAGATCATTGTGTTACTTCCATGAACCGCATGCCGTAGGCCGCATGCCCTGATTTAAAAATTACTTGTTATAGGGTTCAATTACCTTTCTGAGCAGTGCTATAGTTGACTTTATCCCTTCATCCTCGCTCAGCTTGGCGCCTTCGTATTCAACATCGATATATCCTTTAAATCCTGAATCGGAAATTATCTTCATCATCTTCACATAATCGATCTGAGTCTCATTACCGTCGGCATCAAAATCATGTGTCTTGGCGCTGACCCCCTTTGCATACGGCATAAGTTCGGTCACACCCTTGTAGCGGTCGTATTCATAAAAATTTCCAAGATCGGGCAATGTCCCGCAATTCGGTTTATTGACGCTTTTCATTATTTCCGCAAGCCATTTCCCGTATGAGGAATTTCCACCGTGATTCTCTACAATCACATTTATCCCGTAATCAGCCGCATATGCTGATAACCTGCTTAAAGCATCAATTGCTGCAGCTTGCATCTGTCCCATTGTTCCCCTGCCCCCTGCATTCACCCTGATTGAATGACAGCCCAGGAATTTTGCTGCCTTAACCCATTTGTAATGATTTTCAACTGCCTTGGTCCTTGCTGTCAGGGAGGTATCTGCAAGGTTTCCCTCTCCGTCGATCATAATTATCAGGCTCTTTACACCATATTTTTCGCATTCATTTTTCAGCTTTGTAAGATATTCAGTATCCTCAGCTTTGTCCCTGAAAAACTGGTTAACGTACTCCACGGCATCAAGACCGTAGGTCTCTTTTGCAATTCTCGGGAAGTCCATGTTTGTAATTGTTCCCTTCCTTAAAGTACGGTTCAATGACCATTCAGCCAGGGAAATTTTAAATGTCTGCCCCTGTGCAATGCAGGAGAGAGTAATAAATGCTGCTGAAAGCAGTGTGATTAGAAGAGATTTAATTTTCATGTTTAATGGATTTATAATTTTTATAAAGTTACACTATTATCTGTATAAAAGTTTGTAGAGAGTTAAAGCCGGAGGCTTTAAATTCCAATATCCCCGGATGGCAGGTTGGGAACTCCGTAAATTACATCGTGGTCTTCAAGAAAAACCATCTTTTGTTAGGAAGAATTATGAAAAATGGTATGAGTTTTGATATTCATACTATGAAGAAACAGTTCTTTTAATACATACTGAAATGAAAAAATTCATCATAACTTCGATTCTCGCAGCCCTGCTTGCAACAGGAACCGCACTTATGGCACAGGATTACCCTGATGAATACATTGGCCTGCCGGGAGATAATCTTAATCTTTATGCAGTAATGAACCTGTTCCAGGAATCTCCGACCCTTGAGGATTTTGAGAGAAACCTGAACGATGCAAATTCAAGGATCAACAACCTTGACCTTAACGGCGACAATATGGTTGATTACATTACAGCGAATGATTATATTGACGGGAATGTCCACAACATAGTATTGCGTGTCGCAATGAACCGGAATGAAACTCAGGATATCGCTGTCTTCACGGTTCAAAGGTTCCGCAACGGAACTGTTCAGATACAGCTTGTCGGTGATGAAGCATTGTATGGAAGGAATTATATTGTTGAACCAATATACGATAACAATTATGCCGGGACTTATAATCCGGGTTATAATGGAAGGGCAAGGGTCACAATCAACGTGGTGGCAGACTGGCCTCTTGTAAGATATATTTATTACCCGGGATATGTCAGCTGGCACTCCTCGTGGTACTGGGGTTATTACCCTTCTTACTGGAACCCCTGGCGCCCTTACTACTGGCATTTCTACTACGGATATCATTATAACGAATACCGCGATTATTACAGCCATTACCGCCGCTGGAACAATATCCGCTACGAACGCTACAACGACTTTTACTACGGCAGCATAAGGTCACATTCCCCCATGATGGACCGCAGGATAAGGGAAGGCAATTTCAGGGACACTTATTCGCGTCCGGAAATGAGACGTGAAGGTGAAATTTCCTATGCTTCAGCACGTCAGAGCAACAGCTCCGACAGAAGATCAAATGGCAATCTGCAAGGCAGATCCAATATAAATTCATCGGCAGTTCAAAGATCGAATGACTCCCGGAGACAGTCACCATCTGTTTCGAACAGTTCGGTTTCAAGAACAGGATCAGTACAGAGATCCGCTGATACCAGAAGGTCAGCTCCCGCTGCTTCGAACAGTTCGGTTTCAAGAACAGGATCAGTACAGAGATCCGCTGATACCAGAAGGTCAGCTCCCGCTGCTTCCACCAGGTCAGCTTCCAGACCGGAATCAATCCAGAGATCTGGCACAACAACCCAGAGATCTGTTCCGTCTGCATCAGGCAGATCAGCTTCCAGACCTGAATCAGTCCAGAGATCGGCTACAACAACCCAGAGATCTGTTCCCTCTGCATCAGGCAGGTCAGCTTCAAGGCCGGAACCAATCCAGAGATCGGCTACAACAACCCAGAGATCTGTTCCCTCTGCATCAGGCAGGTCAGCTTCAAGGCCGGAACCAATCCAGAGATCGGCTACAACAACCCAGAGATCTGTTCCGTCTGCTTCCAC
>JBBSAP010000195.1:0-4776 GCA_038252165.1 Bacteroidales bacterium | reverse complement strand
TTTATAACTGAATATCAGGTTAAATTTAGATTGTAACAGCTGACTTTCAGCAACTATAAGGGTTGTCTTGGAAACAAGATAATCAACCGAGTTAATCATCCCCTGTTTGAATTTTTCATCGGATAGTGCAGAGGATTCAAGGGTTGCTTTGTAGTTCTCCTGGCTTGCCTCATACTCCGTCTGTGCTGAAGTAACATCCTGGCATGCCTGTTCTATATTTTTCCTGAGCTGGTTCTTGGTATCCGTTTCGCTTAATACAGCATCTTCGTATCCGATTTTAGCGACGGCCACATTTGTCTTTATCTGTTTCTTCTGATAAATCGGGATTGAGAGTGAAAGTCCTGCAGCAGGCCTGATCGCGTTATTTAACTGGTCAAAATATGGAATGTTATCCTGAAGGCCTCCCGTAAAGTTATAACCTGTGCTTAACCCGGCGCTTGCCGTAAGAGTAGGAAAATAACCTGCTTTCGCAATTTTTTCATCGATGGCTGCAATTTCCCTGGAGACTGCAGCATTTTTAATCTGAGGCTTAATTCCAAGTGCAGTTTCATAAATCGATTTAACATCAGGTAATCGATTCTGGTTGAGAGACTCTGAAATATCAGGATTTACAACATTAAAGTCAAGTGTTACAGGAAGTTCCATCAGCTGCATCAGATTTACTTTTGCGATAGCAAGCTGGCTTTGCGAATTGGCAAGTGTTAGTTTTTCACTCGCCAGCTGCGATTTGACCTGGGCATAATCAGCCTGGGAAATCACCTTTAGATTTAGCCTTTCAGCTGCCAGATTAAGTTGACTTCCAGTGGATTCAATTTGTTTCTCACTATTTTTCACCTGCTCTTCAGCATATAAGATCTGGAGGTACGCATTCAGAATACTTAGACTTATTGATTCTTTCGTTGTTTCAAGGGAATACTTACCTCCCTCAATGTCGAGCTCTGCCTGCTTAATCAGGTTTGTGAGCCTGGATGCATTGTAAACAGTAACCCCGGAGTTAACTGAATAGCTGGTACCGATACTGCCAGTCAGACCAGATTCTCCGGCTGAAGCATTTTTTGCCCAGCTAAAATTCTGACTGACCGATCCATTAACATAAGGTGAGCGCTGTGCTTTTGCCTGGGAAGCATAAAATTCGAACCTCTGGTTATTAAGGTCGCTTTTCCTGATCTGGATATTCTGTTCAAATGCATAATTAATGCACTTTTCAACTGTCCAGATACTATCCTTTTGTGCCTGTATTTCAGCTCCGGACCATATAAGTACTGCACCAAATATTAAAAGTAATCTTTTCATAAACTTAAACCTTTTGATGCAAAAGTAGGTCACACCAGTAGCGAATAAAAATTTAATAGAAGTACGGGTATAATTTACCGACGGAAGGGAGGAATTCAGGGATTATTATCCCTTAAAACAGCAGGAGGCTGTATCAAAAGTTCTTTGTGTGCCTTTGTGAAATACTTTGAGTTCTTTGTGGTTAGAAATAAATCCCTAAACCACAAAGGTTAACGAAGGCAAGCACGAAGGACACTAAGGAAGAAAATCCGATTTAAATGCTTTTAATGCAACCTCTATAACATATTATTATTCTGCTACAGTGTTGCCTTGATCATTTTCAGGTTGGTTTCAAGGCCATCAAGGTAAATGAGTACCCAGGAAAGGTTGTTATCTCTGAACTTCCGGTTACCCCATTCCGATTCATTCCCTGATGGAACTTCCAGATCAAGGATTACAGGAGCTGCTTTAGCCAGTTCATTATTTCCAGAAGTAGCTTCAATCGTCTTAACCAGGTTTTTCAGACTGTTTAATAGTTTTGTTCCCGCAGGCGAATCGCCGTTTTTAACCAATGCCTGTGCTGCGATTCCCTTTGAATCGGGTCTGATTAAATTTTCAGGATCATTCTTCCATTGTTCCACAGTCATATTTTCCTGTTTCAGAATTATATCCTGATATTCATTCACGGTTTTAAGGACTTCATCAATCTTAATGACCAGTGACGACTCCGGAACGCGATCAGCGATCTGATTCAGTGTTTTTCCCAGTTTGTCGTAATTTCGTGATAAATCAAAACTATCATTAATTCTGTCCCTGGAGACATTTAATGCAAGAAGGGCTGAAAAAACGGAACTGAGTGCCAGTAGCAGGAGTACAAAAACTATACTATTTATATTAAAGTTCTTGTTTCTTGAAGTGGTTATCAGGAAAACCGGAAGAAAAATCACATAGGGAAATGGAAGTGCAACAGTTATCAAAATACCAGCAAAAGGCCAGTGCATTATCTTAAACAGCATAGAGGTAAATACTACAAAACAGGTCAGCCATGTAACAACATGGAGAATAGGGTTTTGCCTGTTTCCTTCAGCCTTGTAATGACTAAACAAAGCTAACGGAAGAAAAAGCAGTAAAAGTGCGGCAATACCAGTAATCAGTAGAATACCGGCACCGGCAAGGTGGTTTATTTTAAATACCAGACCTGTAAAGACAATCAGGACGGTTATAACTCCCAGTAAATAAATCTTTTGTTTCATGATTTCGTGTATTGGCATGATTACTCATTATGTGAAACAGCCGATAACATGTTTGATTCAACAGCCAGCACACTGTTTTTGAAAAGTTCAAGCGAATAAAGTCCCGGCATTAATGAAATCCCGGAATTCTGATTAATCTCTGCTGGAAGATAAACCGAAGGCTCAAGCAGACTTGCATACTTTTCAGGAAATTCACCATGGATCAGCTTTGAAATATAATTCTTATATTCTGTAACTGCTTTATTAAGTTCCTCCCGGGAACTGCAGCCTGGAACAAGATAATCTTTTGCAGGGCCCTGATGGAATGGTTTTGAAAGAAGCCTGTACTGTATCTCCTGGCCGCTTTCAGTCTGTTTGATCCGATCCTGACTTACTGCAGGTTTTCCGGATTCCCCTTTCTGACTCCCTGACCATCCTTGCCTGAATATCGCTTATCAGAGTGACCAGACCGGTGGTCCTTGAATGAAGTTCTTCCATCCTGTTATAATTCAGCGAATCCCTGTACCTGTTAATCAAAGAAATGTTATTCCCATATAAATAATTGTGCATAGCCTGTTGCTGTTCCTGGTGAGAATAAAAGCCATCTTCATATGAATATTGAAGGCTGAGATTGAACATAGCTCCGGGAATTATTATTGCAAGAGAGCCGATTACCATAAAAATGAACCGGGAACTTACAAGGCTCTCATCCTTCCAGGTAAGCCATGTATACCATGGAAAAGCAATAGCGCAAAGAATAATCAGGCCCAAAATCAGGAGTAAGCTTGCAAAATGCCAATGTTGTATTTTGAAAAACATGCCGGTTGCATAAAATATCAATCCCAGGGCACCAAAAACATATACTGGTTTCTTTGATTTGTCTTCCTGATTCCTTAACCTGCTTAACATAAGGGCAGGGATGAATAAAAGGATACCTGTACCTATTGCCAGGATCAAAAAGATGTTGGCTCCTGACCAGTGCTGGACTTTAAAGAGAATTCCAAAAATAAAGAAACCTCCGGCAAGAAATGCCGATATAAACAGGAACAGTTTTTTCCCGTTGTGAGTCTCTTTCCAGAGAACACCAAGGGCAGAAGGCATAAAAATAAATGCCAGAATTACAGCCCCGAGAGTTATCATAATTCCTGCACCTGGCCAGTGTTGGATTTTAAACAATGAGGCAAAGCCCAGCAGGACTGTGCCCACAATGCCCGAAATTTTCATAGTGTTTTTCATAAACTTATATTTAGTGTCAATTGCATAAAGTGTCTCTTCCTGGATTTCTTTTAGCCGCCGGGGATTCATTTTCTGCTTTACTTTACTAAAAGCTTCGTAAAAGGTCAGCCCGTCCTCCATTTCAAATTCAACATCACAACAGATATGATCGATAAGCTCTTCAGCCAGATGTGAAAATATTATCTCCTGTTTCTTTACCTCCCGGGCAATCCTTTCAATATGTTCAATAGAAAGCTCAGGCATAGTTAAGTCCGGCTTTGGGTTCAATTATAAGCTGAAGCGATTCAATAAATTCTTTAAGCTCTTTTATTTTTTCAGCAACAACGGCTTGTCCTGATGGCGTAAGTGAATAGTAGATCCTTACTCTGTTGTTGTAGACTTCGCTTTTCGTAACTAGCACTTTCTCGCTTTCAAGCTTGTGAAGTATCGGATAAAGAGCACCATAAGTAATAGAGATCTTACCCTTTGTCAATTCCTCCACCTTATTTGTTATAGCATATCCATGCATCGGACCCTCTTCTTTTAACAGCTTCAGGACTATTGTTTTAAGAGATCCGCTGTAAAGTTGGTTTGATATCATACTAATTATATATATAGGTTACTTATATATAACAAATATAGTATATATTTATTGTATAATATACTGGAATTGATAATTTTTTCTAAACCAATGTCCGGGAATTCCATTAACTTGCATCTGTAAACCACTTTTCAATGGAAACTGTACTCATTACGGGAGGAACCGGACTTATCGGAAAACAAATCACCAAAAAACTTAAAGAAAAGGGCTACCAGGTAGCTCTCCTGAGCAGAAAAAACAATCCGGATAAAGAAACCAGGACTTTCATCTGGGATCCGGAAAAAAACTTAATCGACAAAAATGCCATCTCAGCGGCAGATTATATTATTCATCTTGCTGGTGCAGGTATTGGTGATAAAAGATGGACAAAATACAGAAGAGAGCTGATAGCTGATAGCCGTATCAAAACAGGTGAATTGATACTCAATAATGTTCTGGAATCAGGGAAAAAACTTA
>JBBSAP010000194.1:0-4784 GCA_038252165.1 Bacteroidales bacterium | reverse complement strand
CCGTAAGGGGTACGGTCAACAATATCCCAGTCGGTAAGCTTCGAATCCCACATTGCAAAACCATCGTGGTGCTTGCTGGTTATTGTGATATACTTCATGCCTGCAGCCTTTGCAAGGGCAACCCATTCTTTGGGATCGTAGTTGATGGGATTGAAGAAGTCAGGCAATTTCTGATATGTCTGCTTGTCAATTTTCTGGTTGTTCATCACCCATTCACCATCACCGAGAATGCTGTAGACACCCCAGTGGATGAACATTCCGAATTTTGAATCCTGGAACCATTGGCGGGCCTTAAGGTTTTCGGGGGATGGAGTATAGCTAACCTGAGCATTTGCATTTAATGCAACAAGGAATAATGTTAGAATAAATAGTCTTCGTGACATGGTTTGGAGTTTTGTAATTTGAACATTATTAATAACTTACATGGAGTGACGTGGAGAATTTATTTCGTTGGTTTGAATTTTTCTGTTACCAGCTCAGGCCATTTAAGATCGAGGGCCTCAAGTGTCTTAAGCACCTCTTCGGCAACAGCAAAGAGCTTTTGCCAGTTTTTGTCGGACGGAACTATGTTCCATGGAATCGTATCGCAGGTATTCAGGATATTTTCATATACTTCCATGTACTCATCCCATTTTTCGCGCGTATCCCAATCGCCATCCTTATGTTTCCAGTGTTTTTCCTTTAGCTCAATTCTCTCCATAAGCCTTACTTCCTGAGCCTCTTTTGAAACATTCATAAAGAATTTCAAAATGACTGTATCATTATTTGCAATGAGCTTTTCAAAATCATTTATGACCTTATAACGCTTTTCAATTATCCCGGCAGGAATGAATTTTTCTACTGACGGCACCAGGATGTCTTCATAATGTGACCTGATAAAGATCTTCATCTCTCCTTTACGGGGAACCACCTGATGAACTCTCCAGAGGAAATCATGAGCATATTCTTCTTCACTCGGCTTTTTAAAGCTATGAATTTTAATACCGAGAGGATTGCAGTATTTCAGTAGTCCCTTTGTTACCCCGTCCTTTCCTGACGCATCAATTCCCTGGAGTACCAGAAGTAAGCTGAATTTATTCTGGGCATACATCTTGTTTTGCAGACTTCCGATCTTTTTAAGGATCTTCTTCGTTTTTTCTTCTGTTTTTTCCCTGTCCCATTCTTTATTGAATGTCGGATAATCAGCGATCTTGATTTTCATATTCATTGATTTATTGTAAAATTTCTTGCAGTTTATTGAGGATAGGCTGTACTGAAATCTTTTCACCGACAGCTCCCATCATCCACTGTTGAGGGGTCAGGCGTCCCTGTTTGAACATGCGGTCCACTTCACCGCTTAGGCTCTTCCCTTTAAAGTATTCCTCAATCTGATACTGAACTATTTGTCCGTAAGAATAATTCGGAAGATAAAGCGGAACTTCAACCATGTGAGAATAGATCGCAAGAATAGGCGAATCCTTTACCCCGATAACCGGTGCAAAATACCTGTTCCATGTATCGAAAGCGAACCCTGTCATGCTCTCTTTCAATTGAGCAGGAGTGGCTTCAGGATTCTCATAAAGCCACTTCCATGATTTCATTTCAACCATTCCGACACCCATTATCTCCATCAGCGACCATGCAGCATTCAGAGTCTCCATATTGCCTTTGTCAGGAGCATTATCCTTCATGTCAAGGAGCATAAGGTTCCGGCTTTGAAAAATAAAGGCTAAAGCCTCAGTGATTGCAGTGTTTGGCACACCCGACATCATGTAGTTGTCGACATCATATAAAGAAATGGTCTGTTCAACATTATGCCCGAACTCATGAACGGCAATTTCATATCCCTTGTAGTCCATCCCTTTTTCTGAAATACGGGTGCGGAGGTGAGCAACAGAACCTTTCATAGCAGCACCTGCTGCATGCCCTGAACCCCTTGCCGGATCAACCACGATCTTGTCGGAAAGATATTTTGCTCTTTCAGCGCTCCAGCCAAGCTTTTTCAGCATGACAGGCATCTGAGCTTTAAATGCCCGGGGATTGGGATAGAACGCTGAGGTCTTAGCGGTAAGCTGATCTTCAGGGATGCTGCCGCGGCTCTTGAATCCGTCGTACCATATGTCGAATGGTCTCAGATCACGGCCAAGCCTCCCTTTTATCACAGAGCCAATCTTTGCTAGCTCAGGAGAGCTTAAATATGAATCAAAAAGAGCTTCTACCTCTTCCTGCGAGATCTCCATCTCCCCGGAGAACTTACGCAATATTGCCGTGTTCATCTCAGGGTTATAGGGATCAATTTCTTTCATTGCCCTGAAGATATTTACTATATGTTCATACCGGGTGTCCGGTTCAGCAGCAGCTTCAACCAGAGCACCATTCTTTGTTACCTTATTGGAGAAAGGAGCCCATTCATATCCGGGATTATTTATAACGACCTTTGGTATATCCTGTTTTATAATGTGTTCCATGACCTTATAGATCATTTCCTGCTTTTCCGGCCCTCTTGCTTTGTCGGCATAATCAGCCTTTAACTCATCCCTGAGATTCCAGTGTGAGAGCAAAACCATATCATTGGGAAATATTTGACGGCCGTCATCAGTGAGGAGATGTCCCATACAGATATTATATTCGGCAATGTACATTTCTGCATTCCCGAAGGCTGTATTAAGAGCCTGGTTAAGTCCTGCCGGAACTCTCGAAATGAAATAATCGCCAAGACGGGCCATTGCCCACTCATCACGGCTCCATCCGGGTCCTGATTTTTCTTTTTCATCGAGGGTGTAATAGGGGAAATTAAGTGCGATGTAAAATGCTATCTTATTTGAATAGAAATCGTCAGAAAAGTGGGAGCTGACCGAATAGGTTCCGAACATACGGTCAATCTCATCTATTTCTCCGGTAGCTTCATCGAGATTCTTTTTCAGGTCCAGCGTTATATCGTTATAGTTCCCGGCCAGGGATTCGAGATATCCGCTTATTTTCGTGAACACCACTTTCCGTCTTACAGGATTAGCTATGTAGTTGTCCTTCACAAACATCAAAAAATCGGAAGCTGTTCCATCCTCAGCCCTCCACAGGGATGCTGCATGCCTGACGCCCTTCTCAAGAAGAAGGTCATTAGCTTGAGGATTAATAATTTTGACACTGTCAATAACAGCTGAGATTGTTTTTTCATCAATAGGAACATCAGTTTTAGCAGATGTTTGTTTGGTTATTGGTGAAGAACATGCTGCAGCAAAGACCAGGAAAAGGAACAAAGATTTTTTCATGGATTAAGTTTTTATTTTATGTTCTTTATTGAGTATCGGTAATCATGCATAAAACGTTAATTGTCAGATAGCTTTTACCCCCTTCCCCTGCCTACCGGCAGGCAGGCAACCTTCCCCCAAGTGGGAAGGAGCAAAACGAAAGCATTTCCCCCTTGGGGGAAACAGGAAAGGGGGTCATTTCCTTAAAAGCCCCCCTGGGGAGGTTGGGGGTGATTATTTTTTTAACCCACCCCCCGCCTCTCCCTGGATGGGAGCCATATTAATTCTGCCGTCATTGCGAGCGAAGCGAAGCAATCTCGTTCAATAAAATAAAGTACAATCTTACTCCACAAATTGTTTTGCATAATATTTTGCAGTTAGTTTTTCACCTGTCGATTTTTCGATCATATCGTTCCAGTAGTATTTTGCTCCGGGTAAAAACACTTTATCCTTCAGGTAATCACCAACTGTCCTGTCACCCACAAACGATTGATTTTTTGCAATATTCGTTATAATGTAATTATACCATTGTGATGCCAGTATTTCACCAAGCAGGTAATTATGATAATAACATGGATAAAGTGCTATATGGATTTTGGTTGCCCAGTCAGGCATATTCCGGCCTTCGGGTTTGGCCAGCAGCTGATATTTTTCAACCATGTTCCACCATTGCTTGTTAAGATCCTGGTCGGGATCTTCGTACATCGATTTTTCGAACTGGTACATCACCTGTGCCCACCTGCTGAAGACAAGCATCTGAAGACGCAGTGCTTTTTTGCTTGCCGGCATTATCTTTTCGCTTTCATTTTTATCTATCAGCCCCATCTCGTTCATCCATACGGGGTCGGTGGCGAACCTTCCAAAAAGATTTGCAATTGCTTCGGTAGTAAATGAGTGTGCAGCATCCCTGAGAGTGAAAGGCAGACTCCTGTCGTTATAGTAAGAATATACTCCATGGCCAAGTTCATGAAGCATGGTATTCATCCAGTATGAATCGGGCTTTACATTGTCAAGAGTCCTGACGTCTCCTGCCCGGTCAATGTCGGTGCTGAAAGCATGCTGGTTCTTACCGGGTTTCTCGTACAGATCACTTCTTGCCAGGATTGCATCCACGTTCAGCCCGATCCCGTCGTAAAATTTAGCGGCAAGCTTTACCGGATCCTGGTTTTCATAGTATTTATCGAAATCTACGGGATAAATTTCCGGAGCCTCCTGGAAGAACCTGTTCTGATAATGCCATGGTTTCAGATCAGCAATCCTGAGGCTGTACTTTTTTGCGAAATATGCATCGATATCTCCTTTTAGTCCCGCAAAACTATCCCTTGTGAGGTTATCAAGCTCGTCAAAGATCTGAGTCACTTCCGCCGGGTCCTGCCCCGAAAGTTTCAGTGTCATTTCATGATAGTTTCTGAATCCGGTCTTCCTGGCGATCATATTGCGATGCTTAACCAGCTTTATGATATCTTCAGCTACAACAGGGCCGATCATCTTATGAGCTTCCCAGGCAGACTGAAGATCAGAACTTACTTTCGAATTTTTCAAAATGTCCTCTATCTG
>JBBSAP010000193.1:0-4947 GCA_038252165.1 Bacteroidales bacterium | reverse complement strand
TAAGGTCAATTGGGTTTTCAGTTTATGAAACGTCTTTAATAAAATATATTAATAGAAACAGTAAACTATTTAATAGAAATATAACATGAAAAAATATGTAAGCTATCTTCTCACAATATTAAGGATCCTGGTTGGTTGGCACTTTATGTATGAGGGCATTTCCAAGCTTTTAATCAACGGATGGAGTGCAAAAATGTACCTGTTGGGATCGAAATGGCTATTTTCAGGTTTCTTCCACTGGATGGCCTCATCTCCTGATATTATGAGGATTGTCGACTTTCTGAATATATGGGGACTGATACTGATAGGATTTTCTTTATTTGTAGGCTTATTTGTTCGCTGGTCGGCTCTTTTTGGGGCGATCCTGCTTCTTTTTTATTTCATATCATATCCGGCACTCCCTGGCTATACTTTTAACACAATATCAGAAGGCAGCTATTTATTTGTAACCAAGACATTCATAGAATTATTCTTACTGATAGTTTATACTGCTCTGCCTTCGGATTTTTATTTTGGTGCAGACCGATGGATGAAGAGATGGCGTGAAGAGAAACCACATGCCCCGATTCCTAAAATTGAAAAGACATCCACTTCTGTTAATCGCCGTGAAGTCCTTCGTGATCTGATAAGTATTCCATTACTGGGTGCATTTGCTTATGGTTTGTATAAGAAAAGAAGGTGGGACAGTTTTGAAGAAAGGATTCTGAAAAATCCCGGTGGCATTACTCCTAATGCCCTTGTAGACGCCTCATCCGGAGCGACAGCAAAAAATCTTCAATTTACTTCACTCAAAGAGTTGAAGGGTATTGTGCCCAAAGGCAAAATTTGTAATCTGGAAATAAGCCGTATGATAGCGGGAGGTAATCTTCTTAATGGTTTTGCTCACGCACGTGACCTGATTTACGTAAATAAACTTGTTAAAGCCTATCATACCGATGAAAAGATAATGCTGACCCTTCAACTGGCTGAGAGATGCGGCATAAATACGCTTATGGCCATTCCAGGAAATTTGCCATTTATTGAAAAATACAGAAGAGAAACCGGCGGAAAAATACAATTTATCTCGGATTGTGGTTGGGGAGATTTTACAGAAGGTGCTAAACTTTCCATTGATTTAGGCGCGGATGCCTGCTATTGTCAGGGTGGAACAACTGATAGTCTTGTTCAGAAAGGTGATTTCGATTCCATAGCCAAGGGGATTGAACTTATCAGAAAAAATGGATTACCTGCCGGTATTGGTGCGCACCTGCTTGAATCTGTACAGGGGTGTGTTAAAGCTGGTATTAAACCTGATTTCTGGGTAAAAACCCTGCATGAACAAAGTTATTGGTCAGCAAAAGTCGATCATGAAAGAATCAGCACATTAGCCCAAGACTTTAAAGACAATATTTTCTGTTTCAATCCGCAGGAAACGATAAATTTTATGAATCAGCTTGAAGAACCATGGATAGCTTTTAAAGTATTGGCTGCCGGAGCAATCGAACCCAAACAAGGTTTTCCTTTTGCCTTTAATAATGGCGCTGATTTTATTTGTGTTGGAATGTATGATTTTCAGATCGTTGATGATGTCAATATAGTTTTGGATACTCTGGCTAACGTAAATCGCACACGTCACTGGAGAGGATAAAATATCTGCTCATAATTAACATACAACATATAAATTAAGTCGTCGATAAAAACTGAATTTTTAAAATAATTAACTCATGAGAAAGTTGTCCATTTTGCTGTTGATGGTCTTATCAACTAATGTATATGCACAATTAATGAACAGAAATTTCATGACACCTCCCCTTGGTTGGAACAGCTGGACCAACTATGGAGGGCGTGTTACAGAAAAAGCAATTTTGGCAAATGCCGAAACAATGGCCTCTAAGCTGAAAAGATTTGGATATCAATACATTGTACTTGACGGAGGGTGGCATGCAAGGCCAGGATCACAGGATACTGCTAAAGTAGACCAATATGGGGAAATAATCAATAGAGTTAAATTTCCGAATGGTATCCCCTACCTGGCAGAACAGGTACATAAACTGGGACTTAAATTCGGTATTCATATCATGCGGGGAGTCTCGAGGATTGGTTATAGAAATAATATCCCTGTTTTTGGTACGGCATATAAAATCCACGATATAGCTGATACAACATCTATCTGTACATGGAGTAATGACAATTACGGCATAAATATGTCAAAACTCGGAGCTCAGGAGTATTACGATTCATTTATAGGACAATTAATTAGCTGGGGAGTCGATTTTATTAAAATCGATGATGTTACTGAACATCCTGATGAAATACTGGCAGTTAAAGCGGCCATTAAGAAAACAGGCAAAGTAGTGCTGCTTAGTCTTTCGCCAGGTGATAATGCTATGGTTAGTCATTTGCAAGCTTTTAATGTTGCCGATATGGTTCGCGTAACTCCCGATATCTGGGATAATCAAAGAGGTATCGATCAGGCATTTATTTCCTGGAAAAGATGGTCCGTTGTCAATGACTGCAAATTTTGGATAGATATGGACATGATACCCTTTGGACATTTATGTTTAAGCAATCCTGATCCGGATTACTTATTGGCTGAAAGAAAAAAAGATGGGGGTGAAAGAGTAAAGGAACGTATGAGTTTTTTTACCTCCGACCAGAAATATACATTTATAAGCATGCGTGCCTTGAGCGCTTCTCCCTTAATGATGGGAGGCGATTTACCAACATCTGATGATTTTTCTTTTGAACTCATTACCAACAAAGAAATGCTTGCCTGCAATCAGAACGGAGTTACAGGCAAATTAGTTTATGAAAAGGATAGCATAGAGGTTTGGAAAACACAGGATAAGACAAAAAGAAATGAAGGCTGGATTGGTGTATTTAACAGGACTTACCAAAGTAAGTCAATACAGTTATCATCAGCTGACTTAACGATTAAAAATGCGGTATCCCTTTACAATATATGGGCTCAAAAAGAATTAGGAACTGTGAACTCAACTTCAAAGTTGACATTCCGGATTAATCCAAATGGGGTAGTTTTTTGCAGGTATAAATAAAATCAGAGAATGAAGAATGTAATAAGCCTGACCATACTATTAGCAGCAATAGTGTTGCCATACCAAAACGCCTATCCTCAGAAGGTAACCTCACCTCAAAAGTATTATGTACGGATAGATATTGGCACCGACAGCAATAATGGTACTACCCAGTCCACCGCTTTCAGAACAATCCAGAAAGCGGCAGATATTGCCCAGCCTTCAGATACAATACTCGTGTACTCCGGTATCTATCGCGAGCGTGTTAAACCTCCCCGTGGAGGAGCTGGCGAAAACGCACGCATAACTTACAAGGCAAAGCCTGGCGATCATGTAACGATAACTGCCCTTGACCCATGGTCGCCAACCTGGGCCAGTGACAGTAATTTATATTATGCCACTCCCTCCCGTACAATGTTTGCGGATAGTAACTATGTTGACGGTGGCAATCCTTACAAAATAAGCTATATGGGATCCAAGACCAATTGTCTGGGCCAGGTTGTGGTAGATGGTTTCGATTTTAAAGAGCAAACCACAAAACGTGCAGCTAATGATTCAATCGGGAGGTGGTGGGCCGATCAGAAAACAGGTACTATCTATATCAATTTTGGTGGAAGTCCCTCCGGCAGAAAGGTTGAAATAACTACCAGGCGAGGTGTATTCAGACCCTATTTAAAAGGTTTAGGCTATATTACCGTTCAGGGATTTGATCTTGCATATTGCGGAAATAACGCGGCAACACCCGGAGTAGTTAACAATCTTAATCCCTATTTCCAGAGCGGACTTATTGGCACGAGGCAGGGGCATCATTGGAAAATCATTGGAAACAAAATCCGTAACGCCAAAGGATTAGGTCTTAACTTTAGTTTGGGAACTGACTGGGATGACCCGGACACCTGGGATCCTCACGGGATTGCAGGCGGGAAGGCACTTGTACAGGTTGTCTATGCTAAATCGAACCAGGGCGACAATGAAATGGAGCCCGGGAACAGCCAGATGGACTCAAAACCGATCAATGAAGTAGGTTTTAATCTGATCGCCAACAATGTGTTTGAGTCATGCGGAATGAATGCCATTGCTGGGATTGGAAGCGTTGGTAATACTATTTATGGGAACAGGTTTTCCAACTGCTCCTACCTGATCAGCGGGAAGACTGCTGAAGATGCTACAATCAAGGTGCATATGCAGTACGGAGATCTTTTTGAAATGAATCTCTTCGAGAACTTCCCTGGCAATCACCGGGCATTATGGCTCGATAACAATGTCGTTGGAACTGTAGTTTCCAGGAATATCTTTTTAAACCATCCCGGAAAAACCCCTACAATCTTTTTTGAGATCTCCAGTTCGCTCGATCAGTATATGAGTGTTGTTGATAATAACCTTTTCATAAATTGCACTCACGGAACTATATCAGCAGGGGCAGACGGGATTGCCTTCTACAATAACCTGTTTTACAAATGTGGCGATGGCTTCTCCATGGGATCAAACCGCACGCCATTAGGCGGTGCGGATTACGGTAATATGCGCATACATTCCTGGAACAACCTTTTTATTGACCAGGAACGGGCATTCGGCTTTGCCTATAATCAGGCAATCAATTTCCATACATCGGACTACAACCTCGTATATCTTCCGAAAGATGTCTCTTTTGCCAAATATTTAATAACCGATGGAGGCACAGGAAAAGGACCCGGTGGAAGGCCGAATACAGTAAACGTTTCACTTTCTGACATTACTGCGGCCAAAACGGGTGGTAGTTACTGGAAGGAAAAGGTAAACTGGGGTGCAAACAATGGTCCTAACGGCTGCGAAGCCGATCTGGGTTACTGGAAGGGAACTATGGGAACAACAATTGACAGACATTCTGAGGAACGGCAATTTATAAGCGCCTCAAATACCGATCGTACTATTACACTTAATCTGGGAAGCATCC
>JBBSAP010000192.1:0-4972 GCA_038252165.1 Bacteroidales bacterium | reverse complement strand
TTTGGA
Source organism: Bacteroidales bacterium (assembly GCA_038252165.1). Lineage (GTDB taxonomy): Bacteria > Bacteroidota > Bacteroidia > Bacteroidales > VadinHA17 > LD21. The sequence goes on along the minus strand of JBBSAP010000192.1, from coordinate 4,966 downwards.
ATTTCTGACAGGTTCTGAAAAACCGTAAGTCCATGGCTTCGATAATGATTACGTAACCTTGTTTCCGGTTCCACCCCGTGCGCCACTGCGACTACCTCTCGGGCTCTTAAAAGAAAACCGCCCGCCCCAAATCCATAGTCCAATAACCTGCGGTTTGGCAATACCGCTTTGAGAAACTGGAAACGCCTCTCATCATCCCAGGCAGTTTCGTTGAGCATAGATTGAATGTCCGGCATTTCTTCGCCATCGTGCATTTTTGACTCTTCATAAAAGCCTTTTCTTATGTGATCAAACGATGACAGAAAAACCAGCCCGCAATCACTGCACTCCAAAATCTCCAATTCTGATCTGTCGCGTACGCTCCCAGGTCTTTTGTTGAACTCTGCGCCACCGCATAAATAGCATTGCCTTTGTTTTGACAATTTTATTCCACTCCTACGAGATGATTTAAGATTATTCCGAAAGGAATCGTACCACCTTATTTTTTAGTGAAGTAATATCCTTATAAACAAGATAATCATTTATAATCTTATCAATTTCACTCTTATCAACTTTTGATTCGACTGCCTTAAATGAAATATATGTACCTAAGTAATTAATAAAGTTTTTATCACTTTTATTATGGTTCATGCTTATAAAATAATTATCCTGATCTTCCAATCGCTGATCAGCTAAGTCTCTCTCACTTATTAAGCCTTCAGCTAATGCCATAGATGTAATCTCAGTTTTCGGAAAGTATTTCAGAGAAAATAAATTAAGTGAAAATGGCTGTGGAAATTCACCCATAAGATTAATACTTTCCAATGACTCTTCAAATGTTTCAAATGGATTGTCAAAAATAAAATCATATCGGACGCTGACTCCATACTTATAAAAAGTTTCCGCCTGTTTTAAAACGGTTTTGTTGGTATAGTACCTTTTAAATATATCTTTTCTGACTCTTTCTGACCCAGATTGAACCCCAATCCAAACTCCAGCCAGCCTAGCCCCCGTTAATAATTTAGCTGTCTCGTCATCACAGGTTCCGGGATAAAACATGCAATAGAAGGGCAAATCTATTTCTGCCTTGTATCTCTCCGTAAACTCTTTAAGCCATGCTTTATTCGGCGAAAAAACTTCATCGTAGAAATTAATTCGTTCAATTTTGGGTAACCTTTCCTTTACTGAAATCAACTCAGCCATCACATGGTCTACACTTCTTTGTCTTGTTTTAGACCATTTTTTCGGATAAATATTTTTAGCCATATAATTATTAGAACAATATGTACAGCGATAAGGGCAACCTCTTCCTGTAATAATTCCATAGCGCGTGTTGCTCATATATGGATCTTCGTACACGATCTCATCATTTTCAATATAAGCCCCTAGATTATTATCAAATATAGGATTGGGCAAATCATTCAAGCTGTCAATCAACGACCGAGTATTATTTTGTACAATCCGATTATCTTTCCTAATCCATAAATTATCTATATCGTCAATTTCTTGGCCATTATACATTTTATCCACTAATTCGAGCAGAACGTTTTCACCCTCTCCAATACAAAGAATATCACAGTAATTAATACAACGCTCAGGATTTAAAGATGGTTCCCATCCACCCAATACTATTTTAAAACTACCCCAATTTCTTATTTTGTCATAAATTTTTCTATAGAGGCCAAAAATCGAAGACACTAAACTAAACGCCACTATATTAGGTTTGTAGTCTCGAATATATTTTTCAAAAATATCAAGTTCATTATCTGTCACGTAATCAATTTCGTGTTTAAATGATGTTTTTTGCCTTTCAATGTAATTATCCCGTATTTTTTTATCATTAACCTTTAAAAATAACATTTTCGTACTATAGCCTTTATGATGGAGGATTGAATGTAACAATCTCACACCCAAGGCTTCCTCGTTAAATAGAGAAATAATCAATATCTTATATTCATTTTTATCCATAACCGACCCCTTATTGTAGTCATTCTGTTGACTCATTCTCATTTATCAAACATTCAATAATTGAGTGGATGTTATATATGACGAAGCATTGGAAACATGAAAAAAGCATTGATTTTATTATGCCCCCTATCTCCTATACGCCCCTATTTTTTTTGTTATTATGTTCTCCTTTCAATTGCCTTCCTTAGATGCCGGTGGGTACTCCCCAAAAATCACAGACACTACACAAAGGAATTTTACCCCGGTTCCCCTCTACATGATGTTTAATCCACTTTTTTCTTTTCGAGCCGTGCCAAATATCTACTAAGGGAGTAGTATTAGCGTCTCCTATCACTCCTAATCCTTTCGGGTCAAATCTGACGCATATAGATATTTTGCCGAATCGGTTAATCGCCATATGATTTAAAATCTCCAAGCATATTCCTATTTCCGGAACCGTTGGCTGTTTCTGATATTTGAAGCTTCCCAAAGGATTATGCAATATCCTGGTGGCGATTATTCCATCCAATTTCCCCCATCTTCCCGTATCTACATCCCCCAGACACCTATAAATCATGCGAGGTTTTCTCTTACCTTTAATCTCCAAAAACTGTCTCACCAGTTCATATTGTTCATCCCCCTCCGGGTCATTTTCTATGACAGATATAGTTATGGTATCCAGGTTGTCGATAATCTCATCAGCTTTCTCTATGATTAATTTTCCATTGGTATCCATACATCGTATCTGCTTCTTGAAGAGCCTTACTGCCTCGCCAAATCTTGGATAGAGCAAGGGTTCGCCATTACTATGAAATTGAATTACTATACCATCGGGTAGTTGGCCAGCTATTCTCTTAATCAATTCAAAATCCATGTCGCCATAATTTATGGCAATTTTAGGATATTCTCTGTCTATCTTTCTTCTGCCGCACATCCAGCAATTCTTATTGCATCTACTGGTCAATTCGAGATGGATGCAATATAGTCCATTAAAATACGTGTTCAATATGCCCTCACTTTAACTGTTTCATGTACCTATACTATTGGAGTGATTTTAAAAATTCTCTGCGAAAATCTTGTCAGCCATGCTCATGTCTTTGGTTTAAATGAATACGGCGACGGTCCTGCCGCCGCCTGTGCCCCGCGTTCAGAATCCCATTTCTTTATTTGTCCTATGATATTTACCCCCACCTCAGTGCTCCATGTATCAAGTAACTTACGGGTAATATTTCCCATCGGTTCATTTCCAATTGGAATACTATTTAGAGACGATACCGGCAATATACAGAAAGGAGTTCCGGTCATGAATGCCTCGTCTGCATTGATGACATCATACGGTTCAATATTTTTTTCAATACATGACAGTCCTAACTTTTGTGCCAACTCGAAAATGTATCCACGGCTGATGCCTCTGAGTATATTTCGCGGTTCCGGTGTGATAATCATACCATCCATGACAATAAAGAAATTATCCCCGGTCCCTTCGGCAATAAATCCATCTGGATCCAGCAGAAGAGCCCAATTGTTCTCACCTTCGTACTGAGAAACTTCAATATTAGCCATCATATAGTGTATCCGGCTTCGGTTTTTTACCTTGGGTTCAAGAAGTTGCGCCGGGATAGCTCGTTGCGAGGTAATAACTGCGTTAATACCCACATCAAACAATTTGCCCATTCCGGCAACGGTCCAACGCAAGGGGAAATCCGCAATAATGACATTCGGTCCTTTATGCGCACCCACAATCCCCTGATAGATTGACAAGATACCTCTAGACACATCAATCATCAGCCGGTGCTCATCATCCGCGGCAAATAATGGCTCATTGGCCTCTATCGTTTCGTAAACGTGCTTTTCCATCTCGTCCAGGCTCATTTCAAGAGGAATGCGAACATATTTGATGGATGCATAAAGACGATCCAAATGCTCTCTGAGTCGGAACTGAACCTTATTAAATGATCTTGTCATCTCAAAGACCATATCCCCAAACATCAGGGCTGAATCATAGATGGATATTCTTGCTTCAGATTCTGGGATCAATTCTCCATTCACCCAAACGACTCGGCTTTTTTCCTGATTCATATTATCACAATCCAATCATTTTAGTAATAAAATCGTTATTATTTATTAAGTAAGAATGCTTTCATCAGAGCTTCGCACATTTTAAGATCTTCCATGGAGTCGATTTCAAACATCTTCCAGAATTCCATGTGCGTCATACCAATATTTCCCCCAAGCCTATTGTTGCATTGCCTTAGCACCTCTTTTTTGAAAATGTAAAAAGATCCGTTTTCAATATACTGCTTTGGTACATCCTGCCGACGGCCCCGGTTCTTGTAATCATAGTTTGCACTTCGCAAGAACCCGTCAATTTTCTTGTCCCAGATGAACAAATCTTCCGCCACACTGCAGGAAAACATTGAGTCGCATTTTTGCTCATAAAAATCCCGGAGCCCGCGCTCTATATCACTTGAATCTCTCAAAGGAGAAGTAACCTGAGGAGCAAGAACAATATCAGTATCCCCCACTCTATCTTCTATGATTTCTATCGCATGAAGCCATCCTGATTCACCTGTGGCAGAATCCCCCGAAAATTCAGCAGGTCTATGTATGATTTCAGCCCCGCAACCTTTACTTATAGAAAGTATTGCTTCACTGTCTGAACTCACCCAAATTGAATGAATTCCCTTTGCGTGTTGCAATTGTTCAATTGTCCAGACAATGAGGGGCTTGCCGCAAAAATCAATAATGTTTTTCCCGAGAATCCCCTTAGAGCCACCTCTTGCCAGGATGATTGCAACAACGTTTGCCAAAGGTCTCGCCTCTCTTAATGGGATTCAAAGGGTATATGGGCCCTTAGTTTTTTGGCAATGGAAGCTTCTTTACAATTTACACTTATTTTACCGGTTCCCATGGCCTTTTCAATCTTTCGCACCGCTCCCACCAGTTGGCGAAACCCCATTGGTTCAACTGAAGCCGACTGGTCGGAACCATACATGGCCCGATCAAGCGTAATATGCCGCTCCAGTGATGTTATGCCAAG
>JBBSAP010000191.1:0-5102 GCA_038252165.1 Bacteroidales bacterium | reverse complement strand
TTATCAGTTCGCCTGTGAGGCCGATCAATGAGCCCCGGATAACTTCAACATTATCTCCCTTTTCAAATTTTTCGGATGATATTTCAATTTCTGTTTCGCTGTTTATAAGGAGACGAAGATTATCTATCTGGTTCTGGGGTATTGAGGCAGGCTGTCCCTCAAAAGTAATAAACCTCACAACACCTGATGACTGGTAAACTTTAGGAAAATCCTTTGGGATCACTTTTACAAAGACATATGATGAAAGCAATGGCACTTCCACCAGCTTTTTCCTGTCGCTCCATATCCTGTACGTTTTCTGTAACGGTAAAAATACCTCCACTCCCGCTTCCATTAACCTGTCCCTGACCAGTTTTTCAGCCCTTGGATTGGTGTAAATGGCATACCATTTGGGTTCAATCTGTTTTTTAATTTGTGTTGTGGTGATAATATTTCCGGTCCTCTTTGGCTCCATGTTATCCACGAATTTTTAGACGTTGGCAAAGATAATTTTTTGTTGCTATTCTTAATATATATGTTCATTTCTTTTGTTCACCCTCCTACCCGCTAAATGGGTGGTTCACCCCCTGCCCCCTAAAGGGGGTTCATAAAACTACAGCTATAAAGCCCCCCTTCAGGGGGGGTTGGGGGGCGAAAAGAAGTGCAGGGGAGTAAATAAATAAGAACAACAGTGGAAAAGAACATAAAAAATATAGCTTTTAAAACGATGTTTTTTTATTTATTAAAAAACTCTACCTTTGCGCCGTAAACAAACACATACCGCCATGGCTGAGAAGACAAGATATGCTGACGAGGAGCTTGAGGAATTCAGGCAGATAATCCTGGCGAAGCTGGACAAAGCCAAAAAAGATTACGAAATTCTTAAATCCAGTATAACTCACGAAGAGAGTAACGATACAATGGATACTTCCCCCACTTTCAAAGTTCTGGAAGAGGGAGCTACTACTTTGTCTAAAGAGGAAGCGGGAAGGCTTGCACAAAGACAGCTCAAATTCATACAGCATCTTCAGGCTGCCCTTGTAAGGATCGAGAATAAAACCTATGGTGTTTGCCGCGAAACAGGAAAGCTTATCTCAAAAGATAGACTAAGGGCAGTACCGCACGCCACTCTGTGTATTGATGCGAAGATGAAACAGAAGTAAAGGCACAAAGGCTTAACGACGCAAAGGCTTAGCGTAAGAAATTAGAAAATATAAGGGCTAAAGCCCTAATAAGTTGTACATGGACTAACCACAGCTTTAAAGCCGTGGTTAAAAGATGCCCATCAAATCTTTCCCAAACATACACCGGAACGCGTACCTCGTAAAGGTCTAATTATTTTTTGTTACGGCAATCTTAATGACAACATCATCAATCTCCACTTCCCGGAAGTTCCCGTTTGTGAAATTATTAACAACCTCCACCCTTGTGGCAAGAGTTTGAGAGCCGATATAGGCTCCATGTCGTTTTACGGCCTCACGGATCAGATCATTATCTTCGATCAGAACTATTATCTTATCTGTCACATCAAAGCCGCTTTCTTTCCGGATATTCTGGATCCTGTTTACAAATTCACGGGCAATGCCTTCATTACGAAGTTCATCAGTTACTTTAATATCAAGGGCGATTGTCAGTTTTCCGTCATTTGCCACCTGCCAGCCGGGAATATCCTCCGAGATGATCTCAACGTCCTCTAAGGAAAGGTCAACCTGCTGATCGTTTAGTGTCATTGAATATTTTCCGTCCGCCTCAAATGATGCGATATCTTCCTGCGAAAGTCCCGTAATAACGTTACCCAGTTCCTTCATCAGCTTCCCATAACGCGGACCGAGTGTCTTGAAGTTGGCTTTTATCTTTTTGACAAGTATTGATGATGTGTCGTCAATATATTCAACTTCCTTCACATTGACTTCTGCAAGAACAAGATCTTTAACTGCCTCAAACTTAGCTCTGAAGTTTTTATCAGGAAGGGGAATCATTATCTTCGCCAGCGGCTGACGTACCTTGATACTGACCTTTCTTCTGAGTCCCAGGATCATGGATGATATCTTCTGGGCAATATCCATTCTTTCCTCAAGATCCTTGTCGATCAGATCCGGGTCATGCTCAGGAAAAACAGCCAGGTGAACAGAGTCTTCGTTATGCCTGCCCGTGGTAATATTCAGATCGCGGAAAAGCTGATCCATGTAGAACGGTGCAATCGGAGCCGCAAGCCTGCTGACTGTTTCGAGACACTGGAAAAGTGTCTGGTAAGCCGAAAGCTTATCATTATCATAATCGCCACCCCAGTAGCGTTTTCTGTTCAGACGAACATACCAGTTGCTCAGGTTTTCTGTTACAAACTCCTGGATAGCCCTTCCTGCACGCGTGAGATCATAATCATCATAACACATCCCAACCTCTTTTACGAGTGAATTCAGAAGAGATATGATCCAGCGGTCTATTTCAGGCCGCATATTCACCAGGATATCCCTCTCTGAAAATCTGAAATTATCGATATTTGCATAGAGGGCAAAGAAGGAGTATGTATTATAAAGGGTACCGAAGAATTTTCTTTTTACTTCGTCAATACCGGCTGCATCAAATTTCAGGTTATCCCAGGGCTGGGCATTTGTAAGAAGATACCAGCGCAACGGATCAGATCCATGCTCTTCGATAGTTGTAAAAGGATCAACAGCGTTACCAAGCCGCTTCGACATCTTGTTCCCGTTCTTATCGAGAACCAGTCCGTTTGAGATAATATTTTTAAATGCCACTGAATCAGAGATCATTGTGGCAATTGCATGAAGTGTAAAAAACCATCCTCTTGTCTGGTCGACACCCTCGGCAATAAAGTCGGCCGGGAACATTTCACCGAAATTTCCCCTGTTCTCAAAGGGATAATGTGCCTGTGCATAAGGCATAGCTCCGGAATCGAACCAGACATCAATCAGATCAGTTTCGCGGAACATCTTTCTGCCTGAAGGGCTCACAAGTATTATATCATCAACGAAAGGCCTGTGAAGATCAAATTTCTCATAGTTCTCGGCGGAATTATCACCTTCAGCATATTTTTCAAGCGGATTCATTTTCATAAAACCTGCCGCCAGGGATTTCTCAATTTCAGCTTTGAGCTCCGCTGCCGAACCAATGCATTTTTCCTCTTTCCTGTCCTCAGTAACCCAGATCGGGAGAGGGGTTCCCCAGAATCTTGAACGTGACAGGTTCCAGTCGACAAGATTCTCAAGCCATTTGCCGAACCTTCCGGTCCCGGTTGACTGGGGTTTCCAGTTGATGGTGTTGTTTAGTTCTATCAAACGCACACGGAATGACGTAGTGCGGATGAACCATGAGTCAAGCGGATAATATAAAACAGGTTTATCTGTCCTCCAGCAATGGGGGTAACTGTGTACCTGCTTTTCAATTCTGAATACCTTCCCCTGCTGTTTCAGGTTAACAGCTATATCAACATCGAGGGTATCAGCATCAGGAGACAGGGTTTCATCATACTCATTCTTTACCGGCCTGCCTTCAAAACCTGTGTAGGAGCCAGTATTGACCCTCTCCCTGACGAAAGCAATGTCGAGATCCATGATCGGCACCATGTAACCTTTTTTATCGACCATTGGTCCCATTGTTCCGTCTTTTCTTTTAACGATCATTCCCGGTATACCGAACTCTTTCCCTGCACGGTAGTCATCGGCACCAAATGTAGGAGCGATGTGAACGATCCCGGTGCCATCCTCTGTAGTCACGAAATCGCCGGTTACAACCCTGAAAGCTCCCGGATCAGGTTTGATCCAGTCGATCAGCTGTTCATAATTCATCCCTTCAAGGGAGCTTCCGGGAAACTCATCAAGCACTTTATACGGGATCTTTTTATCACCCGGATTAAATTCTGTTATCTCAAGTGATGCATTTACTCCGGGAAACATTGAGTTAAGAAGATCCTTTGCAATAATTACGGTTATCGGGGTGCCCGAATAAGGGTTGAAACTACGAACCTTTATATATTTTATCTCTTTGCCTACTGCAAGTGCAGTGTTTGAGGGAAGTGTCCATGGAGTAGTCGTCCAGGCCATCATATGTACATCGGTTGTATCGATGTTCCTGTAAAGGAATTCTGATTTTGAATCCCTTATAATTTTAAACTGGGCAATGCAGGTTGTATCCTTTACATCCTTGTAACAACCCGGCAGATTCAGCTCATGTGAACTTAATCCTGTTCCGGCAGCAGGTGAATATGGCTGTATTGTGTATCCCTGGTAAAGATATCCTTTGGAATAGAGTTGCTTAAGAAGCCACCAGAGAGTTTCGATGTAGCGGTTGTCGTATGTAACATAAGGGTGATCCATGTTAACCCAATAGCCCATCTTCCTGGTAAGCTCTTCCCAGCTATCGGTGTATTTCATAACATCGATCTTGCAGGCCTTATTATACTCTTCGATGGAGATCTTTGTCCCGATATCTTCCTTGGTAATTCCAAGTGCCTTTTCCACACCAAGCTCAACAGGAAGCCCATGCGTATCCCATCCGGCTTTCCGTTTTACCTCATATCCGCACTGTGCTTTATAGCGGCATATCGCATCCTTTATAGCACGTGCCATTACATGATGTATCCCCGGCATACCATTAGCCGAGGGAGGCCCCTCATAGAATATATATTCACCCTTGCCATCCAATTCACGGATACTTCTGTGAAAAGTGTCATTCTCATCCCATATCTTCAGAATATCCTTGTTAACCTGCGAGAGGTCAAGATTTTTATATTCCGGAAAGCGTTTCCCCATCGAATCAATTAGTTAGAAATTTCAGAAACTTTTTAAAAAATCGCACAAAGATAATAAAAAAGGCATCAAGGCGCAAAGGTTAAAAAATGGTACGGGGTGCGGGCCCTGTGAAATAGCGCCCGGCCCGTGCTTAAGCCATATTTCACAGGGCGGGGTACAGGTCAGGGGGATGCAAGGGGTTTATTACTTTGTAACTCTGAATAACTACTTGTGAATAGGTGATTTAATATTATTAAAGCACTATTGTCCGGGAAAACTAATAAGACGAGTATGAGATTCTTCGCTTCACTTCGTTTCGCTCTGAATGACAGGTACTTCTGTTTTTAATGAGGGGGTGGTTGGAGGCAATGCCTC
>JBBSAP010000190.1:0-5170 GCA_038252165.1 Bacteroidales bacterium | reverse complement strand
GGTATTTACTGGGGGTAAGTCCGGTCTGGCTTTTGAAAATGGAATTGAATGTTGTCTTGGAATTGAAACCTGCATCCATGGCTATCGCCAGAATAGTATAGTTATTGAATTTCGGCTCACTGAACCGTTCCATAACTTCTTTTACCCTGTATTCATTTACGAATGTAAAGAAGTTCCTTTTGTACTTTTCATTCAGAACCTGGGTGATATGATGCCGGGCAATTCCGGTTTTATCTGAAAGGTCATGAATGGTAAGGTCACCATCCAGGTATGGTTTACTTGTCTCCATGTAAGTAAGGAGTTTCTTAAGGTATTTTTCAGCCTGAGTATCTTTCAGACCACTTTTGGAATATTTTTCTGTTTCCTTCTTTTCACCGATATAGTCTTCATGGAACACTTCACCAAAAATAGCAGGCTGCTTGATACCGTAGAAGCTGTATACAGTCGAAAATACAGCAATGAAGCCGAATATTACGAAATAGGGATCAAACGGTATAAAATCGCCTATCATATTCAGACCCCCGAGGATAAATAATATTAAAAACACAACATAAAAGCTTATCGATAATATTTTCAGCCAGTTCAGGGTAATCCGCTGCGAGGTGAACGAGGCCAGGTTCTTCAGATTCTTCTGGTGGCGTTTTATTTCTAAAAAGGATAGTATACTGTAAATCGTGATTGAAAAGAAGAATGTAAGTGAGTATACAATTCTCAGGGAAATTAATTTGTCCGGCCTGAAAAAGCTCCTGAGGTCTCTCACAAGAGGCTCTGATCTGAATATTACCGATACTGTAAAGAAGGCAACAAAAGGAACAAAATGTATTATTTCGAGCCAGTTGAATTTCTTGTCAGTATTGGTCATGAACTTGACATAAAGGTAGAGCAGGGGACCGTAGGTGAAAGTAATGAAAGGAAAGGAGTACATCTCAATGACTTTGCTGTTTAAGAGCGCAAAGATCAATTCAACACAGATCATGAACAGCCATGCTGCCATTAGCCGGTTAGCCAGGATATAAGGTTTCTTGGTTGAGATCAGCAGACCTGCGAAAAAGGACTGCGAGATTCCAATATATAAAACTGGCTCAATGTTTACCATAACATTTATTTCTTCTTAAGAACCCACCCCTCGCCCCTCCCAGGAGGGGATCCGCCTAGTGTTCCCCGTCATTGCGATCCGCCTTTTAGCGGAGAAGCAATCTTTCTCAACCCACACCTCACCCTCCAAAGGAGGGGATCTGCCAGATTATGCTTCCCGCCGTGTGTCTTGTGTCTTGCGTCTTGAGTCTTCTGTCTAAAGAATTCTTATCCAACTTTCAAAGATAGCGAATTCAAATAAAAAAATAAGGTATATTTGAAGTTCAGGTGAACAGAAATTTAGTTTGCCTGCTTCAAACTATTTTGTGATATTTAATTAAATATCTGATTCTTATGAGTATTCTCGTAAATAAAGATTCTAAAGTTATTGTGCAGGGATTCACAGGAAGCGAAGGTTCATTCCATGCCTCCCAGATGATAGAGTATGGAACCAAAGTCGTAGGAGGAGTTACGCCGGGAAAGGGGGGTCAGACTCACTTAGGCCTTCCTGTTTTCAATACGGTTCATGATGCTGTAAAAGAAACAGGAGCTGATGTTTCGGTGATTTTTGTTCCTCCCCAGGCAGGGGCGGATGCAATAATGGAAGCTGCTGCTGCCGGTGTTATGCTGATTGTGGCTATAACAGAAGGAATACCGGTGTCAGACATGGTAATTGTAAAAGAATATCTGAAATCGTTCAAATGCAGACTGATCGGGCCAAACTGCCCGGGAATAATCACCCCGGGCGAAGCCAAGGTGGGGATCATGCCAGGATTTATTCACCGAAAAGGAAGCGTTGGAATAATATCCAGGTCAGGAACCCTCACTTATGAAGCAGTTGACCAGATAACTAAGCTGGGATTGGGACAGTCAACCGGAATAGGAATAGGAGGCGATCCTGTTGTTGGAACGACTACGCTTGATGCAGTTAAGCTCATGATGTTGGATGATGAAACCGAAGCAATTGTAATAATAGGAGAAATCGGAGGATCAATGGAAACCGACGCTGCCGAATGGATAAAGGATAATGGGACCAAACCGGTTATTGGATTTATCGCCGGACAAACTGCTCCTAAAGGCCGACGGATGGGCCATGCCGGAGCCATAATAGGAGGGAAGGCGGATACGGCCGCAGCTAAAATTGAGATCATGAAAAAATGCGGGATCCATGTGGTTCAATCGCCGGCCGATATCGGGATAACTGTGGCAAAGGTGCTCAAAATGAAATGAATTAAATTCTTCTATATTTGCAATGAACTAATATCTGACTCTATGAAACTTCTTGAAGGAAAGACAGCTCTTATTTCCGGCGCATCACGGGGAATAGGTAAGGCAATTGCATTAAGGTTTGCCATGGAAGGGGCATCGATCGCCATTACGAATATAGTTGAAGATGAAGCTTTCATTAATACAATTGATGAGATGAGGGCTCGTAATGTCAATGTCAGGGGATATATCTCCAACGCTTCCAGTTTTACGGATTCTCAAAGGGTTGTAGATGAAATCATAAAAGATTTCGGGAAAATAGATATTCTTGTAAATAATGCCGGAATTACAAAAGATACCCTTTTAATGAGAATGAATGAGGACCAGTGGGATGCAGTGATTTCCGTAAATCTCAAATCGGTCTTTAACCTTACAAAGGCCGTACTTCAGACTATGCTGAAACAGAAGAACGGGTCGATAATCAACATGAGCTCGGTGGTCGGAGTTTCAGGCAACGCAGGACAAAGCAATTATTCAGCATCCAAAGCAGGTATTCTGGGATTTACTAAAAGTGTTGCAAAGGAGCTTGGATCAAGAAATATCAGGTGCAATGCCATTGCTCCTGGCTTTATTCTTACTGAAATGACAGAAAATTTACCTCCTGATATTAAAAGTGACTGGATAAATAAGATACCCCTGAAGCGTGGTGGAACCCCTGAAGATGTGGCAAATACAGCTTTATTCCTGGCTTCGGATCTCTCTTCTTATGTAACCGGACAAACAATTCATGTGTGCGGAGGTATGTTAACTTAAAAATATTTATTATATTTGTAGTACCGCAGGGCGCCTATCCTTATAGCACGAGGAAATGCAGCGAGACATATTTATTCCACACTTATTTTAAACAGGCGCCCTGCTTCTTTTTTTTTAATACCTTGCTGTTCAATGCACAACTTCGTTTTTTTCCTGATCCTCTTTATCCCCATAACAGGTTTTTTGCTTGAAAGATACCTCGAATATCTTAACGCCGGGATGCGGTCAGAGATACTCCCTGAAAAGCTGAAAGGCATATGTGATAAGGAAGAATACAGGAAAACCCAGCTTTATGAGAAGGATAACCTTAAGCTCTCGTTCTGGTCATCATCCTTCAATCTTGCTATAATTATAATAATGATCGTTGCAGGGGGATTTGCATTTCTCGATACCTTAGCCAGATCGTTAAGCAGCAACCACGTGGCTATTGCACTTATTTTCTTTGGAATAATCGGATTTGCATCAGAAATTATCAATTTACCTTTCGGCTGGTATGATATCTTTTTTATTGAGAAGAAATATGGATTTAACACCATGTCTGTCAGGACATTTATAACTGATCACCTGAAGTCATGGTTCATTGCTCTGCTGGTAGGAATTCCTGTACTTGGATTGATTACCTGGATCTACTATAAAACCGGAAAAGGATTCTGGCTTTATGCCTGGGGTCTGATAACCGGTTTCTCGGTATTTATAAATTTCTTTTATTCCGAATGGATAGTGCCTCTTTTTAATAAACAATCTCCTCTTATTGATAGTCCTCTGAGAACTAAAATTGAAGCTTTTGCAGAAAAAACAGGGTTCAGGCTAAAGAATATTTACGTCATTGACGGTTCGAAAAGGAGCACTAAGGCTAATGCATATTTTTCAGGATTTGGCTCAAAGAAAAGAATAGTCCTCTATGACACACTGATAAAGGAAATGTCGGATGAGGAGATTGTTGCTGTTCTGGCACATGAGATCGGCCATTATAAGAAGAAGCATGTTCTTAAAAGCCTTGTATCATCAGTTCTTCTTACTGGTCTGATGCTATTTCTCTTTTCCATGGTTGTCGACAGTCCATTATTATCCAGGGCAATGGGAGCGGAGACGCCAAGTTTTCATCTTGGTCTGATAGTTTTTGGCATTTTATACAGTCCCATGTCGCTCCTTATCGGCCTGGTATCAAACTTTATTTCACGAAAGAACGAGTTTGAAGCAGATATGTTTGTCCGCGAAAATTATGAACCCATGATGCTTGCAGCCTCATTGAAAAAACTTGCGGTAAAAAACCTGTCCAACCTGATCCCTCATCCGGCATACGTTTTTTTCCATTATTCGCATCCTCCTCTTCTTGCAAGGCTGGCTAAATTGGAATGAATTTCTATATTTGCATCGGATTTGCCTCCTTAGCTCAGTCGGTAGAGCAGCTCATTCGTAATGAGCAGGTCGTGGGTTCGAGTCCCATTGGAGGCTCTGATGAATTGAAATATGCGGGAGTAGCTCAGTGGTAGAGCATCAGCTTCCCAAGCTGAGGGTCGAGGGTTCGAAACCCTTTTCCCGCTCTTACCCGCCGAAGCTTTAGCGAAGGCGGGTCTTTTATATATTTGCTCTCTATTTGTAGGTACCAATGAAAGCCCAGATAATTACAATAGGCGATGAGCTTCTTATAGGCCAGACTGTCGATACCAACTCAGCCTGGATCGGAGCTGAACTAAGCAAGGCAGGATTTGATATTCACAGGAAGGTTTCCATTCACGACCTGAGGCCTGATATCCTGGGTGTGTTATCGGAAGTTGCAGGAAAAACTGACGTTGTTATTATTACCGGCGGACTTGGACCTACAAGCGATGACATAACAAAACCTGCTCTTTGTGAATTCTTTAACACCAGGCTTGTAATGAATAAAGAGGTTCTGGCAATGGTGGAGAATATGATGCGAAGGAGAAATTTTCCCATGAATGAGAATAACAGAAGGCAGGCAGAAGTCCCCGAATCATGCAGAGTCCTGACAAATGCTGCCGGAACTGCTCCCGGAATGTGGCTTGAAAAAGACAGAACTATTTTTATTTCATTACCGGGTGTTCCGGCAGAGATG
>JBBSAP010000189.1:0-5351 GCA_038252165.1 Bacteroidales bacterium | reverse complement strand
TTCGAATTTCAGAAGTAACTCGTTGAAGATTTTCATGGATTCATTATCTTTGATTCTAAGATACCTCGAACTTTCGTGATATATGTTTGCAACCTCCTGAATATATTAACAATTTGAGTTTAAAGACAAACACTAGTTAGTAAGGTAAAAATGAAGATTAGGTCAGGACAATCAAAATACGGGCAGCAGGTTATAATGCTGCCCGTTTCTTTTTCCTGCCGGAGTGTATAGCTTTAAGCCTTATTCTGACTGAAGAGTTATTACCGTTATTTCCGGGGGCATCCAGATACGGAAAGGTATTCCGAGAACACCAAGGCCCCGGTTGACAACCAGATATTGCTCCCCTTCCCTGTAAAGTCCGTTCCATTGGGGATAAAAATATTGTGCTGGACTCCATTTGATAGTTTTGGTGAGAATTCCTGCCTGCATTCCATGAGTATGCCCTGATAAAGTAATATCTATATCAGTTTTGATAGTCACGTCTTTATCCCATTGGTTTGGATCGTGGGCAAGCAGTATCTTCAAATCAGCGCCGTAGATCCCATGGATGGCTTTCTTCAGGTCACCATGGATCATTCTTGGGAACGAACCTTTGGTCGTGACCCCGATCAGGGCTATCGTGGATTCTCCTATTTTAACCATTCTGAATTCATCATTCAGTACCCTGTAGCCCGACGAAGATATGAACTTATTCATCAGCAGTACATTATTATCTCTGTCAGCATCTGTAAAATACGGATTATAAGTACCGAAATCATGATTGCCCATTACAGCATAATTTCCATACTTACCTTTTGCCTTTCTAAGGATAGTATCAAACCTGATGAATTCCCGCCAGCCGATGGTTATGAAATCGCCGGTGTTGATCAGAAGATCTGGTTTCAGTTCATTGATCTTTGTCATTACCTTCTCAAGTACATCCTGGTGATGGTAAAATGAAGTAAGGTGCAGGTCAGAGATCAGGACTATCCTAAGCCCAGCAAGATCAGGCTTTAATCCTTTGATCTTCACAGTAATATTTTCTGTTTTAAAATTAAATCTGCCTCTGATTGTACCTTCCGCGATGACCAGAAAAATCAATATTGAAATTAGCAGTCCTCCATTAGTTAGGATCCTGATATGACCTCCCGTTTTTTTTCTTGCCAGCCAGCCTGAAAAATGAAAGATTATAAGCAGGATTCTGGGAAAGACAACAGCGGTCATCATACCTGAAAGATTTGTGAGTCCCCAGATATTACCCGGTTCATCAAAAATACCCCTGTATGAAGTAGCCTTGAACCATAATATCCAGAGCCAGATACTTAAGATGGCATTGATTGTCATGATGAAATAATACATCATCCATGATTTGTCAAAGAAATGCTGTCTTATAACAACCAGTGTAAGTATTTCAATCAAAAGGAGAAAAACGAAAAGCCCCATCAGCTTGTTTTTGAACGTAAAAATACTTTTACTAATCAGTGCCTAGAGTTTGGAGTGCCTAGAGTGCCTAAAGTTAATAATTATAGAATGCATCAGCATCTTTAGTACTCAGCGATGACATTTAATGCTTGTAACATATAAGGTAAAGACATGATCACGAGTGCTTCCTTGAGCATGGCCCGGAATCTAATCGGCCATGCTACTTTGTAACGTAGCACGTTTCTCTCTAAGACTGCTCTTGAGTGGTGGCGTTTTAAATCGTGCCAATTCTTGCTCAAGAACTTTGATCCGATTTTTAACTCTAGGCACTCCAAACTCTAGCTCACTTTAAGTACTTATTAGTTACAAACTACTTAATATTAGTTTACATGATTATAGTTACATTGCGGAGGACTTAAGCTTTTGGCCTCACCCTCTAAATCCCCCTCTCCCAGGTGAGGGAAGGGCTTTGGTAATTAATAGAATCAGTATGACCAAAGTTAAATTCTTCGATCCTCTTTATACGCCTGAGATAAGACTTACTTATTCGGTAATTGCTGCAAAATATGGTGATGGCTGGCTTTACGTACGCCACCATAAGCGTAAAACATGGGAGATCGCGGGAGGACATATTGAAAATGATGAAACCGCCGATGAAGCTGCCAGCAGGGAGTTGATGGAAGAAACAGGAGCCGTTGCTTTTACAATTGAATGCGTGTCAACATATTCAGTTCTGAAGAATGGAGAAACAGGATTCGGACGCCTTTACCTGGCAGAAATCTCCCGGCTTGGACCGGTACCCGATACTTCGGAAATAGCTGAAGTCAAAATAATGGATTCACTACCTGCCAACCTGACTCATCCCGATATTCAGCCGCATTTGTACAAAAGGATTTTGGATCATCTCAAAGGGAAATCTGATACCCGATGATAAATTTCGGATGTTGGATTTGACTTCGCCGGTCCCGCCTTCGACTCGGTTTTGATTTCGGAATTAATACGATGAAGCGTCATTGCGAGCGGAGCGAAGCAATCTTTTAACCCACCATTACTCCCAGGAGGGGATCCTGAGTGGTTAATCCTTACCCAATTTAATAAGCCCGGTGTCTGTTCGCATACCGCATTCCATAACGTTATATGTATTCAAAGCTCACTTTCTTCAGCCACTTCTCTTCCAGCAGCCTTGCGATTCGTTTAACTACTGTTCTGCGGATCTCAAGATCGACCGGAAGGTTAGGATCCTGGTGGGCAACATTGATCCTTGTTCCGATAATAAAATGGATCTCATCGCTCTCCATTATCAGCTTAACGATTTTATCGGCAGGCCCTTTCCCCAGCTTGACACTGTTGTTATATGATTTCAGGATCTCATTTACCTTCTGAAGTGTAAGGATCCCTTCAGTGACAATATCAATGCCATCAATAAAGCTTTCAGGGGGCAGCTCAGGATCTTCAAAGATCAGCTCATCGATAATCGCTCTCTGGAGCTCCCTGGCCACTATATCGGCTGTCGTTCCCCCGCTCAGTATCACTTTCCCGGTATATTCTTTCACTTTTAAAGCAAGTTCGCTGTCTTTTTCTTTTTCGTAGGGGGGCCCGGTGCAGATAAGCAGTTTGCGGGGTTCACGAAAATAGATAGTGCCACAGCTTATATCATCTTTAGCTTTGTAAGCATCGTTTTTATGTGCCATTGTAACAATTTTCCCCGAGAGTATCGCCGCAGATATCGATGCCTCGCTGCGAACTAACGAATATGCGTACAGGGCAATCTCATCTCTTCCCCATCCAAATGGAAATGCTTCACTTCCCATTCCGCTTTGCGATACACCGTCGGAACAGAAGATAATCCTGTCCTCTTTTGCCGGCATAAACGAACACGTCTTGAGGACCTTACCGGCATTTCTCCCTTTGTCGAGTGTGACCTTTTTCCATGAAGGATCAAAGATCTCAGCGCCTCTTAAAATAATAGTTGAGGGATTATCATACTCAAGGACATTTGCACGACCGCTGCTTTCAATGTCAACAATAGTGAATGTTGAGTAACTAATTCTTCTTTCACTGCATACAGGCAGTGTATTCATGATTATCTCAGCAATCCTGTCTACCTCCTTGTGCTCGCGGGTGAAATTAAATGCCATTGTGGCAGTGAGGGTTGCGAGAATATTTGCCTTTACTCCATGTCCCATTCCATCGGACAGCACCGCGATAACCCTGTCTTCCTCCTTGATATACCTGTACAGGAAAACATCGCCGCAAATTCTCTCGCCATCATGATTTCTCTGCTGGCTGTTAACTTCGATATAGAAATCCCTTGACACTATAAGTTATTTGATATTATTCTTTGAGCCCAACGACTTCTTACGATATGATTCAATTATTGAATTAAGCATTTGTTCCGTTTCCGATGCACCTTCACCAAGAAGAAATCCGATCTTCTGGACCATCTCAAGATTCTTATCAATGACCTCACTAACCCTGTTTGTTACCTCTTCTCCCTGGACTTCAGGCGAATAGAGGTCGCGGATTATTGCACCGCACATCTTGTTTTTCTTAATAGGAAAGATTGAGATGTTCAGCATGCTCTCTTCGTAATGTATATCCTTACTGACAACGGGCTCATCCTCTTTCAAAACAAATGTAAACATGTTATAGACATTGAATGGCAGAAGCGTTTTAAGATCAGCACCTACAAGTCCGGGAATAATATCTGAAATGGCTTTTGCATCTTCACCAAGGATATTTATGAAGCTTAAATTTGAATGAAGTATTTTCAGATTGTTATCTACAATCACAACTCCGGTAGGGAGTTTCTCGAGCATATTATTCATCATATCGGAAGCACTCTGAGCCATCTCCTTTTCTCTCATGGCGACTTCTTCTGAATCTTTAAGAGCTCTTTTTGTCTCGGCCAGCTTCCTGTTTGTCTGCCTCAGCGTTTCAATATACTCCTGTTTATTACGCAGGTTGAATGTGTGGCACATCTCGGGAACAGCCAGCCCTTTTGCAACAGTCGATGCAAATTCACGGCACGACTGGTAACCACAGGCTCCGCAGTTCAACTCATCCCCGGTGTTCTCTTTTCCTATTATTTTAAGGACTTCATTTATTGCTTCTGCCGGAGGCTCCGGAATCCTCTGATCATCAGGCTTAAAGGTTCTTGTAAAATCGAGCTTCGACCACTTGTCCATATCTTTCTGCCACTGGGCCTTATCAAGCTTTCCGACTCTCTTTTCAGCATATTGCCTGACAAGTGCTCTTCTTTTGAACCTTTCATTGTGATGTTCCATTCCAGGACCGAGAAGGCAGCCATGGCAAAAAAAGAAGTTAAAGTGATGATGGATGGTGTCAATATACTTTTCAAAATCATTTATTCCTTCAAAGACATCTTCCCTTCCTGCAGCTGTTATCACATTGCTGGTCGCCATATCGCGCCTTATGCCTCCTGCCTGTAATATCCCTGCCGGAAGAGGGTACAGGGCTCCCCAGTGGCCGTATGGAGGATCGAATTCTGACATTTTTACAATTCTCTCAGTTATATCAAATTCGTCGAATAACTGCCTGAGCTCAATAAATGTCAGAACCCCTTCAACCAGTTTACCGTCGCGGTAAAGAAAAGTCTCATCCTTGTTGTCAATACATGGTCCTATAAAAATAATCGCCGCATCGTTGCCATAGATCTCTTTTGCAACCATTGCAGTTGCGATCATCGGCGATACAAGAGGAGCAAGGTTAGGAACAAGTTCAGGATGATATTTTTCAATAAGCTTAACTATTGCCGGACAGTTGGCCGTCATATAATATTTACCCTCGGCTTTTTTAAATAGCTTTGAGTATTCTGCGGCTATAAGATCGACCCCGAATGAGTTTTCATTTACATAATCAAATCCAAGGGTACGCAGCATGCTGACGAATTTCCTGTAGTCGGTGATATCGTCAGCATGCTGCGTACC
>JBBSAP010000188.1:0-5378 GCA_038252165.1 Bacteroidales bacterium | reverse complement strand
CAGGGCAGCCGGCAGAGAATTCCCCAGGCAGGCAAAATCATTTTCAGCAAGGAACTGATGTTCAAGGGAGGAACACACTCAGCGCCTCTCTCGATAATTCCTGAGGCAAAAGCAAAGGAGATGGCTTCAAAATTACCGGTCGTCCCCAAAAGTCCGTCGGATCATTACATTAACTTCCTTAAAGCCTGTATGGGAGAGGAGAAGACCCGTTCGCCGTTCCAGACATTTGCACCTCTTGCCCAGATATTTTCATTGGGCATTATTGCAATACGCCGTAACAAAAAACTAATCTTCAACCGGGATACTAAGGAAATAACTAACGATAAGTTTGCAAATTCACTTCTGACCGACAAGCCTCCGAGAATGGGTTGGGAAAGTTATTATAGCATATAAGTCAGCTGTCAGGATTCAGATATCAGTTTATCCCTTTGCCCTGCGCCCTGAGCTCTGAGCCTGGTGCCTTCATCAGGCTCCTCTGAGTTTTTTCAGCTCATTGAAGTGGATCATTGACATCTTTTCCCTGGCTTCCCTGGATGCTTTTCTGTATGCTTCGAATTCCTTTTTCAGTTCTTCGCTCTCTTTTTTTGTGTGAGCTGTAACCCTGTGGTTTCTCTGGTATGCGAGAAATCCGGCTGTAAGAAGACCTGCAAGTACGACAATTATTGTCCAAAGGACTGCATTATATGCATTTTTGTTTATCTCTATTCCCAGCAGGGATATGCTGTTCTTGGTTTTTGTCATCTGATCAAGGTCCGCCCTTATTGTGCCAACGGAGGCATTCAGCGAATCGATTTTAAGATTAAGTGTCCTCGTGCTTATCTTTAAACCCTTTATTTCGGATTTTACTGCTTTCAGTGAATCAAGGGCATTGCCTTTGATTTTCTGAAACATATCCTCTCTGATGGCCCTGAAATCTTCATAAATCCTGGTTTTTTCCTGGACATAATCCATCTGCTCCTTCAGTGTACCTCTGGCCAGCATGTCCGGTACGGTCGCCTGAGAATAAGCTGCTAAAGGAAACAGTGTTAACAGGCTAAAAACAATTGCAATTCTGGTTCCGGCAAAATTCATCTTCCCCATTAATAGTCAGGTTTAAGTTCTATAACTCCCGTGTTCCTGATAAACGTCAATAATATAAAATTATTATGATAGAGTAAGAGGGCTATGTTTAAAAGAAAATGTTATATTTATCGGCACTACTAACTTTAACCATTTCTTAACCTGATTGAATCTGCCTATGATAAATTTCTGCCATTGCGCATGGGATTACAGTTCCCGAAATGCGTTACGATGATTATCTTCTTCTTAATTATTTTATTAACTAACCAATTTACTTTACTATGAAAGAAAATCCTTATCATGGGGTACCGCTTGTAAGGTACCTCAGAAAGTTCTTAACGGATCTTAAAATTCTGGTCCTGATATTGCTGCTGGCTGCTTCAAATACCCTGTCGGGTTTTGAGCTTCAGCAGACAACTGTTTCAGGAATAGTGACCGATGCAACCACAGGCGACCCTATGCCTGGAGTGAATGTCGTCATCAAAGGTACCGTTACGGGTGCTCTTACAAGCCCTGACGGTAAATATTCACTTGTTGTTTCTGATCGGAGTGCTGTTCTTGTTTTCTCGTTTATCGGCTATAACACCGTGGAGGTACCTGTTTCAGGAAGGACAACAGTAGATGTTTCCCTGACTGCATCCCTAAAGGCACTTGATGAGGTTATAGTTACAGGTTATGGCACTCAGAAGAAAAGTGACCTTACAGGGTCTGTTGTCAGAGTGTCAATGGATGAGAAGGCCACTCTTGCGAACCTTAACCTCTCGCAGGCTATGTCAGGAACAACGGCGGGAGTTAACGTTTCCGGAGTAGGACTTGCCGGAGGCGATCCGGATCTTTCAATAAGGGGGCGGACATCATTGTCAGCAAGCGATGCTCCCCTGATAGTCCTTGATGGTATTATCTATAACGGATCAATAACCAATATCAATATCAGTGATATTGAGTCTGTGGATATCCTGAAGGATGCCAGTGCAGCTGCTGTTTACGGATCAAGGTCTGCAAACGGGGTAATGCTTATTACTACAAAGAAAGGGAAATCCGAGAAACCCATGATTTCATTTAATATGTATTATGGTTACCAGGACATGACAAATAATCCAATGAGAGTAATGAACGCGGAAGAATATGCTGTCAGATTAACAGACTATTATTATCAGCAGGATCTTTATTCCTGGTATAAAACCAAGCCGACAAGTGCCACAGGAAAACCTGTAAGACCGGATATCAATAACCGGGAACTGGTAGCTTCACGGCTCAGATCACAGGAAGAGCGTGATAACTATATTGCCGGAAATGAGATAAACTGGGTTGATGAAATTTTACGGATTGCCCCGATACAGAATTATAACCTCAGCATGTCAGGTAAAAGCGACAGGACAAATTATTATGCTTCAGCATCATATACCAATGAGGAGGGTATTCAGCTGAATGATCAATTCAGCAGAATTACCCTTCATTCCAATTTAGAAAGCAAAATTACCGATTGGCTTACTGTCGGATTGAATGCATCATATTCTTCCAGGGATTATTCAGGTCTGGAAGCAAGTCTTGCTGATGCAAGACAATGCAGTCCTCTGGCGAATAATAAAATTGGCTTGCCAAATTATGACATGTATCTCACAGGCGAAGTTTATATGCCATATCCTTTTAATAATACTTATGTTGATCATGTTGATATCAGAAATGACCTGTTGCTGGTCGGGAATGCCAGGATTACAATTCCATGGGTAAAAGGTTTGTCCTATGAATTTAATTATTCCAATAACAATTCCAACAGAAAATATAACAGGTTTTATCCAAACACAGTCCCTGATGGTGCCGGAAACAAAGGTCAGGCCATTAAGAACCCTTCTGAAGAAAGGAACTGGATCTATAACAATATAGTTACCTATTTAAGGACCTTCGGGAACCACCAGGTGAATGCTACCCTGCTTTACAGCCAGGAAGGCCGGAATGCAGAGAGTTCAACCATCAATGCCCAGGGATTTGACAATCCTGTTCTCGGATATAATAATGTGGGACTTGGAACTACAGTAACTGCGGGTTCATCAGCATGGCAAGAAAACAGCATTTCTTACATGGGACGTATCAACTACTCATTTATGAACCGCTATCTGTTAACTGCAACGTTCAGAAGAGATGGTTTTTCGGGATTTGGACCGAATAATAAATTTGCCAATTTCCCTTCTGTTTCCCTTGGATGGGTTGTTAGCGATGAACCTTTTATGAGCGGCACAAAAGGATTATATTTAAAGCTCAGGACTTCTTATGGATTGAATGGGAACCAGGGTATCGGACGTTACTCAAGCTTTTCCAGAATGTCAGCTGACTTCTATGTTTACGGACCTGCAACAGCAATCGCAGTTTATCCGAGCAGCCTTGGCAATGCAAATCTGGGATGGGAAACGACAGCCTCTTTCAATGTGGGGCTTGACTTTGGGTTGCTCGACAGGAGAATTAATGGTTCTCTTGATCTGTACAAGGCTCAAACAACCGATGTGCTTGTAAGACGTGCACTGCCTCCAACAACCGGATACCCAAATGTCTGGACTAATATAGGAGCAATTGACAACAAAGGGATAGAACTTGAATTAAACTCAGTAAACCTTACAGGTAAACTCGGATGGGAAACCAATTTGGTTTTTTCACTAAACAGGGACAAGATATCAAAGCTTTATGGCGATGAAAATGACAAAGATGTCGGAAACTCATGGTTTGTCGGAGAGCCTATCAGCGCCATATATGATTTTGAAATGATGGGGGGCGTCTGGACGGAAGCAGAGCTCTATGCAGGTCAAACCTATAACAACTGGTATCCGGGCCAGTACAAGTATGTTGATCAGAACGGGGATGGTGTTATTGAACCGAATCTCGACAGAAAGGTTATCGGCTATCGTACTCCCTCTTACCGGTGGAGCCTGAATAATACATTCACGTATAAGAACTTCACTTTCTCTTTCTTATTAAATTCTGTGCAGGGTGGGAAAAAGTATTTTATGGAGAACAATGCATCTGTCATTAACGTGGATTTCCGTTCCGACAATGTCCTCAGGATAAATGCATCAGCAGTTCGTCCATACTGGACGCCCGAGAACGGTGTTAATAATGCAACCGGCGTATACAACACACCAGCCCAGGCAAGCGGAATATATGAAAGCAGGAGTTTTGTAAGACTACAGGATGTTTCTCTTGCATACAGATTTAGTACTCAATTATTGAATACATTAAAGCTAAGTGCATGTCAGGTTTTTGTTTCAAGTAAAAATCCATATGTCTGGACCAAATGGTCAGGCTGGGATCCGGAATCCTGGAGAAGCGATAACCAGAATTCACCGCTAATGAGAAATATAACCGCAGGTTTCAGGGTTACATTCTAATTTAACTTCCAAAAAATTAAAGATGATAATTATGAAACCAAAAAATTATAAAAAGATGAAAAAATATTTATATCTGTTTAGCAAAAAGTTTTTACTGTATGCAGCGGTTTTGATTTTAATACTGCCGGCATGCAGTGAGGATATTCTCGATGAAAAGCCTCTTGATTTCCTTGCTCCGGAGAATGCCTATAACACCCTCCCCGGGATAAAACAGGGGATAACCGGATTACATTTTTCGACACGCCAGAGGTGGTTTTATGGTACTAATCAGCCCGTTATAGCTGTAATGAGAGGCCTTGGAACTGACATAGCCTATCATGGTGAAGATCCGAATAGTAACATGTTTATATCTAACTATGTAACAGGTCTGACATCATCAAATACTGATTACAGGAATATCTGGATATGGACTTACGAACTTATTCAAAGGTCGAACGTTTTGATTGAGGGGATTGATAACGCTGATCCTGCAATATGGACAAGTGAAGCTCAGAAAAACGCCTATACGGCAGAAGCGATGTTCTTCAGGGCTTTTGCATACCGGCTTCTGGTTTCGTTCTACGGAGATGTACCGTTGGTTACTGAAGTAATCAAATCTCCTAAAACTGATTTTGTTCGTACACCAAAAGCTCAGGTCTATGGTCAGATGGAAGAAGATCTGAAATTCGGAACAACAAATCTGCCTGTTCCGGGTGCGGAAGAGGCTCCGGGCAGGATAACCCAGGGGGCAGCCTGGCACATGCTTAGTGAGTGTTACCTTAACCAGGGTAAATTCCAGTTAGCCGCTGATGCTGCAACTAAAGTTATTGACGATTATAACTATGCTTTAATGACAGAACGTTTTGGCGACAGGCAGAATGTGGTTTTCGGAGAAGGGGATGTATATTATGACCTTTTTGCATACGGAAATCAGAACCTGGGGTTAAATACGGAGTCCATCTG
>JBBSAP010000187.1:0-5407 GCA_038252165.1 Bacteroidales bacterium | reverse complement strand
TTACTGCAACTGACTTAAAAGGAACCAATGGAGTTGTTCATGTGATTGATGGCGTGGTTCTTCCCAAATAAGTACTTGTCAGAAATCAATTGAGAAAAAAAGCTCTCTGAATATTCAGAGAGCTTTTTTATTAACCATTACGCCCACATTAATCATTTCATGCTGCTTTGTGTCTTATCCGGGAAATAGGAATTTGAAACAAGCATTCAATAACCAGGTTGAATGAAAATATTTATAACCATACAGGCAAACTAATACTTGGAATCTTCTACATTCAACCAGGTAACATCATCAATTCCACGAACAACCTGATACGCTTCTACCTTAATCCGGATGATTGCAAAATCCGCTGACTGCAGGAAGTTAACCAGATCAGGATGCCTTTCCATATGGGCATGCACAGCCTCTTCCTGCTCTGATATCCCGACCTCCTGAGCATGACCAAAGGCGGTAAGCGCGAAACCTTTCTGCTGGCCGGAACTATCAAAATCTTCCCCATGAATGAGAACAGCTACTCTGCCGTTATGTACAAGGTTTTCGAACTTACGCGTATTGCGATAAGTTGCAAAGATCATTTGCCGGAAACCCTGAACCGGTGTAATCGCTATCAAACTTGCATGTGGCTGGCCATCTCCCTCCGTCGCCAGAACCGCCAGCCGACAGGTCTTAAGAAGGCCCCCGACGTATTCCATTATTGGGATTGGGTTGCTCATATCTGCTTCAACAGGATTATCTTTGTAAAGATATGGAAAAACCCTGTTTGGTGGCAGGAAAGAAGAACGGGAGTTCTGGAATTTGATGTTTCTGAAAACAAACCATTGTTTATTTCAGCAGGTAATTCAACATGCAACTGGTTTGATTTTATGGTTGCCTTCTAAATATATTTTTCTTAAAATCCTGAAGCAGTTTTTCCTCATCTTCGCCCTTTTCAATACCTTCAATAAGTAGTTTAAGAAGAACTTCTATAATTTTATCCTCGAAGCCGGCTTCAATAGCGAATCGCTTCATGATTTTCATCTCCTCGGTTGCTATTAAATCATCAGCCATAACTATCTGCGCAATGTTGTAGAGATGATCAAACTTATCGTTTAGACTGTATGGAGGATGATAATGATGATTTTCCTCTGACTGAATAAGCTGATCAATCTCAGGGTCAGTAAGTCCAAAGTTTTTACCCGCCTTGTGAAGTATTTCTAATTCTTTCTGACTGATTTTACCGTCAGTTTGGGCAACCTGAATAAGATGGATAAACTGATCGCGAATTACACGTTTACCGTGATGAGTTATAAAGTCAGTAAAATTCATGAGTTATATATTAAATTACTAATTCACTGTTAATAAACTTCAAATTGCTGCTTAAAATATGCTAAAGAATACTCTTTATAATATGAGAACAATATATTGATAAAAATGTAATCTAAGGTTCCTTTTAATAGATTTTTAAAACTGGTAGACAAAACCTGTAGTCACAATCAGGAAATTGAGCCAGTTTTTTACATAACCATCACTTGGCCATGTATCTTTAGTGTCTGTTCCTGTTGCACCGCCTCCAAGATACCTTAGATTTAAAAATAGATTTCCGGACTTGTTTAACTGTGCACCCAGTCGCATGCTGGCATCAAGTATAGCACCAACTATTTCATTGTCACTTCCGTTCAGGTAACTTACAGGGGCGTATATTCCGTCAGCTTCAATTTCAGCATAAAAGTAATCATTAAGAAGAGCTTTGCCCCGGATTTTTATCGCCGGTACAGGCCCTATTCCTCCATTTGTTGTGAAGCGGGTTCCATCAACCGATTCAAATGAAATTGTTGCATTACGTATCTGCAGGGAACCTCCCAGTGCAAACTTGAACCGGGGATTATTGGGCATAAGTTCCCGCAGATAACTGAACCGATAAAAAGGGAAGTTGTAAAGGCAATTTATTCCTGTTGAATCAGGGAAGATAATATCATCAAACACAACATCATTCTTTAGAAGTGCCTGCGTCTCGATGCGCAGTGGCTGATACAGCAGAATGAAAGTATTGCGTTTTCGTACATCCATCTCTACTGAAAACCGGGTTACCGGGAAAAGCACATCCTGACCTCCGTTTTCAACATAATCAAAATAAGTACCATTCTGACCAAGCTGCAAATGATGCGAAAGAACAGAAGTAAAACCAATTTCTGCAACGGCCCGGAATTTGAATTTAGAAGAATCACTTTTAAAAGTGCCGTGAATGGGTTGAGCTTTTACACTAAACGCAAAAAATACACTCAAAATAGTCAGCAAATATTTTTGTTTCATAATGATAATATTTTTTATTTTAATTCATTACTGTCCGGTTAAAATATTTTTTATATTCTTAAACCTCTTGATTTATTATTTATAAAACATATTTCGCCCCTATGGGGCTTGTTTTATACCTATACAACTTTCTACAAATATTATGGCGGCTCTGCCGCCAGGTATATGCTGCAGAGCAGCAAAATATTTGTAGCCTGTTAGTTATTCGTGAGCAGTCGAGCTACAGCTCAGTGACAAATCCAACTATGGTCAAGCCTATTACAATATCAGGGATATCCAGTTTCTTTGCGAGTGAAGAAGAATTGTCAACTAAAAGGTTTGCCCCGAAAATCAGAGGCAAAAAACCGGCTAAAAGCAACAATAAATACCACATTTTACTTTAATTTATCCCTGAGAAATTGATTTATCTCTTCCATCTCTTTTTTAATTTCTCTGTAATTAAGATTATTCCTGTAGGCCATCATAATGAGTTTGACTGAGACCAGAAGCACTCCTGCCTCCAATAAAAGGTCTTTTGAAAGCCCTTTGACAAACAATGCAAAAGTAAAAAGTAAGATTGTAACTATTATTACAACTATTGTTCCGAGGTCGAAAAACGTTTTCATACTAACAGAGTAATTAAATTTCAATTGACACAATATAAAACAATCGGGAGGATATTTCAGAATGATTTGCAGAGTACTCTTCAATCCACTTAAATACCAGTTTTGAGCTTATAATAGCCATTGGAAGATGCCCCAATATTTATTATGTCCCTCATTTTTAATATTTTAAATATTATATCTAAATTCCCTTAAGATAATAAAAACCGGGCAGGATAATATCATAATTATATTCTCTTAATCCTATATAGCATCCACCATGGGGTTTGTGGCGATGCATGATGTTCGAAGTGATATCCGAAAAAGTAACATGATAACATAGCCCATAAATGGTTACGTCTTTGCGACCTGGCTTTATGAGGCTCCATTTCGGCTGTATGCGGAAGGTGATGGGGAAGATAGGTTCCAAAGTAAAAGAGTTGAAAAGTTGATAAAACGGAGGGAACTATCCAAAGCACTATAAGTTGAAGTTCACTAAAAAAAAGCAGGCCTATATTAAAAATAGCAGCCATAATCAGAATTTGCCATATTGTAAGATACTGCTTCATAAAATGGTACCACCACACGAAGAAGTTTTGATTTCCTGTTTGGTAGTCAGGATCTTTTCCTGTACCGACATTAATGTGATGCAGATAGTGTTTCTTTTTAAGGGTAGGATACCAAAGTCCCGCATAGAGAGTGGTTGCAATAAATCCAAGAAAATTATTTAAAGTTCTGTTTCGGCTTATTGTCCCATGCATTGAATCATGTCCTGTTATAAAGAGTCCGGTAAAAAGCCATGTTTGCACTAAAATATGTATCCAGAACCATAAGTCTAAAAGGTCTACAGGCTGATACAACAATATGTAAATCAGGTGATAGCCCCAGCTAAGCAAAATTAATAAAGAAATAATTATACCCATGGTTGCAGAAAAGTATTATCCTTGTAAAGATATTCAAAAACACTCAGGAGGATATTTCAGAATGCTTTGCAGAATATTCCTCAATCCTCTGAAATACCAGTTTTGAACTTATAATAACCATCGGAAGACCAGTTCCGGGTATTGTGGAGGCTCCAACATAGAAAACATTTTTAAATAATTCATCATAGTTCTTTGGACGGAAACCTCCTATCTGAAGCATGTCGTGCGATAACCCAAGTCCGCTGCCTCTATGCAGATTATACTGATCCTGCCAGTCTTCAGGAGTATAGACAGTTCTCGAAACAATCTCAGGCTTGATGTCTTTTCCGATTCTGCCCGAGAAATCGTCTATAATACTATCAACAATTGCATCTCTGTCGATCCAGTCGGGTTTAAACCTGAGGTCAGGTACCGGGCAGACAATGAATAAACTCTCAGAGTCTGCAGGGGCACAATCAGGGTTATGCTTTGATAACACATTCACGTAATAATAAGGTTTCTGAAGGGAATCAGGACTTTTGAAAACCTTATCGGCGTATTCCCTGAAATTATCACCCAGATAGTAATTATGATGATGAACCATAGGCAATTTACACTTCAATCCAAGGTAAATGGTCAGCGAGCCCATCGTCCATGATCTTTTATCAAGCTTTTCAACTGAGAATGCCGGTCTCTTAAATACCGAACCACGAAATACCGCAGCATCTGAATTTACAACGATAATATCAGCTGTCCATTTTCTTCCATTCTGATCTATCAGGGATGAAAGTTTCCCATTGTCAGAATCGAAGCTCTTTATCTCTGTGTTATAGGTGATCTTCACATTTTTCTTTTCCAGTTCCTTTACGATCCCTTCGATTATTTTATACATCCCTCCCTCAACATTGAAATAGCCATCATGTTTGAACTCGGTATAAGACAATAATGTATAAACTGCTGAGGTGTCGAAGGGAGTCCTGCCGAGGAAAAAAGAGACGAGCGAGAGAATCTGTTTCGCCTCTTCCGACTTGAAATAATGGGAAACCTGTTGCCAGAAATTCCTGAACAATACCGGGAGATGGACCAGGTTAACCTTCGAAAGGGTAACAAAATACTGGAGTAAAGAATCAAAATTATTCTTTATTGCAATGCCGGCAGTATCATGAAAAAGTCTTCCGCTTTTTTCCAGATACCTGTTCATCCTTT
Organism: Bacteroidales bacterium; assembly: GCA_038252165.1. GTDB lineage: Bacteria > Bacteroidota > Bacteroidia > Bacteroidales > VadinHA17 > LD21. The sequence goes on along the minus strand of JBBSAP010000187.1, from coordinate 429 downwards.
GTTCAAAATCCGGCTCAACATCACTGAACTGAGCAGCGAGCTTTTTAATGTCCCTGTACAAAAAATAGGTTTTGGGATTACCTCTGAAATTTACTGTGTATAACGGATCGAGTCCGAAATATTTGAAAGGAAGGTCAATATTACAATCTTTGGCAAATTCTGTAAACTCATATGACATACTGAAAAAACTTGGACCGGTATCAAATGTAAAACCATCCTTTTTGAGCTGGTTAACCCTGCCACCGGCATTGAAGTTCTTTTCAATCATCTCAACTTTATAACCTTTTTTTGCCAGCCTCAAAGCTGTTGCAAGTCCGCCAAGACCTGCTCCCACAATAAGAACACTTTTAGCCATATATCAATTTTTATATTTTTTCAATACCTGAGGATATAATTCATTTTTAACATAACTGAAGTCAGGCTCAATCT
>JBBSAP010000186.1:0-5523 GCA_038252165.1 Bacteroidales bacterium | reverse complement strand
CCATTACGCAGGTTCTGGTTCCGGTCTATGAGCCACAGTTCTCGGATCACAGTTATGGGTTCAGGCCAAGGCGTAACGCACATCAGGCGCTACGCAAATGCCAACAATACATCAACGAAGGCTATGAATGGGCAGTAGAGAGTAGACGAAGTGCCGAACGCACCTTGGAGAGCATTATTCCTTTTGTAGAAAGGAAATTGTTTTTAAAGGTGAACCGTCAAAAGAGCCATGTATCCAATATCAGGGGAATAAAATTCCTGGGATACTCCTTTTACATAAAGGATGGAAAGTGCAAGTTTCGGTTACACCCAAGAAGTTTGCAAAAGATGAAAGATAGAATCAAAGAGCTGACATCGAGAAGCAACGGATGGGGAAATGACCGAAGGAAGGAAGCACTGGGCCGATTTATCACTGGCTGGGTGCAGTACTTTAAACTGGCCGATATGGATCACCTACTGATCAGGGTGGACGAATGGTATCGTCGAAGGCTAAGAATGATAATATGGAAACAGTGGAAACGCATTAAAACCAGATTGGCTAATCTTGTAAAGCTTGGGGTAAAGAAATCCAAGGCTTATGAGTGGGCGAATACAAGGAAAAGTTATTGGCATACCGCTAACAGCTTCATCCTTAATACCACCATCACTAACGATCGTCTATGCAAAGCTGGTTTTGTTTTCCTATCGGCCTCCTATCGTAAAGTCAGAGTTGTTTCTTAGAGAACCGCCGTATACGTGATCCGTTCGTACGGTGGTGTGAGAGGTCGGAAAATAAAATAGGAGGAAAACTATTTTATTTTCCTCCTACTCGATTAGTAGGCGCTAATCAGGTGCTAATAATTATTTTTGCAGAAATTCTAAATTGACTTATTTTTAATAATGAAAGTCAATATGCAAATACTTAAATTCCATTTATCATAGACAAACGTGTATTATAATGATCTAAGTATTGAGCGGAATCATATGTAAAAACATAGGTGCCTCCCTCTGTCTCGGCTAAAATGCCAGCCAAAACCCCATTTCTATAGACCTCAGCTTTTCTCATTTATAGGCTTTTTTAGTTCAAGTTTGATTTCAAGACCCAATATATCAGCTATTTTCTGTAAATTGTTTAGCGATATGTTTCCTTTTCCGCTTTCAAAACGCTTTAACGTTGCAACACCTACTTCTGAAAGCTCTGCTAAGTATTCCTGATTTATTCCAAGAATATCCTTTCTTTCTTTTATTACTTTAATAATCTTGTCGTTTGTCATTTCTCAAAAATAAACAAAGTGTCATATATGATACTATTTGGTAAATTTATAATAATATTTATTATTAAACAACATAAATGTATCATATATGATACTATTCGGTAAGCACAAGCTTAATTTTACTAAAAAATAACATAAATGTATCATATATGATACTTATTAACGTAAAAAGGACACTAGTGGGCACTTAAAACCCACTGATTATTAACTGGTTATTATTAAGTTCTTTGACATTATTGTAATCGCATTTCGTAAGTATCTCTTTTACAGGAGTTTTGTCCAGTAATGAAATACTGAGGATCTGTAGAATTTCGTAGATTGTGCGCTTAACTTTCAATTTATTACCAACCAGGGCAACCAGACAGTAAGCGATAATGGCACAGTACATTTGGATCTTTACGGCATTGAGAGTTATTCCCCAGAAAGATTTGATCTTAAGATGTTGCTTCATCCATTTGAAAAACAACTCTACTTCCCATCTTTTCTTATAAAGGAAAGCAATCTCAGTGGCGTTCAGATCCTTGTTGTTGGTCAGGAAAACAAGTTCCAAGTCATGCTCGGCGTCATAATACTTTATTCGTCGCAGCTTTTCAGGATATTCGCTTCTGGATTTGGGACCCAGCAACCTGCCAATCTGGTCATTGATGACACCAGTTGTTTTATCTACTGCCTTGGAATACATCCTTTTGAACTGGAGATTATCCTTGGCTCTTATCACAAAGAATGACCCGTTAGCATGTATCCTGTGAAGTCTTTGAAAGTCGGTGTATGCTTTGTCAGCAACATAAAAACTTCCTCTTTCGTAAGGAATGAGATCCATAATGTTGACATCGTGAACCTTGGCTGTAGTGATGTGAATAAAACTGGGAATAGAAGTTTTTATATCAAATAGTGTATGGAGCTTTATCCCTCCCTTATGCTTTCTGAACTCTGCCCACCAGAAGACGCTTAAACACAGATCTATTGTTGTAGAGTCCAGCGCATAAACGTTGCCATCAACCTCTATCTCAAAATCATTCCGGTAACAACTTCTGCGTGCTTCTGCAATCAAAACATAGGCAAACTCTTCAAAGATTTTGCAATTCCGCTTCTCGTTTGCAGTACCAAGATTTCTGCGGGAGACAGTTGAACCAAAACCCAGATGATAATACTTTGACTGGTGTGCTTCAAGACTAAGCATCAAATCTCTCATGCTGTCCCTGGCGGTCAGTTGGCCAAAGACCATACAGAGCATTTGGTTCCAGCATGTAAAAGACCTTACACGCTTATTACCTTCATACTTGTCGACAATTCGGTCAAATACTCTGCGAGGTAAAAAATCTGTAAGTTGAGCGAAGATATACTTGCCTTGATTCATGGATTGATGTTTTTCTCAAAACAAAAATCCGTATTTTCAATTCAAATCGTCACGCTCGAAAAAAATGCTGCAGATGCGATTAATTCATAATTTCAAAGAACAGTTTAATTTATCTAATGCCCATTAGTGTAAAAAGGATTTAAATAGCACATTATTCTTATGATTGAATCATATATGATCCCAGATTGTGATTAAGTAAATCAAAGATTTCCCATTCAAACTGGCTGAAACGCATTAACTTTGTACCACCGAGAAGGATATCACCCTTACCGGGATTATAAAAACCGAGAAGAAGTTTTATTAGAGTTGTCTTTCCGCTGCCGCTTATCCCTACAATAGCAGTTATCTTTCTAGCAGGGATAACAAGAGAAATATTGTTCAGAACTTTCTCGGAATTGAGTCCCTCGTATTGGAAGAGAAGATTTTTTATCTCTATATCTTTATCTGAAGGGATATCTCTTATCTTATCATCTTCGGGTTTTTCCTCATCTTCGCGATCGTGTATCTCGCCAAGACGTTCAAGGCTTTTACGGGCATCCTGTGCGGCCTGCGTAAAACCTATGAATTGCTGGATCGGAGACCTATTATATATTGAACAGCCATCATCATACCCAGTGTCATTTCTCCTTTAATTACAGCCAGGGAGAAAGGAGCAAATACCTTCTTTTTCTTTATTTCGTATACTACGACAAAATGCCTTTGGTTCCAGTGGATGATGCATGGGAGCGGCAACCGGAGGAAATTAAGTTATCCGGATTGCTTCATTGCCAAACTGTATAGAAAAAAATTCTTTTTGTCAGGTTTCCTGTTTTCTGCGACTATCTGTTCAAAGTATTTAAAACTCATACAATGAACAGATTATTTTTATTAACCATGCTATTATCATCTTTCTTTAAAGTATCAGGGGAAAATTCCACAATTAACCAGCTGAGTTCCTCGAAGTTTCATGAGTTGACAGTCAAGAATAAAGGTACACTTCTCGATGTCAGAACTGAATCCGAATTTGCAAACGGACATATTCCTGGTGCAGGTCAGCTAAACTATTATGCCTTCGATTTCAGGAAGAAGATACTACTGCTCCCCAAAGACCAACCCCTGTATCTTTATTGCAATACAGGTTACAGGAGTCAGAAAGCTGCAGAGATTCTTGCAGAAAACGGATACACCAAAGTTTATAACCTTCAACAAGGAATTATGGAATGGGAACTTCAGAATCTGCCTGTAATTGTTGAAGCTAATGCACGTCCCGATATTGAAAATAAAATGGAACCAGATGAGTTCAATGCACTCATTAAATCGGAGATCCCCGTATTCGTTGATTTTTATGCTCCCTGGTGCGGTCCCTGCCGTCAGATGATGCCAATGATTGACAATCTGAAGAATGAATACTCCGGGAGAATTATAGTTATTAAAATCAATGCGGATGCCAGCAAGAAACTGATAAAGGAGCTTCATATTTCAGGTGTCCCATACCTGGTGCTATATAAAAACGGAGGTGCATCCTACTCCCACAATGGTTTAATAAGCCAAAGTGATCTTACTAAAGTTCTGGAATCAGGTTTAATGAAGGACCAGAAATAGAAGCTGTCCCCTAAATCAAGAAATTGTCTACAGCATTGTCAGGTTTTATGATTTATACGACAATTAGCATATAACTTAAAATAACGATATCAAATGAAAAACAAAAAGATTTTAAAAATTGGTCTGATCCTGCTTGCTGCCGGGATTGTAATCGCAGGTGGAATAGGATTTTACCTTTTTAATCTGCCACATCGTGATGTACAGGCATCCAAATCAGATTCTTCTGTAACCACTACCCAAATTGTTGCAGAATACCTTAAAGACAAAGATAGGGCAAATAAAAAATACCTGGCATCCGACGGAGACTCCAAAATACTCGAAGTAACCGGCATTGTAAATAAGATCTCTGAAGATTTTAATGGGTTGAAAGTGGTTTTATTGAAGAGTAATGAAGATAAAGCAGGTGTTTCAGCAACATTTTCATCTGTAACCAACGCAAATGCGTCCAGTCTGCACGTTGGACAGAAAGTAACACTGAAAGGAGTCATCCGTTCCGGTGCTGCTTTTGATGAAGACCTCGGATTATACGAGAATGTTATTCTTGAAAAGAGCGATCTGTTAACGAAATAAGTATCAATTATTAATATAAAATTAAAAACAAAAACAATGAGAAAGATTATTCTATTTACAGTATTGACAGCCTTTTTTGCTGCGTCAACAGGTCTCTCACAGACATCAGGCAAACTTGTAAGCTCAAAAACACAAATCACCTTCTTCTCCAGTACCCCTGCTGAAAATATTAAAGCCAATAATTCTACATCTGTGAGTACTATTAATAAGGAGACTGGGGAAGTAGTTTTCTCTGTGCCAATGCAGGGATTTGAATTTGAAAAGGCTTTAATGCAGAAGCATTTTAACAGTGATAAGTTTCTCGATACCCAAACCTATCCAAAGGCCAAACTGAAAGCAAAGATTACGAATCTAAGTCAGATCGACTTATCAAAAGACGGTACCTACGCTACTGATGTAGAGGGAGACCTTACAATCAAGGATGTTACAAAACCAATAAAGGAAAAAGGAACTATAACTGTAAAGGGTGGTGTTTATGAAGTCCAGAGTAAATTCAATGTAACTCTGGCTGATTATAAAGTAACCTTTGCAGAAGGCAAACCTTCTACAATAGTTCGTTAAACTTTTAAGCGGCTATAGTGCCATATAATATAAGTTCTTTGACATAGTTCTGATTTTTGGCAGAGTATGGGTAAACACCGAACACGTCAATAAATCGGTTTAGTAGTAAAACGTTGTGATTCATTGTTTTAATATCGGACATCGAGAACGCTCCTCTTTTTTCCTTTGGTATGCTCAGCCAATGGATTGCCTTGGCAATGTT
>JBBSAP010000185.1:0-5538 GCA_038252165.1 Bacteroidales bacterium | reverse complement strand
GCCTGAATCTTCTGACGATCTGTATCAAAGATATCTATTTTTAAAATCATTTCGTCCGGTCAGGCAGGAAGCAATAAAAAAGCAGTCTGTTCCGACTGCCTGAAAAAATAAGAGGAGCAAGGGTTGTCATGAAAACCAGGGAACGGGCGTTATTAGTGAGATAATTCCCGTGTCTACTGTCTGATAAAAGGACGGAACCCTGGTAAGCTGGCGCTAATCCTCAGGTTCCAGATGTGAAAGTCAATGTCTGCAATACAATCCTTATGATTTCCACTTTCAACCCTTGCTTTCTCCTCTTATACCAATAGCATGAGCTAGGAACAAATTTATATTAAATAATAATACAATCAAAATTATTCTAAGAATTTTAATACGTTCATCTGAATAATATTGATGAAGCAATCCTAATTATTGATGAAGCATTTCCAATAATTGATTAAGGATGGCCTGATATTGATAAAAAATTGTTTAAATTTGATATTACCCCACCATCATATCACTTTCCTGTTTATGGTTGCTGAACTTGAGAAGATAAATTATGACGACAGCGGCGGATTCAGAGCTGATTATATTTCAGATACATATGGTTTCTGGCATTTTCATCCGGAATATGAGATAGTACTGAATACAGAAGTCAATGGAACCCGTATTGTCGGAGATAGTATTGAGATCTTCGATCATTATGACCTTGTCATTATCGGTGGTAGCATTCCTCATTGCTGGAACTATTACAGGAATGAGATATCAAATCCAAAAGAGAGGGGAATTATGCTCCATTTTAAGCTGTCATCACTTGGTGAAGCACTATTGTCACAGCATGAACTTAATTCCGTAAGGAAGCTGCTCATGGATTCGGAAAGGGGTATTGTTTTTTCAGTGGAGGATGCAAAAAAAACCGAGCCCCACCTTGTCAGTATGGTTCACAACAAAGGAATTGAAAAAATGATTAGTTTTTTTAGCGTCATGAAAATCATGTGCTCATCCGATAAGAGAGGCTTGCTCTGCACAGAGAATTATAAAAAGGCATTCGATGAAAGAGGAAATAAAAAAATGACTGATATTTTTAACTATGTCAGGGAAAATTTTTCCAAACCTATTACTCTCGAAAAGGTTTCAGGAATTGCCCGCATGAGTCCTTATGCATTCAGCAGGTACTTTAAGAAATACGCCGGCTCCGGATTTGTTGAGTATCTTAACAGGGTGAGAATGAATAAGGCTGGCCATCTTCTGCGCGAAACAAAATACCAGATCCATGAAATAGCAAATCAATGCGGATTTTCGTGCATCTCTAATTTCAATAAACAATTCCGGAAAACTGAAGGCCTTGCACCGAGAGATTACAGGGCCAGGTTCAAATAGTTTCTGCTATTTTTATTTACTTTACCCGAAATTTTAAACATTTTACTGTTATGGCCATGACCATGCTGGAGAAAATACTGGCTAACCATTCTAAATACGAAAAGGTTAAGCCGGGAGATATTGTGGATATAGACATTGATACAAGGATCGCCCGTGATTTCGGTGGAGCCAGTGTTGTAAAGAATATCCTTGATAATGGATTACAGCTGGATGACCCTGAAAGAACATTTTTTACATTTGACTGCAATCCTACCGGATCAGATCAGAAATATGCAGTTAATCAGCATATCTGCCGCCAGTTTGCACGTAACAACGGAATAAAAGTTTACGATATTGATGCAGGTATCGGGACTCATATAATTATTGATGAGGGCATTGTCTATCCGGGTGCAACTGCAATTTCGACCGATTCACACGCCAATATCCTGGGTGCAATCGGGGCATTCGGCCAGGGAATGGGAGATATGGATATATCGGCGGGCTGGAACAAGGGTAAAATCTGGTTCAAGATCCCCGATTCAGTTAAAATCAATTTTACCGGGGATTTAAAGAAAGGTCTGAGTGCAAAAGATGTTGTTCTTAACCTTCTCGCCCGATTCGGTGCTAATTCTCTGCTGGGCTATTCTGTCGAATTATATGGCAAGGCAATTGAAAATATGACTCTCGACCAGAGGATAACAATTTCATCAATGGCTACTGAAATGGGAGCCATCATAATACTGTTTCCTCCGTCTGACAAAATAATTGAATTTTGCTCAGCCCGTTCAAAAAAGAAGATTGTGCCGGTCTATGCTGATCCTGGTGCCAGCTATGCTAAAACATTCGATATTGAGATGAATGGTTTCATACAGTTGGTTTCCAGGCCCGGAGCACCTCACGATACCGTAAAGATTGAAGAGGTTTCCGGCCAGAAAATAGATTCCGGTTTCATTGGAAGCTGTACAAACGGCAGGATGGAGGATATGCGGAAAACTGCAGATATCCTTAAGGGAAGGAAAGTTGCCCCCGGGGTTGTCCTGAAAATAGTACCGGCAACGGATGCAATCTGGAACAGCTGTCTTGAGAACGGCCTTATTGATATATTTAAAAAATCGGGTGCCCTTGTTTCAAATGCAGGATGTGCAGGATGCGCAGCCGGTCAGGTTGGTCAGAATGGGGTGGGCGAGGTTACAATAAGTACCGGAAACCGCAACTTCCCCGGAAAGCAGGGAAAAGGAAACGTTTTTCTGGCATCACCCGAAGTAGTAGCTGCATCAGCAATTGCGGGATTTATTACAACATGCGATGGAATCCCCGATAACCCGGCTGTATTTGCTTCCAAACCTTCAGATCCATTAAGTGCCAGATATACACTTAAGTCAAAAACCGTTGCTGACAAACCAGCGGTAATTGAAGGAAGATGCTGGCTCGTAATAAAAGATAACATCGACACAGATATGATTTTCCATAACCGGTATCTTGCAATAACAGATATTAAAGAGATGGGGCAATACACATTTGATAACCTTCATGGCTTTGAGGACTTTGCAAAAAAAGCGCTTCCGGGTGATATCGTAATAACAGGAAAGAACTTCGGATCAGGAAGTTCGCGCCAACAGGCAGTAGACTGTTTTATTTCACTTGGAATTCAGGCTATTATCGCAGAATCATTCGGGGCGATCTATGAAAGAAATGCTATAAATGCAGCACTGCCAATAATAACATGTAAAAACATTTCTGACCTTGAAGCATCTGATAAGGACAGCATCAGGATCAGTTTACTGACAGGAGAACTTTCGGACAAAAGATCTGGTAAAACCATCAAGGCTGAACCATTTTCAGATGTCCAGTTTGAGATCTACAATAATGGCGGACTTTTTTAAACAGGCTTCTTATGAAATCAATGACATTCGCGGAAAAAATCCTAGGTGCAAATGCCGGAACAATCGTATTTGCCCGTCCTGATATAATACTTACTCACGACAACACTGCAAGCATTTATAAAACCTTCCGGAAAATGGGCGGAGTTAAAGTGGCAGATCCCGGACAGATGCTGGTGGTTCTTGATCATAATGCTCCTCCCCCTGATGCTAAGCTCGCAGATCAATACCAGGAGATAAGGGATATTGTTGCAAGTCAGGGTATAACAAAATTCTACGATGCTGGCAGGGGCATCTGTCACCAGATAATGTCATATCACGCCAGGCCGGGTATGCTCATAGTCGGCAGCGACAGTCATACATCAACTGCCGGTGCTTTTAACGCGTTTGCTGCAGGTATCGACAGAACTGAATCTGCCGGGATATGGAAAAGGGGAGAGACATGGTTCAGGGTGCCTGAGTCGATCAGGATAAACATGAAAGGAAGGCTGCAGGAAAATGTTTATGCGAAGGATCTTGCCCTTTGGATCATTGGCATGATCGGTTCTGACGGGGCAAACTACATGTCGGTAGAATACCATGGTGAAGGTGTGAGGAGTCTGACAATATCCGACAGGATGACAATGGCCAACCTTGCTTCAGAAATGGGAGCAAAAAATGCAGTTTTTCCTGCTGATGAGGTGCTTGGAGGTTTTCTCGGTGGTGATTATATAAGCACACAGGGTGTCTGGGCAGATGAAGGTGCCAGATATTTTCGCGAGATAGATATTGATCTTAGTCAGATTGTACCTGTTGTAGCCGCTCCCCATAATGTTGATAATGTAAAAACCGTATCTGAAACGGCAGGTATTGAAGTCCACGAAGGCCTGATAGGAACCTGTACAAACGGGAGGATAGAGGATCTGAGAATTGCAGCAGAAATACTGAAAGATAAAAAGATAAAGAAAGGATTCCAGCTGAATGTAACGCCGGCCTCAGACAAGATATTCCTTCAGGCTATCAGCGAGGGAATAATAACGACACTTATTGAATCGGGTGCCAGCATTCTTACCCCATCATGCGGTCCATGCCTGGGCACCGGACTGGGGATCCCGGCCAGCGGCCATACAATTATTTCAACTGCTAACCGGAACTTCGCGGGAAGGATGGGAAACAAGGAGGCAGCAATTTACCTGGCATCCCCGGCTACAGTGGCTGTTTCAGCCCTAACCGGGGTTATAACGGATCCCCGTGAAAATTTTGAAACTTCCAAATATCCATATTCTGCGGGCCAGAGTATCACATCATTCATTAAGGAGGGAGAAAACAGGAAATCGGGAAACGTATGGAATTATTCAGATGTGGACAATCTTAACACTGACCAGATGTTTGCCGGCAAATACACTTATAATATTCTAAGCTCTGACCCTGTATCAATAATCCCGCATCTTTTTGAAGATTTTGATCCCTCTTTCAGATCAAATGCAAAACAGGGTGATATAATTATAATGGGTGACAATTTTGGGTGTGGAAGCTCAAGGGAGCATCCGTCAGTGGGACTTGCCTATGTATGTATCAGCGCGATCATCGTTAAGTCGGTCAACCGGATATTTTACAGGTCTTCAATAAATCAGGGACTTGTTCTGATTGTTCATAAAGAAGCTGCAGAGGCTTACAAACAAGGAGATCATGTGTCTGTCAGCCTGGAGAAGGGCGAAATAATGATTGGGGACAAACAATTCGGCTTTGAGCCGCTTCCGGGGAAGCTCAAGGAAATAATTGATAAAAAGGGGCTGGTCAATTATATGAAGTCGGCAGAATGACTATGTTAGATTGAAATAGCGGTATTACCATATCGTATTACAATAATTAATATACCTGATACAGTAAATATATTACCTGTTACGATATATAATTCTAAATCAAGTATACTCCGGAACAGGCAGAAATGTAGAAGCAATAAATGACACCAAAGGTGTCAACTTCCAATAGCCAGGGTTACGCCCCGGGAGATGGACACACAACAGATATCCAATCCCGGAGGGATTGACTCCCAATTGATTAATATAATTAATGTTTTTATATTCATTTCCCACTTGTAATACCGGTGCTATTGGAAGTCAAGCCTGTGATGTGCCATTCCATTTATACATATGTATTCTGTAAATGTGTATAAAGAGTATCTTAAGGGGGAAGTGGGTCAGGGTCAACGCACGAAGAAATAAAAAACTGACAGACTATTAACAAATAGGGTGGGGTTATTAACGGTTGTTTTTAGATATGAATCATTTTTAGGTGCTTATTAACATAATGGCTCTATAATATTGTAAGTCTGTTAATT
>JBBSAP010000184.1:0-5619 GCA_038252165.1 Bacteroidales bacterium | reverse complement strand
GCCTTATCCTTTCATCCCGATTACGGCTTAATGCTCATAATCCAGCCCAGGTTTGGATTGGCTACCTGACCGGCTTCATGGTAATAAGCGTTTTTATTTTATTTATTTAAGAGATTGTCAAGGGCTTTTTCAAGCAGTTCCCGGCTTTCATCAATTATTTCTGAAGTCCATAGTGCTTTTTTCGAAGTCAGAATTGTTCCTTCATTTAGCCTTCTTTGAGGTATCGCACTGAACCACCCTTTTGCGGAAAGATACTCTGCAAGGTACTCCTGTTCCGGCTGGCCTGGGGTTGGTATAAGCAAAGCGCTGCAATTCAGGCTTATAAGTTCCATGATTGATGTATAGCCCGAACGGGCGACGATACTTGTGCTACCTGCGATCATGTCCCGCATTTCATCGGCCGGCAGGTGATTATATGAAATAGTGTTTTCTGATTTTGAGATTTCAACAGAACAGCCTGGTTTTCCCTCAAGGAAAACAGCAGGAGGTTCCCTGTTATTCAGAATTTCAATCAGTTTCTGCCTTAGTATCCCTTTCTGTGGCTCAGGCCCTGAGAGGATCACTGTATTATGAGGGAACCGGAATTTATTTTCACCTGATTGAGGCCTGCCGGAAAATCTCGATAATAAACCTATATATCTTGTATTCACCGGAAGTCTAACTCCATGTGACAGACGACCTGATATATTCAAATCTCCCGGCAGATCAGGAATAAAGCAGGCGGAATATTTTTTGATAAAAAAGCGATGAAATAATATGCCTGTCCTTTCAAGAAATCTAAGTCTTCCGGGAAATGGTATAACGATTTGATGAGTTACATAGACGCTTTTTATCCTGCTGCTCCAGAGCCCGAAACGGTTATCGCTTATTATTATGTCGATTTTATTTTCATTGATAATACTTTTTACCCTTCTGTGCTCAGCCAGTATATGATATAAAAGAAGGGGTGTTTTCAGAAAAAGGGAAATATACTGAGGCAAAAATCTGCTATAACCCGGATTGAAGCCCGGGAAATCAATATAGGTCAACCCCGGTAATTCATTCCTGAACATCGCCTGATGTGTTTTACCGGAGCCAATAATTACATTGTAATTACGCGCCTGAAGCTCTCTGGCGAGAGGAATCATACGCCCGGCATGACCAAGACCCCACTCGAGGGGGCAGATCAGTATGTTACAATTCTTATTCAAAATTAACCCGATATACTGGTTTTGATTCCCAGTCTGTTAACCATTTGGGCAATCCGCCTAAGATCTGCAGCGGAGACTTTCTCAAGCAGGCCGCCATCCGGGGTATCCCTTGAGATTGTATAGATCATGACTTCATAAGGTTTTATCATTTCGATTGCTTTCAACCACGCTTCAATCTCCTCAGGTGTTGTATTGTCAATGGATTTTCCCTTATATGATCCGCGAAGGAAAAGCGTCTGTATTATCAGCTGACCGTTAAATCCCCTGAGGTTATCAATAAGTTCCGCGACCTTGACATTAACCCTCGGCTGGTTATGCACTCTTACCGTCAGATCGAAGCCGGAATCAAGCTTGAGTATGTTCTGGTCGACTTTCAGCAATGCCTCCCTGATGGAAGGGTTGGTGATTGTTGTCGAATTTGACAATACTGCAATCCTTGCTTCAGGAAAGTATTTGTTTCTCAGTTCAATACAGTCATCAACTATCACCGGGAAATCAGGATGGAGCGTGGGTTCTCCGTTACCGGCGAATGTTATCACATCAGGAGGAGTGTTCTTTGATTTCAATTCTGAAAGCTTAATATCCAGTGCCTTGTAGATCTCGTCACGCTTCGGAAGAGGACTTTTATCCTTTGATGAATCGAGTGTCCAGCCGCATTCGCAATAGATACAGTTGAAGTTGCATACTTTTCGGCTGGCCGGTAAAAGATTGATCCCAAGAGATACACCCAGCCTCCGGCTTTTAACCGGCCCGAAAATTATTCGATCGAATAAAAATGTTGGCATATCTTAACCTTTCAGAAACTGAGCAAAATTAGCATAAAAAAGATTGGTTCCTTCAGAGTGCTAAATCAGTCTTGTGACGCGGGTTTCGGGCAGTAACCGGAGTTTATGCAGATCAATATCCTGAAGAAGAAGCAATCCGGGTTTTTTCCCCGGCTGAATGCTTCCGTATTCCGCCTCTTCGCCAAGAGCCATAGCTCCGTTAATAGTTGCCCATGCTACAAGGTCCTGAAGCGGAACCCATGGATAATATCTGTGAAGCGTTTTAAGCTCTTCAAGAATGCTTAAACGGCGGTTTGATGCAAGGCTGTCGGTGCCTGTCACGATCATGCAGTTTTCTTCAATAAGCATATCAACCGGAGGCACCTGATCTTCGATGTACAGATTTGCATTCGGGCAAAGGCACCAGAAAAGGTTTTCCCTCTTTTTAACCTTCTTAATTGTTGTCCTGTCAACAAAGGTATTGTGGACCAGGATCAGATTGCCCGAAGGAGTTATTTCATCCAGTATTGCAGTTTCATGGTCTTCAACTGTTTCCAGTACTTCAACTTCAAGCCCCGATTCTTTATATGACTCAAGGATAGGCCCGTCATTATACTTAAGAAACGATTTTTCACATTCAGTTTCCATAAAATGAACGGAGGTAATTTTATTCGATTCTGTTTCAGCTCTCAATAACCTGAAGAGTGTCAATGAAAGCGAATATGCAGAATGGGGAACTATCCAGGAAGGAATTTTGTAATCGCGGGATAAGTTTGCCAGTTGTTTTACTTCATCCATCCTGCGGTCAGCTTTTTCCGGATCAATACCAAAGACCTCAAGGAGGTTTATATATTTTATTTTGCTTTTCTTCTTTATGTCAAATGTCAATCGTGTATTGCAGATATCTGCACACAGAACAACGCCATCCCTGAACATCCCATTGTCAGCCCTTGAGATTGATGATGGGATGTTTTCGTCTCCCTCTTCCCTTCTTGTCCTGAAGTTTTTCAGGAATTCAGCCAGACCTTTTTTGGGAGGGATCAGGTCCTTCATATTAGACAATTCCAGGTGACAATGGCAGTTCACGAAACCGGGAATTATTATCCCGTTGTGGAACTCGACAGATTCTCTTTCGGCAAGGTTTCCGCCACTATCCTCAACGCCGGTTACAGTGCCATCAGTTTCAACTGTCACAATGCCTCTTTTCAGCGGGGGGCCGTCATTTGTTAAGATATACTGGGCTGAAAAGTGCTTCATCATTCCATAATATTGCGTGTCAGGATAATGTTTTCAACCCTGTAATGAAATGTCCTGTTGGGGGAAATACCCTCCTGGTCAATGAACCATCCTTTAAGCATTACTTCCCCCGTAAGGTTCTGGACCAGTGTAAACCTGTAATTGTGAGGGTGCCCGTCCTTTATAAAACGGACAGGTGAAAAGGAGATCCTGTTTTCATTTCCGGCTGTGTCACTCTTCAGGAAATATAATCCCATTACAGGGTCAACTGACTGATCATCGGGATAGATGGTGAGTGTAAACCTAAGGTATAATGTCCCGTAAAAACCGGAAGAAAAATCCACAAGGGCTGTGTCTTCAGAATCGGGATCAGGAAAAGAATAGAAAGATTTTCCAGGCCATATATTCATCTGACCGGCCTTGAAAACCAGCAATTCCTTATCGACCCTTGACTCCATTTCACTGAGTTTTCCAAGCACCTTATCATAGATCTTAACGAGGTTTTTTGGCTTCTTTACGAAATAATATCTCATTGTCCTGTCCATCTGCGGTTTTGTGTAACCGTATCTTTCAATGATTCCGGTGTACGACTCCAGTGTGTCGCCTTTTTCAAATTTATACTTGATTTCAGGAATTGACAGAAGTCCGTCAGCAATATGTACTTCTGTCAGAATTAATGTAAGATCCTTCTCCGGGATTATGCCTTTGTGTTCTGCTTTGTTTCTCCTGCCTGAGCATGAGGCTGCCACGACAGAGAAAGCAATAAGGACGATGAATATATACCGGTTCATGGAGCTCAGATTTTGAATTTAGTTTCTGGTCAGATACTTTTTAGTGAGAAATCTTACAGGATACCATGCAGCCCAGAATCCGATTACCAAAACGGTACCCGGGACTATTATAAAATCCTTGATTTTCATTACTACCGGATATGCATTCACGATCAGTGAATCGCTCTGAAGCCTTATTATTCCATATTTTTGCTGGATCCAGCAGACTGCAAAACCAAGCAGAATTCCGGCAAAAGCTCCGATTATCGAGATCAGCCATCCTTCGAAGATGAAAATCTTCCTTATCAGTGCATTGTCAGCTCCGAGGCTTCTGAGTATCCCGATATCCCTCTCCTTCTCAATAATAAGCATAGTAAGGGAACCTATAATGCTGAAAGAGGCAATAATGAGTATAAGAGTAAGAATAAAAAAGATTGCGATACGCTCTGACTTCATCACCTTGTAGAAGATCTCCTGTTGTTCATATTTATTCCTGACAACAAAACCTTTTCCGAATAGTCTTACCACATCTTTCTGAACGGCAGATTCTTTGGCACCTTCTTCAAACTTAATTTCAAGAGACGAAACTTCAGATTTATATTCAAGCAGTTCGCGCGCAAAATCAATTGGGATAAAAACATATTTTGAATCGTATTCCTGCTCCACCTGGTAAATACCTGAAGGGAAAATATAGTTCCTTATGAATGCATCTTCAGGATTCAGATCGGCAGTGCCGGTTCTTTTAGGTACATAGATATTAATCGGTGTGATAAAATTGATTCTTATTCCAAGGAAATTTGCTATTCCTATACCTGGTATGGCATATGGCCTTCCCTGTTCCGAACGCAGCACGAATCCTCCATCCCACATTGAGCTGTCTATTCCTGTGACCTGAGCATAGTTTTCATCCACTCCTTTAATTGTTGCAACATACTGTTTTTCACCATAACGGAGAAGAGCATTTTCTTCCACACAGAGTGAATAACAGGCAACCCCGTTTATATCAGAAAGAAGTTTAAGAGCTGTGCTGTCAGGAATGAATGTTTTACCTTCCGCCGGAGTGATCTTAAGATCAGGGTCAAAGGTGTTGAAAATTGAGCGGACAAGGTTCTCCAGTCCGTTAAACACCGAAAGAACAATAATAAGGGCCATAGTCCCGACTGTAACACCTGCGACAGAGATCGAAGAGATAACATTTATTGCATTTCTCGATTTTTTCGCGAAGAGATACCTTTTTGCTATATAAAGGGATAGTTTCACTTTAACTTACTTGCTGAAACCAGCAACCCGGTTCCTGATTTATGAATCAAAAAGATATCAAAAAAATTCAGTATTAATGCAAAGGGGAAGAATATCAGATAATAGAGGGGAAGAATAATGAAGAACAATTTTGAGATGTTAAGCATCCTGATCGGATATTTCATTGACAGACGCCACGAGATAGCGCCAGGTTTTCCGTAAGTATATGATGCTTTAATATTATTAAATCCTGCTCCCGCGAGTTTTTGGGATATCTCTCCGATCCCGTATCCGTCGCGTACATGTTCGTCGATAAATGATTTTTCCTCTTCGCTATGGACATCAGAACCTCCTTTATCAGACGGCGTTGAGATAAGCAATGATCCTCCCGGCCTGAGTGCACGGAAGAAATTCCTGAAG
>JBBSAP010000183.1:0-5619 GCA_038252165.1 Bacteroidales bacterium | reverse complement strand
TACCCCAGAACCAGATAGATAATCTTCGTCTCCTTATAAACAGCGAAACAGAAATTGAAATATCATCCGAAAAATTTGAAAAGGGAGATAATGTTGAAGTTATCCGGGGCTCATTGATCGGCCTCACAGGCGAACTGATAACTAAAGGCCCCCACAGCAGGGTGGTCATACGAATTGACCGCCTCGATCAGAATCTGATTGTTAATATACCGATGACATTCCTCCGAAGGCTGTAATTGTTTGAATAAATGGCTCCCCTCCTGGGAGAGCCTGCCCCGCTTAAGCGGGGGGCGGGGGGTGGGTTTAAAACAGACACAAGACCCGAGACGCAGGAGATAAGGAAAAATAAAAACCAGTTTCTCGCAGATTCTCGCAGATCAAACGCAGAGTTCCGCAGATGTTAAAATAATTTGCATAACCGTCCCGCCACGGCGGGATCTCCGCTACGCTTCGACATGACTGCAAGACATTTTTTTACACGTATTTCAAATACTGCCCATAAGTCTGGACTAGTCCCTCATCCAGACTGATCTTATGTCTGTAACCTAATCCCTTCAGAGCGGTGGTATCAGTTGCCTTCCGCATAGTGCCGTCGGGTTTTGAGGAATCGAAAACAACATCGCCGGAAAAGCCTGTCAGACTTTTTACCTTATAAGCAAGATCCCTGATTGAGATCTCTTCACCTGTTCCAATATTAAGAAAATGAGGCGGATGATACTCCGGATCAGATTTGCCGGTTTTGTGTATATTAACTATATCCTTTACATCAGTGTTTTCCATAATGAAGATGCAGGCCTCTGCCATATCCCTGGAGTTCATGAATTCCCTTAGCGGAGTTCCTGTTCCCCATATGGTAACTGAAACCTTATTCTTACCTGATTGCCCTTTGCCGGTAAGTTTTATACCATACTTATCCAGTATTTTAACAATGCTTTCCTGATCGGAGCTGCTGTCTGTTTTTTCAACAGGATACCTGTTAAGGTCTTTTCTGATTGCCTCAATATCATTATTTTCAAGACATTTCCCCAGATGGAATTTTCGGAGCAGGGCAGGCAGAACATGTGATGCTTCAAGATTATAGTTATCGCCATGACCATAAAGGTTTGTGGGCATTACGGCAATGAAATTCGTGTTATACTGGATATTGAATGACTCACACATCTTCAGTCCGGCTATTTTAGCTATTGCATAGGGTTCATTTGTAAATTCAAGCTTTGAGGTAAGCAGATAGTCTTCCTTCATTGGCTGCGGAGCATTTTTTGGATAAATGCAGGTGGATCCCAGGAAAAGCAGTTTTTTTACCCCGTGTTTCCAGGCTGAATAAATCATATTGCTCTGGATCATAAGGTTGACGTAGATAAAATCAGCCCTTAAAGTATTATTGGCAACAATACCTCCGACCTTGGCTGCCGCAATAAGAACATATTCAGGCTTCTGAACAGAAAAAAACTCATCGACTGCTTTCTGATCGATAAGGTCGAGTTCCTCCATGGTCCTGAGGATAAGATTATTATATCCTTTTCCCTTTAGCGTTGCCGTAAGTGCCGAACCTACAAGACCGGTATGACCGGCAACATATATTCTGGAATCTGTTTTCATTTTAATGATTTTATCTCACACTATGCTTTTTTTTGACTTCATGAACTCACCCCCTGCCCCCTCTCTGCTTAGCAATGAGGAGATGTCTTAGGAGTACTGGATTTCGGCCCCCCTAACGGGGTTGGGGGGTGAATCCATGGGGTGGGGAGGCCTGTCTATTCAAAATAATTAAACGTCTTAAATCCTCCGTTCCTTAAGTGAGTCTCTTTCTTCATCAGATGGATATCAGAAGTGATCATATCCTCTATCAAGCCCTTCAGGTCATATCTCGGGATCCATCCGAGCTGCGTTCTGGCTTTGGTTGCGTCGCCGATAAGAAGATCCACCTCTGTAGGCCTGTAATAATTTCTGTCGACTCTTACCATTACAGGATCATTCTTCATCCTTGCCTTAATTGCCTCAATGTACTCTTTTCCAATCTTTTCATTGAAAAGAGGTTCATCGATATTCACTATTTTCCCTGTTTCATCTTCGTTTTCTCCTGAGAAGAGAATCTCCATTCCTGCTGCAGCGAATGTTTTAAGTATAAACTCACGGATCGATGTGGTAACACCTGTAGCTATTACATAGTCATCAGGTTTTTCCTGCTGAAGGATAAGATACATTGCTTTGATATAATCCTTTGCATGGCCCCAGTCGCGTCGTGATGAAATATTACCCATATAAAGACAATCCTGCATTCCAAGTGCAATCCTTGCCATTGCCCTTGATATCTTCCTTGTTACAAACGTCTCCCCCCTTATTGGTGATTCGTGGTTGAACAATATTCCGTTGCTTGAATGCATGCCGTAGGCTTCTCTGTAATTAACTGTTATCCAGTACGCATAAAGCTTAGCAACTCCATATGGGCTTCTCGGATAAAATGGAGTCTTTTCAGTCTGGGGTACCTCCTGAACCAGTCCATAAAGTTCACTTGTCGATGCCTGGTAGATGCGGGTTTTAGGTGTAAGCCCGAGGAGTCGTACTGCCTCAAGGATTCTGAGTGTACCAATCCCATCAGCGTTAGCTGTATATTCAGGTGTGTCGAAGCTCACCTTCACATGGCTCATGGCGGCAAGGTTATAAATCTCATCAGGCTGGCACTCCTGTATAACCTTGGTTACATTCATCGAATCGGTCAGATCACCGTAATGAAGTATGAAATCCCGTTTGTCAACATGAGGATCCTGGTAAAGATGATCTACCCTTTCGGTGTTAAACAGTGAGCTGCGCCGCTTTATCCCGTGTACAACATATCCTTTTTTAAGAAGATACTCTGCAAGGTATGCTCCATCCTGTCCTGTAACACCTGTTATTAATGCTGTTTTTGACATAACTTTTTTTTATTTTTTACCACGGAGTTACACCGAGCTGTCACGGAGTCACACTGTTCTTGACTCAGTGAAACTTAGTTTAACTCTGAGAAACTCCGTGGTTAAGTTTTTAATTAAATTAACCCACCCCTCCCCCTCCCAGGAGGGGATCCTAAGAATTACAGCCACCAATCCTTCACCCTTATTTTAATCCTGAACGCATTCGGTATCTCCTCTTCACTTATCATAATCAGATACCCTCCGCCACCTGCGCCTGAAAGCTTCCATGCCCTTGCCTTTCCTTTATACTGACCGATGATCCTTTCAATTTCGGGATTCATCATCTTTGGAAACATCCTGACCTGGGAATGAAATGAATCGAGGAATCCCCGGGTGAATTTCTTATAATCCATTGATGCCAGTCCATCCCATGCCACATCAGCTGCCTCAGTAAGTAACTTCACGTTTTCCGTGCTTATGTGAGTATCGCTTAAAACATTATAGCCATCAGGCCGGGGCCACAATGTCAGCATATACAACCTCTCCTCCAGCCACTTTATTGTTTTAAGGTCAGATATAGTTTCAAAATTCGAGGGCCAGTACTTCCCCTTGTCGTAAAAGAACTTGTTTATTCCCGGCATTGTGATCCCTATTGAATCCTGCGATCCGCTCACCTCCTTTGTTCCCGGATCGTTATCATACCTGAATAATGTTTTTGCAAGCTTTTCAGGCTTTTCAAGGGGTAGATGATCATTCCAGAGTTCAATTGCCTTTTTCCGGGTTGATGTAGCCATGCCCGACCGTTCATTGAACTCAATTGTAGGTTCCAGTGATGCCGTTATTGCGGCTCCCGGATAATATTTCGAAACATACGGCTGGTCGATCCAGGTTCCGGCCAGGTCGATCCTGTATGGCATCGGCTTGACTGAACGGAGTGCCGTTGTCGAACGTGCCGGAAGGTTAGCATGGGGGATCCTTTTCAGGACCTTGTATTCAATCCCGAGATCTATGCAGAGCTTCTCTTTTTCAGGAGAGTGGCCGTCCTCATTTACTATAAAGATATCAGGGTGCAGGTTCTTCATATCCTCCAGAAAATCGAGCAATCCGCTGCCTTTGTTAATTGATGCTTTATGAACACATGAAAGTGCATTAAGAATATATACTCTTTCTTCTTCCGAATTTATAGTTTCTCTTCCTTTAAGGTCCCATATTGTTTTGTCGGAACCGAGTCCGATATACAGGTCGCCATATTCAGATGCTTCCTGTAAAAATGCAATATGTCCGGAGTGGAGCATATCGAAACAACCTGAAACGAAGATTTTCTTTTTTTTGATGCTCATCGCAGTAAGGTGAATAGTTTGTTTAAAACAAATATAGTTGATTTTTAAAGATCCCCTCCGGGGAGGGGTTTGGGGTGGGTTAGTATTAAGTCGATCTTCGGTCTATATCCTGATAACTCAATGTGCTTTTTGTTCATTTAACTTCGTTGAGCTCGTTCCAATAAATTGGAACTCGGTTCTTTTGCTTGTCCAGAAATCCATGTTACTTTCTTTGTCTTGATACAAAGAAAGTAACCAAAGTAAAATCAAGGCTGCAGATAATTTATTAACGCTCGGCCCTCCCAAAATTCTCTAAGGCCATTTAAAATCCAAATTTAGAAACAGACGTTTTGCCCCCCTGGGGGAAAAAGAAAGGGGGTTTTATAACGCGTCTTAACTCTGTGCGACTCCGTGTTTAATAGAATACTCTCAATACAGAATATGTCTCCTATTCTGTTGGATATTGTATGCTTTCGCCTGAAATAATCTAAATTTGATAAAAAATGTAATCGTATATGCCATGAAAGACTATTTAAAAACAACCACCTATTCATCCTTTAAAAGATATTGCAAAGTCCTTAAACTTCAGGACAATAAAGACCTGATTGAAAAATACAGGGAAGTTCATCAACCCGGAAAAGTATGGCCGGAAATTACAAAAGGTATCAGAGAGGTTGGAATCCTCGACATGGAGATCTATATTCATGACAAGAATGTCTTTATGATAATGGATACCATTCCTGATTTTGACCACGACAAGGCAATGAAAGAGCTGGCACTTAAGCCAAAACAGAAAGAGTGGGAAGAATACGTATCGCAGTTTCAGCAGGCAGGTGATAAATCAGCAACTCCTGAAAAATGGGAGATCACCGAACGGATATTTGAACTTTAGCCGCTCCTGGCATGTCTGAACATTATATTCCAGATCGACTTCCGGAAGTACCTGAAATCAGTAAGAACCGGGTATTTTTCGTATGAATCAAGGTACCGGTTTTCGGATTTTTGAATTTCATCGAGATCTGAGGGCAAATCTGCATAGAAGGGAGGTATCAGACCGGGTTTAAATTTTATTCTTCTCTCCTGAAGCTCCCTGCTGTATAATTCATAATAGTGCCTGCTGAGAGGTCTTACCCCCACAAGCTTCATATTCCCCTTGAAGAAATTAATAAGCATAGGAAATTCATCCAGCCAGATCTTTCTGCAAACCGACCCCCATGATGTTATCCGGAAATCATCCATGAACTTGCCTCCGTCCTTCAGTTCATGCTGTTTATAGACATAATCCTGGACATATTCTGAGTATGGGTGCATAGTCCTTAGCTTGTAAACTTTTATTGAATCCCCGTTTTTACCTATTCTCGGTAAGGCGATAAGCGGACCATAGTTAATTCCGTTCATCCTGATCGGAT
>JBBSAP010000182.1:0-5629 GCA_038252165.1 Bacteroidales bacterium | reverse complement strand
TGGACTTTGTGCAACAGAATAGAAATGACAAAAGATTAGTAATAAAGAAATAATTAATTTTTTCATTTTCTATTAGTTTTAAAATTTTGTGCTTACTCTGGTTTCTGTTTTCAGTATCTCCATTTTTAAATTCTTTACTCTTTAACCAATTTCCCCACCTCCACCATTTTCTCATTTTGCAGTTTTATAACATAAACTCCTGTTGGCAGATTGCTTATATCAATTTGTGTTTTGGGATTGGTGATTTGTTGCTCTGAAATTTTCGGACCGGAGATATTGTAGATTGAAACGAATGTTTTTTGGGATGTCAGTTTTGTTTCAATGGTGATGAAATTATTGGCAGGGTTGGGATAGAAATTCAGAGAAGCTTTTTGGAATACATGCTCTTCAATACCATCAGTTAGGCATGTGTAGATATCCACCACGCTAGTAAATGTGTATGTTACCCAATTTGAACCACCAGCAATAAATACTTTATTCCCATTTGCAACTCCGGCATGTTGTACTCTTTCTCTGGTGGCAACTTCTATTGCCCACGTATTCGTTGCGGGGTCGTAAATATCTACTTTATCGGTATTTGATGTCCATCCGATTGTAGAACCAGCCCAGGTGCCGCTACAGGTAAAAAAAGCTTTTCCACAAGCGGTAACTGCATTATTTTTCATGAATGCCCTTGGGGAGGAAAGATTGGAGATAGTCCATAAACCGGTGCTGACATCATAAATATCCACCCTATCGGTATTTATATCGCCGGGATATAATCCGCCTGCAAAAATTGCTTTATCACCCACTGAGGTTACTCCCATCCATTCCCTTGGAGATGGAAAGGTGGCAGTGCTCCAGGTATCTGTTATGAAATCATAAATGTCCATAACCCGATCACCAGCAAAAATGGCTTTTGTGCCCGTTAATGTTACATTAGAATTTGCTCCGGAAAGAGAACCTGTTGTCCATACACCTGTGGTAACATTATAAATATCTAAAATATCTCCTCCCATACCAGTTAAATTCGCTCCTCCAGCAAAAAATACTTTGTCGCCATAGCGTACGGCACCAACATCAAACCTTGGATATGATAATTCGGCTGTTGTCCACTCCTTTGATAGAACATCATAAATATCTACCCTTGAACTTGAAACATAGTTACCAGTAAAACCACCGGCAAAAATTACTTTATTGCCTGCACTAACTCCTACAGGAAGTACTCTTGCAATTGATAAATTGGCAGAAGTCCATTGACCCGTATTCACGTCATAAATATTTACACCGGATTGCGCTAGCCCAAAATTATTTTGCCCACCTGCAAAATAAACTTTAGAGCCAAGTGATGCAGAGCCCATCATATCTAAGTAGGTCGGCAAATTAGTTTGTGTCCATTGTGCATAAGAACTAATAACGCAGCAAATGAATAACAATAAAACTAATGTAGATTTTTTCATTTTGTTATTGAGTTTAAATATGGTGCTTACTCTGTTTACGGTTTTCAGCGGGGCCGTTTGGGTTAAGGTTTTATACTGTTATTAAATCCCGATGTCGCCAACTTCATCAACAGTTACGGCATCTGTAAAATACACGGAGTTGAGATTATTCGTGATGCCTGAATTCTGTGACACCCACTGTGCCTTGGTATTGTTTTTTACAGGCAGTGCAAACATAAAAACGTAGAGCTTTTTCATCTGGAAACGTTTTATCTGTTGAGTTGATTTACATTTGTTTCTAAAGCTTTGAGCTGCATCAGTAACTCCTCTTGTGTTAAAAACTCTGCATTTTGAACGGCTTTAACCAGGGCGATAGGATTTACTGGCTTTACCAGGAACTCGATGCTACTCAGCCTGAACGCCTGTATCATTTCCTTGTTAAAAGCAGAGATGAAAATGAGTTTGAAACTGATGTTGTCCAGCGCATCAAGCAAATCGAAAGCAGTGCCATCGGCTAAATGAATATCGAGGAAAACAAGATCGGGATGAAGAGTGCGAATGGCATCAATTCCGCTGCTTACACCATCCGCCTCGCCTGATATTTCAACCTGCGGGCAATATTTCACCAGCATCAGCGAAAGGGTATTGCGTATATGGGCTTCGTCGTCGATGATTAGTGTGCGGAGCATAATTAGGTTTCTAGTTTTTACCTCACCCCGGCCTCTCTCACCTCATCCGCCCTTCGGGCACCTTCTCCTCAAGGAGAAGGAAAGCGGACTTTTTGCTTTTTTGGAGAGGGGTGCCGCTGAGAGGTGATTATTTCATCAAAATCATTTTCCCCGTTCTTTCCTTGTTGCCGGCTTGTATACGGTAAGTATACTCTCCTGCCGGAAATCTAGCAGCCTTCCATAAAATCTCATGTTTCCCCGTTTGTTGTTGCTCATTGGCAAGCACTTCAATTTTTTGTCCAAGGGAATTAAAGATGGTTAAAGTTACAGGCACATCCTGCTTCAGATAATACTTAAATGTGGTTGTATGAGCGAACGGATTGGGAATAATATCAACAACCAACTTATTATCTACAAGCGTAAGATCATCTAGTCCGACATTTGGATCAAGCTTTGTTTCATAAATGGAGCGGCCATGGGTTCCCACCCTTAGGTAGCGATCAGTTCCGATTTTTACATAATCAAAATCAATGGCAGGAACATAAGGAACACCTTCACTTGCATAAACCCAGCTCGTTCCACCATCGGTTGATCGGTAAACACCAATATCGTTGGCGACATATAAATGGTTTGTATTTTCAGGATCAATAAAAAGGTCGCTGCATGGCAAATTAGGTAAGTTGCCTGATAGATTTGCCCAGGTTTGCCCGAGGTCTGTGGTTTTCCAAACTTTGTTTCCCTCAGAAAAACCTGTGCGTAAAACATACATGGTACCAGCATCCACCGGATCGCAAACCACCCTTGTGATCCAACGAGGTTCCCCAGGGATATTAGAAGTTACATCGGTCCAGTTATAACCCCCGTCTGTCGATATTTTAACGACAATTTGTTCGCCGGGCACAGGATTCTGTGTTCCGCCTGAGGCAAAGATCATGTTATTGGGTTCCACACTGCTTAACGCAAGACTTACAATAAATTCAGGAGCAACCAGCGATGCGATTACCTGGAAATTATTTCCGCCGGTTGTTGATCTGTAAATGCTTTTGTTAGCGGTATAGAGGATTTTGTGATTCGTTGGGTGCATAATCAATGGAGTGGTCCACGATCCGTTGATGTTTACCAAAAATGAAAACGTACTTCCCCCGTTTATACTCCTGTAAAACCAGCCATTCTGCGAGGAAGTATAGATGGTATCAGGGTTCGGACTGAAGAGGCATTCCATCCCGTCGCCTCCGGTTACTCCAATCCATGTTTGCCCGCCATCTGTAGTCATGGCCGTTTCATTGTCCTGCATTCCTCCGATAAGAATATCAGGATTGGTGGGATGGGATGCAACCCTGTAGAATTGCAGGGTAGTTAATCCTGCGTTTTGTGATGTGGCAGAAATACCCTTATCGGGTGATCTGTAAATGCCGCCGTCGCAGGCAATGTAAAAATAGTCAGGGTCGGAAGGGGCAAAAACCAGCTTGTGATAATCGCAGTGTGCCAGTCCTCCCCAAAGGTCATTGCCATAAGGCCTGACAGGAGCGAAAGCTGAACCGTTAATCGTCCGGTGCAATTCAACATTTCCTATAAAAACAAGGTTAGGGTTTTCAGGATCGATGGCGATGCAAAGGTCATAAAAGCCCTGGTCATACCAACTTCCGGCATAGCCTCCTAAATTTGTACCTGCTGAAATCTGAGCCCAGCTTTGTCCTCCGTTCACCGATTTATAGGCTTTGGTTGACATGGCATTCCCGTTAAAAATTACCGCATAGATGATATCAGGATTTGTCTGTGAAACATCAATCTGTAGCCGGTGCATGGAGCTTGTTGGCGGTAGCCCGGTGTTACTCTGGGTCCAGGTATCGCCCTGGTCGGAGGAAATGTAGAAACCAGATGTGCTGATACCTCCTCCTATGGCAGCAAAAACCTTGTTGACATCTGTCGGGTGGAATGCGATATCATAGGCATCCTGGACGTCAAGCGTTCGTACCCAAGTTGTTCCGGCATCAGCGCTTTTCCAGATACCCTCATTTGGCAGATTGCCTGAATAGTAATTACCACTTGCTAGCGCACCCATCACCACATTAGAATTGAACGGGCTTACAACAAGGTCGCCGAAACTGGTTACATTTCCAATTCCGTTTGTTATTTGTGTCCACGAATTTCCCCCGTCGGTCGACTTGAAGATTCCTTTACCATCGTACCCGATATAACCAAGAACAAAACATACTTCGCCGGAACCGGCATAGATAGTTTCAGGATTGTTGGGATCGATGGCTATAGCTCCGAAAGCAAGCGATTCAAGTCCTGCTCCAACATCCTGCCAGTTATCTCCCCCGTCAGTTGATTTCCAGATGCCGCCATGTGCGGTACCGATATATAGTGTTAGCGGATCAGAAGGGTGGATCGCTATGGACTTTGACCTGCCGCTCACTAAACCCCATTCTGGCACTCCGCTGTAAACAACACCGTCGGGACCTAATGATGACCATGTAAGCTCATTTTGAGCTGAACGCTCGCTTTTGGCTTTTTTGATTTCACTGCTCATTTTACCGGAATACCTGATCACAGGTATTGTGTCGTAAGGCCAGGCCCGCTGGGTATTAAACCACTCGACCCGTTTAAATGATTTCCGGGCTTTTACCTGCTCTGGAATGGAATTCCGGTATGTATTTCCTGTGGAAGCTGTGTTATTTGTCTGACCGCTAGCTATCAGAACCATGCTGACCAGAATTACTGTGAGTAAAGTAAACTTTTTCATAGGATTATTTTTAAGATTAATACTATAAATTTAATACTCAAAAAAGGTATAAATGAATCACTTAAGGGAACGCCGGGATCTGTTAAGGGAACGCCTGGATTTGTTAAGGGAACGTTTTGGATGTCGAAATTTGGATGTGGGAAGTCGGAGGGTGGAGGCTGTAAGGCTGTCTGGCCCTGAAACAGGTTTACTTTACCGGAGCCGTCGCCATGCCTATCCTGCATATCACCGTGCCATAATCGTAATACATAAAATATATGGAATCATTCCTTACGAGCGAAGGAAACTCCAATGTGATGACATCTTCACTATCGGAAACATAAGGATCATATTTGCGCATGTAAAACGGATTGCCCGGGTATCGCTCCCAGTGAATGCCATCAAGGCTTGTGGCATAATTCAGTTCATCCTCTTCCTCGAAATACATTTCATACCCGTTAGTAGTTTTATAAACACTTGCACACCAGGAGCGGTCATTTACCTGTTTACGCTGACGGGCATTCGTTAGCACCGGGTCGCTGTCGGCATATGGATGTTCTGTAGTTTCGGGATCATTGTATTTTTTCCAGGTTATCCCATCTATTGATGAAGCCATGCCGATGTAGATTCCTTTTTGTGAAACAAAATCAGTTCCCGCGGTGTAATACATCCTGTAACCATCATCATCGAGTTTAAGTATGGAGTTTGGGAAAATAAAGCCGCCATCCCATTCGCTCTTACCTCCAACAGTCATTACTGGTGAATCAGATTTTACCCATGGCCCGGTGAGTGCTTTTGCTGTTGCCCTGCCAATATAG
>JBBSAP010000181.1:0-5706 GCA_038252165.1 Bacteroidales bacterium | reverse complement strand
CTACCCCCACCCGAACAAAATGAATTGTCATTCCGAATGGATCCCGCTTCAGCGGGAGTAATGAGGAATCTCCCCTCACATAGAAAAATCAAAGAGCTTATGTGAATTATTTCAGATACTCATTAAAATTTATATGTGTTGACCCTACTAAAAATATATATTAATTTGATTATTCTTAAAACTGATAATATATTTGTTTTTTAAAGTAGAATAATTCTACTTTACATCATTTTGATTTATGGAAACTGAAAAAGTAAAACTCAGACTTAAGGAAAAGGGACTTAAGGTTACTCCCAGGAGATTGTCAATAATTGAAGCTATTGTTAAAATAAATACTCATCCGACTGCTGAAGAAATAATTAAGTTCATAAGAAAACATAATCCGGATATTGCAACTGCAACAGTTTATAAAGCACTTGGCGTTTTGGTAAGGAATAAGTTATTAAATAAAGTCGGGACTGAAAAAGATATAATCAGATATGATGCCATTCTTGAAAACCATCATCATTTATTCTGCTCAGATTCAGACCGGATTGAAGATTACAGAGATGAGGAGCTTGATGATATGATTTCAAACTATTTTGAAAGAAAAGGAATTCCTGACTTTAAAATAGAAGATATAAAGCTTCAGATAACCGGCAGATTTACAAAAGAAAATAAATAGTTCAAGATAAATATCGTTTAATTCAGAATATTATGGAAAAAAATTCGGACAAAATCAGCCAATGCCCGGTAACCGGCGCTATAAGCAAACACAGTGCAGGCACGAGCGGAACAAAAAACCGCGACTGGTGGCCAAATCAGTTAAAGCTTAACATTCTTCGACAGCACTCATCAAAATCAAACCCAATGGGTGAAAATTTCAATTATGCGGAAGAGTTCAAGAGTCTGGATCTGAAAGCGTTGAAAAAAGATCTCCACAATCTGATGACCGACTCTCAGGATTGGTGGCCGGCAGACTACGGTCATTATGGGCCTTTGTTCATCCGTATGGCCTGGCATAGTGCAGGTACATACCGCATTGGTGATGGCCGGGGTGGTGCCGGAGGCGGACAGCAGCGCTTTGCACCTCTTAACAGTTGGCCCGATAACGTCAACCTCGACAAGGCCCGAAGGCTTCTCTGGCCGATAAAACAAAAGTATGGCCGGAAAATATCCTGGGCAGACCTTATAATCCTTGCAGGTAATGTTGCCCTGGAATCAATGGGATTTAAAACCTTTGGATTTGCCGGAGGACGTGAAGATGTTTGGGAACCCGAAGAGAACGTTTTCTGGGGTGCTGAAGCCAAATGGCTGGAAGCCGGCGAACGTTACTCAGGCGAACGAGACCTCGACAATCCTCTTGCAGCCGTGCAGATGGGACTTATTTATGTAAATCCGGAGGGTCCAAATGGTGTACCTGACCCGATTGCAGCGGCTAAAGATATTCGCGAAACATTTGCCCGTATGGCCATGGATGATGAAGAGACCGTGGCGCTTATTGCCGGTGGGCACACCTTTGGTAAAACCCATGGAGCCGGAGATGCGGCGCTTGTGGGACCGGAACCCGAAGCTGCGGGCATTGAAGAGCAGGGTCTGGGCTGGAAAAGCACCTTTGGCTCAGGTAAGGGAGGCGACACAATCGGCAGCGGTTTGGAAGTCATCTGGACACAGACTCCAGCCAAGTGGAGTTATTACTTCTTCGAAAATCTGTTTAAATATGAATGGGAACTCACAAAAAGCCCGGCCGGAGCAAAACAGTGGGTTGCTAAAAATACCGGTGATGTTGTTCCTGATGCTCATGATGCGTCTAAAAAGCATGCTCCGACCATGCTAACTACAGACCTTTCCCTGCGTTTTGATCCCATTTATGAAAAGATTTCAAAGCGTTTCTATGAATATCCTCTCGAATTTGCCGATGCCTTTGCCCGTGCATGGTTTAAGCTGACTCACCGCGATATGGGACCACGGACACGATACTTAGGAGCCGAAGTGCCCGCTGAAGAACTGATTTGGCAAGATCCGGTTCCTGCTGTGAATCATGAGTTGATTGATGAGAAAGATATTGCAGAATTAAAAGCTAAAATTTTAAAGTCCGGACTATCCGTAGCTCAGTTGGTATCTGCTGCATGGGCCTCGGCCTCCACTTTTCGCGGATCCGACAAGCGTGGTGGCGCAAACGGAGCCCGTATTCGTTTAGCACCACAAAAGGACTGGGTCGTTAACAATCCTTCTCAACTATCGAAGGTATTGAAAACACTGGAAGCTATCCAGAAAGAATTCAATGGACAGGTTAACGGTAAAAAGATTTCGCTTGCAGACCTTATTATATTGGCAGGTTGTGCCGGTGTTGAGAAAGCTGCAAAAGATTCAGGTAATGCAGTAACTGTTCCTTTCACTCCGGGGCGTATGGATGCCTCGCAGGAGCAAACCGACGTGAACTCTTTCACTGTGCTGGAGCCGGCAGCTGATGGTTTCCGTAACTATTTAAAAACCAAATACACTATATCAACAGAAGAATTGTTGATTGATAAAGCGGAATTGCTGACATTAACTGCTCCTGAAATGACAGTTCTCATAGGCGGAATGCGCGTTTTGAACACAAACTTTGATAATTCTGAGCATGGTGTTTTCACTAAACGTCCGGAAGTTCTTACAAACGATTTTTTTGTCAACTTGCTCGATATGAAGAGTGCCTGGATGCCAAACTCAGAAAACAAGGAAACCTTTGATGGACGTGATCGCAAAACCGGCGAATTAAAATGGACCGGAACGCGAGCCGATCTTATCTTTGGTTCAAACTCTGAGCTTAGAGCGCTTGCCGAGGTTTACGGAAGTTCAGATGCTCAGGAAAAATTTGTAAACGATTTCGTGGCAGCCTGGAACAAAGTTATGAACCTCGACCGCTTTGATTTGTCTTGATTTTACTGGTTTGGCTTCCTTTGTTCAACAACGTTTACTTTTTTATTACCGGTGTGTTATAAAAAGATATACTTTTATATAATAGAAAATTAATACATCACTGAAATGAGAACCGGAATTTTTATAAATGTCCTTATTACACTTATTATGCTTGTTCCGCCGTTTGATGGTTTTTCTCAGGCATTGAATGGCTGGAAGGCCTCCATGGAGACTGTTGAAAAGCTGACAAAAAATCAGACTGAGATTAATTATTATGAAGAAAAAGTTCCTTCATACACCCTGCCCGATTTACTTAAAACGGAAAAAGGAAAAAAGGTTAAAAGTGCCGGAATGTGGGAAAAGACGCGCAGAAACGAGATACTGGAACTGTTCAGAGAAAATGTCTATGGCAGAGTCTCTTCAACACCTTATACAAAAAGCTTCAGGTTGATAAAAGAAGATAGGAAAGCAATGGGAGGGGATGCAACCCTGAAGCAGGTAGACATTACAATTAACAGTGATGGTAAAACACTGGATATCCACCTTACACTTTTTATCCCAAACAAAGCTGCAAAGCCTGTTCCTGCTTTTCTACTGATCGATAACAGGGGTCCCGAGAACACTGATCCTTTGAGGCTGGTGAAAAGTGAGTTCTGGCCGGCGGAGGAGATTATTGCCAGGGGTTACGCTGTTGCTGTTTTCAGTAATGCTGATGTTGATCCTGACAATTTTGATAACTTCAAAAACGGGATCCACGGTTTGCTCGACAGGGGAGAACGCAAGCCGGATTCATGGGGTACAATTGCAGCATGGGCCTGGGGTGCAAGCCGGTGCCTTGATTATTTTGAGACCGATAAAGAGATTGACGCCGGAAATGTTGCTGTGGTAGGTCATTCAAGAGGAGGGAAAGCGGCTCTCTGGGCGGCTGCCGAAGATCGGAGGTTTGCAATGACTGTGGCCAATGAATCGGGATGCGGAGGGGCATCCCTGGCAAGGCGGAAATATGGAGAAACAGTTGCGAGAATAAATAGTGCATTCCCCCACTGGTTCTGCTCCAACTATAACAAATGGGGAAATAATGAAGATTCAATGCCGGTTGATATGCATATGCTTATAGCGCTGATCGCTCCCAGGGCAGTATACATCACTTCAGCAAGTGATGATCTGTGGGCCGATCCAAGGGGTTCATACCTTTCACTTTATCATTCACTTCCGGTGTTCAGGCTGTACCAGAGCAATACCAGCCTGACAGAGCAAATGCCCCCGTTAAACATTCCGGCCACAAGCGGAAAGGTTGCCTATCATGTTCGCGATGGAGCTCATAACATGCTGATGAAAGACTGGAACTGGTTCCTGGATTTCGGGGACACTGTTCTGAAATGACAATATATGTAACTTTTGAGAAAATGAAATCCGAATTTGCAAGGATTCTTGCAAATCTGGGTTTTTCTGAAAGCAAAGCTGACCAGTGCGCTGAAATATTTGCACTTAACAGCCTCGAAGGAGTCTATTCCCATGGGGTGAACAGGTTTCCAAAGTTCGTCCTGAACGTTAAAAATGGGTTTGTGAAACCAGATGCCGAACCAGGGCTTATTAAAAGCCTGGGATCACTTGAACAATGGAACGGGAATCTGGGTCCCGGACCATTAAATGGTGTATTTGCAACTGAAAGAGCTATGGAACTGGCCTCACAATATGGTATAGGACTGGTGGCCATGGGAAACACCAACCATTGGATGCGGGGAGGTACTTACGGATGGATAGCCGCAAGGAAAGGGTTCGCTTTTATTGGCTGGACAAATACCGAAGCCAATATGCCTGCATGGGGTGCAAAAGATTTTCGCATTGGCAATAACCCGCTTGTTTTTGCAGTACCATATGGAAAAGAGGCTGTTGTCCTTGATTTCGCAATGTCCCAGTTTTCTTATGGCAAACTCGAAGCTTATCAGCTTGATGGAAAACAAATGCCATACCCCGCGGGATTTAATAAGGAAGGTAAGCTCACTACCGTTCCTCTGGAAATAATCGAGACCAGGCGTGCCCTTCCGATAGGATACTGGAAAGGATCCGGACTTTCGCTTCTCCTCGATATCATGGCTTCCATTGTTTCAGGAGGGTTGCCGACATTTGAAATATCACAAAAGGAGGCTGAATACTCACTTTCACAAGTATTTATTGTAATAAGCCTTGAAAACCTTTCCAACAGGGAACGCATTGAGGCAACTGTAAATGATATAATTAAGAACTTCAAGGAATCGGATCCTGCAGAATCAGGGATTGATATAAGATTCCCTGGAGAAAACGTGGTTAAAGTGAGGGAAGAAAATAGAAAAAACGGTATCCCTGTTAACAAGAGTGTCTGGGAAACAATACTTGCATTGTAAAAAATCCTACAGCTCTTCGTTCCTGAATTCCAGTTCCAGGTCATTACGTGTGCAAAAAATCTCAATCCCTTTTTTTATTGGTTCTATGACATCAGTATAAGTGGTTCCGAATCTCACGATACTCTTTTTTCCTGATCTCATGAAAATGACCATGCTGAGAGGAAATATCTCGATTTTCTTAATTTCAGACACATTTAACTCCCTGGCTGGTAACAGCGAATATTTTTTGAATTTCAGGGTTGTCTGACCAGGCTGCAGGAATTTATCTCCTTTCCCAAGACCGGAGTTTATCTGATACCATGCAAATCCAAGCAGGAAAATAATTGAAAGCCAGAGGGTGCTGTTCGATTTTAGTGAATCACGATTCATGATAAGCCATACGACGGCCAGTGCTGCACAGATTATTCCAAAAACAATCTGGAATATTCTGATAACCCTGTTG
>JBBSAP010000180.1:0-5725 GCA_038252165.1 Bacteroidales bacterium | reverse complement strand
GGTAAACGTCCTCCGGAGTATGTGGCGTATTCGGCAGAACCGTACCATGTTACAAAGATAACAGGGTGATTTTCGTATCCTGCAACCGGAACCCATTGCCCGCCGGTATAATGTAATCCCCAATCGTAGCTGCCCGAACTTGCATAAATCATAACTTGGGTTGGATAAGCACCTGCTGCATAAAGCCCGTTGTTGCCAATGCCTTTGGCATTGAGGAAGGCGGCATACTGTGCATTGGTTACTTCGTACTTGCTCATACGGAAGGCACTGAGCGTTACCTGAAACTGGGTTTCGTCGTAATCTCTAGCAACTTCCGTTGTTGGGCTGCCCATGGTAAAAGTGCCGGCGGGGATGTTTACCATGGCAACTTCATCCTTTTTAAGGTCTGGATCATCTTTTTTACAACTATTTGTAAGCATTAATAACATTCCCATTAAAATGAATGGGAAAATCCAAATGTTTCTTTTTTTTGTCATTTTAATTAAATTTAAAGGTTAATAGTCAGTTATTATTATTTTTATTATTATATGAGTATCGGGAATCATGCATAAAATATTAATTGTATTTGCAGCTCATACCCCCTTCCCAACCTTCCCCCAGGAGGGAAGGAGCACCAAACAAAGCCTTTCCCCTTTGGGGGAAACGGGAAAGGGGGTCATTTTAAAAACATGTGAGTATTTGTATATTAGCATCATACAAAGAAGATAGTATTAAGTTAGTCAAATTATTAATCATTGCCGATAGTCATAATAATTTATATCAATGGGTATTTAAACTTTAAACTTCTCTCAAGCTGCTCTTTTATCATTATATTTCAATTCTTTTCTGCTAATTACATTTCTTTCTTTTTAATTACCTGTCATTAAAACAATTAATCCTGTAACGAGAATATTTAAAAGTGCTATTGGCAATAAGACTTTCCATCCATATCCCAGCAACTGATCGTAACGCGGACGGGGCTGTGAACCTCTGAGCAGGATAAAGATGGAGATAAAAAAGAATGTCTTGATGAAGAACCATACTACACCGGGTAAAAATGAAGGGCCAAGCCACCCGCCAAAAAACAGGGTTGTTATCATGGAAGATATCAAAACAATTCCAAGATATTCACCTACGAAAAACATTCCGAATTTCATCCCGGAATATTCCGAGTGATAACCTGCCACCAGCTCACTTTCCGATTCAGGGATATCAAAGGGAAGCCGGTGAGTTTCCGCGAGGCCGGCAATAAAAAATATCACGAATCCGGCAAATTGCGGAATGAAATTCCAAAGTCCTCTTTGTGCCTCAACAATTTCCCGGAGATTAAATGAATTTGCGAGCATAACAACCCCCATAAGCGACAATCCCATGAACACCTCATAGGTAATCATCTGGGAAGCCCCTCTCATGGCGCCAAGCAGTGAATACTTGTTATTTGATGACCAGCCTGCCAGTACGATGCTATATGCACCAAGCGACGACATGGCAAGAAAAAACAGCAATCCTACGTTAAGGTCCGCCACAATGATGGCCGGACCAAAAGGGATCACGGAAAAACTCATCAGAATGGTAAACATGGTTATTGTAGGGGCAACAATAAATATCAACCGGCTGGCAAACGGAGGGATCCAATCTTCCTTGAAGAAAATTTTCACCACGTCTGCGAGAGGTTGCATAAGGCCCAGGGGCCCAACTCTGTTTGGCCCCTGCCTGTCCTGAACCCAGCCCAATAATCTGCGCTCATACCATATCAGGCCAGCCGCCAGGGATAAAACCACAATCAACACCCCTAAAACAATCCATATCCAGTGTACATTGGGTTCCATATATTATATATTTATGTAAATCCTTTTAATCATTATCCTTCCTCTTCTTCAAACACGCAGGTTTTGCCATGCTTCCAATTCAACAAATAACATCTGCTCCAGTCCAACCGGTATTCCAACACAATCCTCAGGTATTCCATTCAAAAACCGTAATTGAATCCCATTAGTGATTTCGTCTCCTGCAGGCTTTATCAATGTCGATTCGTCCCATCCCATTTTTTTGGCAGATTCCAGATTCACCGCGATATATGGCAGAGGGACAAGTTCTTTTATTCCTCCTTCAACGACACTCAGTTCATCAGAACCAAAAATGTTATAAAGAGGAAGTACCTTCCACTCTCCTTTCGGTTTATCTAACTGATGTTTGCTGTCGCTTAAATCCATCTTATAATATTCTCCGATCAAATTTCCGGATTTCTTATTCCTCAGGATGCATAATTGCGGAATTTCCTTTCGAAGGTCTCCTCCGATTTCGATCTGGTATTTGTTGATTGCCTGGATAGAATTCCATCCCGGGCTCCAGAAAAATGGCGTTAGCGGAGCAGAAGGGGTTCCGTGAAAGCCCTCCATACTGAAACTCATCGGACTGTCCTGATCATGTGGCGGAGTGGGCTCATGAACCGACTCGTCGGCGTGCATTGCAGTCCTTCCGCTGTAGCGATGCGGTTCACGGGCAACTTTTTGCGCGCCCTCGCGGAAACTTAAAGGAGTAATATTACCAGCCAAACCTTTAAAAATATCGTAATCCTTTTCAATTGCTTCACAATAATCGAAAACATTTTTTAACCCGGCCAGCGGATTCGTGTTAACATTTTCAGACAGAATCTGCATCCATTGCAATCCGGAGCGTACTTCTCCCTCCTTTACAAACACTTTGTAAAAACGCTGAATCCTCCCCTCGTTATTTACCAGATGCCCGTCCGATTCGTATATTGTGGCCACGGGAAGGATGTAATCAGCTTGCCTTGTTGTGCTGTTCATCAGGCTGTCGATGGCTATGATATTTTTAAATGATTTTAGTATCTGATCAATCTCTGGAGCCGGGGCTTTCCGATAAAGATCATTTTCAAGTATCACCAGAGAGTTGTGATTTGATTCTCCATTACCAATATCCGATAACCTTTTCCCGTCCAGCAATGTTAAGCCCAGAGAATTTGCCTCCTGGAAAGTAAGGCATAACCCGGTTTTTCTGCCCTGTTTTGTCCTGGCTTCGGATATATTGAATGCAGCCTTGAGGATATTCCCGTTAAGACTGGACGTTCCGGAAATAATGACTGCATCCTCCGCTTCCAGCAGATTTTCAGCAATCGTTTTTGCCATTTGAGAATATTCCTCGCCTATATTTTCAGGAAGAGCATTTGCACTATCCATAAAATGGGCAATGGCAAAGCCGAAAATGCCAATATTTTCAGGATCTGTATGGAGATTTACCAGAGCGAGTTCATCAAGTTTTGTACCGGCAGTGGTGATATTAAAAAATGGACCTCTTTCCTGTTGAAGGGCATCGCGAACGGTTTTGTCATCCCAGCGGTTGATCTGTATATTTTCAAGTCGATGCATTGGCTTCTGCCTTGCCGACTGGCGGACTGCGAGAGCAATCATCGGCGCAGTATTCGTGACATCCTCCCCGAGAATAAGTACACATTCTGCATTTTCTATATCCTTGAGGGAGTATTTGTCCGCTGAAGAATTTTTCAATATGTCTGCGGCAATTTGATTCAGTTCATAATCAGAATCAGACATCCCAAGATAAAAATTATCAGCACCCACAAAAGTTTTCAATGCGTAGTTCGATTCCAGGGATGCCCTTCCGGAGCCAATCCCTATGACATCCGTACTGTCTTTCAATATATCTTTTAATTCCGGTTGAACTTCCTGCATCCCGGAATGCTTAAAGCCGGTTTCCGACTGTGCATCTTTTATTAAGGGTGACAGTATCCTTTTTAAGGAATTTGTATATTCATAACCATATCTTCCCCTGTCACATAGAAAATATCCGTTTACCTGTCTGTTGTATCTTGTTCTGACCCTCCTGATCTCGCCGTATCGTTCCCCTGCAATGATATTACACCCCAGGCTGCAAAGATTGCACACAGAAGGGGCAGTAGTATAGTCCCATTTCCTTGTAAAGTGTTTTTTAAGGGTCTTATCTGTAAACACACCGGTTGGACAGACCTCTACAAGATTACCGCTGAATTCGCTTTCAAGGACTCCATCCTCATGCCTGCCAAAATATACATAATTATGAGCGCCTAAAACTTCAAGATCTTTTCCCCCGGCGTAATCTTTATAAAACCTGACACATCGGTAACATGCTATGCAACGGTTCATCTCATGATTAATCAAAGGTCCAAGATATTGGTTTTCAAAGGTACGTTTGTTAAATCTGAACCTGCGATATGTATGTCCGGTCATAATGGTCATATCCTGCAAGTGGCACTCTCCTCCCTCATCGCATGTAGGGCAATCATGCGGATGATTGGTCATAAGGCTTTCATTAACATGTGATCTGAATGTGCTTGCTTCAGGGTCATTTACAGATATTCGCATTCCGTCTTTCACCGGTTCCATACAGGACATGATTATTCTCCCTTTAGTATCATCAGGACCTTTAAAGGATTTAACAGCGCACTGACGACAAGCTCCGACTGAGCCCAGCTTGGGATGCCAGCAATAATAAGGAAGATTCAATCCAAGTGAGAGGATGGATTCAAGAAGGTTCTTCCCCTCTTTAACTTCGTATTCTATGTTGTCTATGTAAATTTTAGCCATTGTTAATCCTCCATGGACATCTTTTTTCTTCAATATGTCTCATAAAATCCTCTCTGAAATATTTCAGAGCCGACTGCAAAGGTTCCATAGCACCGGGGGCAAGGGCACAGTAGGTATGGCCCGGACTAAGATAACCGGTATGAAAATCAAGGATCTCCATATCTTTTTCTTCTCCCTTTCCGTTCTCTATTGCATACAATACTTTTTCTACCCATGGCAGGCCATCCCTGCATGGCGTACACCAGCCACAAGATTCATGAGCGAAAAATTTTTCCAGATTGTGTACAAAGCCCACAGGGCATGTTCTGTCATCAAGTATTACCAGCGTTCCTGTGCCCAATCTGCTCCCTGTTTTCATTGTGGAGGCAAAATCCAGCATGGTGTCCATATGTTCTTCAATCAAAAAATCAGTAGATGCTCCTCCGGGCAAAGCGCCACGGAACCTGTAGCCTTCGAGCATCCCGCCAGCGTGTTCCTCAATTATTTCACGCATGCTCGTGCCCAGCGGCAACTCCCAGCATCCTGGATTTTTTACTTTTCCACTTACTCCGTATAACTTGGTTCCCCCCTCATCACTTTTACTCAGGGATTTATACCATTCGTTGCCTTTTTCAATAATATGGGGCAAATTACACAGGGTTTCCACATTATTGACTATAGTAGGTTTACCGAATAACCCGCTAACCTGAGGAAAAGGAGGTTTAGATCGTGGAATTGCCCGTTTCCCTTCCAGTGCATTTAAAAGACCGGTCTCTTCTCCGCAAATGTATCTTCCGGCGCTGATATGCAGGTGTATGTCCAGGTCAAATCCGGAGTTAAGGATGTTTTTTCCAAGATAGCCTGCTTCATGGGCTTCGGAAAGTGCTTTGCGAAGCTGATCAGCTGAATTTTTATAAGCCCACCGCAGGAATATAAATGCACTACTTGCCTGAATAGCATGGGACGCAATTATCATTCCTTCAATAAGCTGGTGAGGGTCACCTTCCAGAAGCAGCCGGTCTTTAAAAGTTCCGGGCTCCATTTCATCGGCATTTGCTATAAGGTACTTCTCTTTTGGGGCATCCTGACCCATGGGAACAAAACTCCATTTTGTCCCGGTATTGAAGCCGGCACCCCCTCTTCCCTTCAGACCCGATTCCTTCACG
>JBBSAP010000179.1:0-5804 GCA_038252165.1 Bacteroidales bacterium | reverse complement strand
TTTTTCTTTTTTGTTGCCACTTGTGTGTCTGAATCCTGATCTTCATCATCCTCCTCGTCAGCATCTACATTTATGGAATCTGATATTACAGACAGCTTTCTATCTGCTCCTTTTTCTTCGTTCAATGTTTCTTCTAACAAGTCAGCGGCTTCATTTTCGCCCAGGATTCTTGCGAATGATGCAAGTGTTCCATAGGATGCCATTTCGTAATGCTCAATCTTTTGTCCGGCTGAAATTATGCCTGCATCACGCACTACGCCTGGCTCTGTTCCCTTCATTATTCCTTCGCCTTCTTTGGTAAGTCCGGCCATGGCTTCGCATTTTTTAGCTACGGCTTTTTCACCAACAGAAGAAAAAA
Organism: Bacteroidales bacterium; assembly: GCA_038252165.1. Classification (GTDB taxonomy): domain Bacteria; phylum Bacteroidota; class Bacteroidia; order Bacteroidales; family VadinHA17; genus LD21. The sequence continues at coordinate 5,446 of JBBSAP010000179.1, read as the reverse complement.
CTTTTTCGAGGCGTTTTACCTGCTCTTTTGTTTCTTCCAAATGGTTTGTAAGTGCGTCTATCAATTCTTTGGAAGTTGAATTCTTAATCATCTTAGGCATTGCTTTTGTAATTTCTTTTTCTGCCCAATAGAGATCTTTTAATTCATCAACAAATAAATCACGAAGCCCTGCTGCTGCAGTCGATTTCGCTTTTACTTTTTTGGTATCGGATTTTGAATCTGTATTTTTCATTTTGATTTTAATTTAAGGTTTAGAAATAATTGATAATCGGTAAAATGTTGAGATTATTATTTATCTCCTTTCCAATAGATTTTGTTCTGTAATAAAAGCGTCAAGATGTTGGCGAAAAACAGGAAGCATTGATGCAGCCCAATTGCGGATGTCAGGGTCAGCAGCATCACTGGAGGCTTTTTCAAATTTGCTGATTGCATCCTTGTGTCCGCTTATCATCTTGTCGATATAATCCTTATTAAAGTCCGAACCTTTAGTGTCTGTTAGATCTTTGCTGGCACTTATTCCATCATCTGTGAGTGTTGTAGGAATGGTAATTTCCTTTTTGGCTGCTAAAGCCTTTAAATCTTCCGATGCTTTGGAATGGTCCGTTTCCATCATTTTTCCTAACTCTTTTACTCTTGCTGTGGTGCCACGTGTTTGAGCCAGGCGACCCAGTTGAATTTCTTCTAAATTTATTTCCTCAGCATTTACCAAAAATTCCGCATCATCTTCTTTTGCATTGGCGAACTTTGCATCGTTATGTTCTTCGGCAACATCTTTCGTATCCTTGGGTGAATTGTTACACGATGCGAATGTTACCATTAATAAAAATAAAGCTGAAGCAAAGCTGAGCAGAAGAACTCCTGATCTTAAAAATTGATTTTTCTTTTTCATATCTAATTGTTTTTAAAGGTGGTTAATAATTTATGACACAAAATTACTATGACTTAGCACTAAGAGTGTTACATCAATTTTAGAAAATGTTACAGAAATCACTTCCCGCGATGGGTAGGTGCATTACTTTTTACACGATATATTCTTCCGGGACAGGTAGTGCCTGCTTAAAATGTATTAATAAATTAAAAATCAGATATAGAATTTTAATATGGCATTGGGTCATGTGTCCCGGTTGTTCGTTTTTGATCAGGTACAACCTTTAAAATGCATGAAGAATTCAATTAGTGCTTATAAGAAAACGAGTCTAAACAGAGTTTTCCCACGCGCACCCCTTAGTCCCCGTGAGGGAAAGTCCTCGCGTACAAAAGATTGAGTTTTGAAGATATAACCTAAACTTAATGAGACAATAGCCACAAAGTGGCTAAACATCAATAACCGTGGGTGCAACCCACGGTTATTGATCGATTGAGTGGAATCAGCCACGAAGTGGTTGAACAGAATTATGCAAAATCCACTCCTTTGGGGCTGAAACTAACCTCCATTGTCAACCGTGGATTTCATCTTAGGTTTTTGTAAGTGATGCCCTTTCAGGGAATGTGGGTACTGGTGTATTCTTTAATTATCGGAAGATTGAAAAGCAAACAATTCAATATTTTAAAAAAATAAAAAGGTCATTTCGAAAAGACAATATTAAACGTCTTTAAGAAATGACCTTTTGATAGCAATTTAACGATAAATTACAGCACTTTGAAACTTGTATATATTACGTTAGCAGGAAATGCTTCATTGCCGAATATTTCAGGAGCATCATGTCCGTTTACTCCGTCAAATTCATATTCTCCTACCACATTATCATCAATGTGCAGCATAGGGAAAAGTTTCTGTCCCGATGTAATAACTGTGCCATCGTAGAGTTGAACAACAACATTAAGGTTTGTTCCTTTCGTAACCTTTGTTTTACCAATAATTCCGGGTAAGGTTATTCCCCCACTTCCATCGTCATTATGTATTACCAACCAACCATCAACAGCGGCTGTTACTGAAGGAATGGTAACAGAGTTTAAAACCACGGCCTGATCAATTGCAGTAATACTGGCCGACTGGATCGTGATTTTAGTCATAACCGGTTTGCCGTTTTCCGTAACAGGATTGTCAAGGCCATTTGCTCCATTAAATTCATATTTAGCCATTTCTCCATTATCAGTATGAATCATAACCCAAACAGATTCGCCATCCTGAATAGTTACATCATCTTTTAACTTAACCATGATGTTTGCAGAGTTACCTGCCTCAACCTGCATAGGAGTTGAAATGATATCCGGAACAACAGGTGCAGATGCACTCAAACCATTATCTTTATGAACAACTATCCATCCTTTTTGTGACATTGTTACTGATGGAATTTTAATCATATTGCGTGAGATTACTTGATTTTCAGCTGTAAATGATCCTGTAGGGACAATTACATTAAAACTTTTGAAAATCACATTGGCAGGAAAAGCTTTGTTCCCAAAAATCTCAGGTGCATCTTTTCCATTAACACCGTCGAATTCATAGGTCCCTTTTACATTATCATCAATATGAAGCATAGGGAATAACTTTTGTCCGTTTGTGTAAGTAAAGTTTTGATTTAATTCAACAACAACATTCTTGTTTACACCGGCATTTACCATTGTCTTTCCAATGATCCCCGGAAGCGTGATATTCCCTGTTCCATCGTCATTATGAATAACTAACCATCCATCTACGGCAGCAACTACAGAGTCGATAGTCACTTTGTTGTTGATAACATTTTGATCATGAGCCACAATTTTGGCAGAATTAATCATAATGGATTTCATTACAGGGCTACCATCTTTCATTAACGGTTGATCTTTTCCATTACTTCCATCAAACTCATAGCTTCCTATGGTACCGTTATCATTATGTAACATTATCCAGACTTTAGCTCCATTCGTTATAGTAACGTTGTCCTTAAGTTGGATCATTACATTGTTGGATACGCCGGATTCAACTAATTTAGGTACTGAAATAATATCCGGTACAGTTGGTGCATTGCTTCCATTATCCATGTGAACAACTATCCAGCCTTTCTGATCCATATTTACTGAATTTACCATGATCTTATTTTGACTGATGGTTTGATCACTTATGGTTATCAGTCCGGTGGCTTCAGGTTCAGGGTTGTCATCTTTTTTACAACTCGTTAACACGAATGTAAATGCAAGAAGGATTAGGAATAGATTTCCGAAATTAAAATTTTTCTTTTTCATATGATTCTGTTTTTAAAAGATTATGAAATATCCCATTATATCATGCCGGTTGCTATCTGAACCGGTTATAATGATACTTTTCCGGGTTATTTCATTTCTAATTGTTAAAATTAAAAGGTTAATAATTAATGATGCAAAATTACCGTGTATCGTCACAGGAAGTGTTACATGATTATTGGGATATGTTACATAATCCACACTTTGGAGCGGAAAATGAAGCTCAAATTAATATTTAAACTATTGATAAAGCACTCATATGCAGTATTTTGAATAATTATATTAGTAAGAAGGAACAATAATTAGCCGATCTTGACCGGCCATATCATCCTTTTTTTGCTAAACGCTTTTTTGCGGTAGGCTTATTATTATTCCGCAAATGTCTATAGTTTTCGTTTTAACTTACATTGCACATTTTCAACACGCTTCTATACAGGTTTTGGGCAAGATATTATTTTGATGTGCTGAGCAATATTACCACTTGAAGAAAAATTTCTATATTGATATTGATTTTGTTCTTTTGTCATAACACAAAAGAACCAACTTAGCGCAGGTGTGTCCTGAAGTAAAAGTTCGAATTTTGATAAGAGAGTTCTTTTACATGCTGTATAAAAGATGAAGGGGTTCTTGTAAGAGGATGAACCTTCGCAATAGCTGTACAGGCAGATATTGCAAACCGCCTTGCGGTGCTGTAGCCAAAATCTATGGTATTGAACGGACAAGGAAAAGGTGGCGTAAACCATCAGGTATAAATAACGGAGATGAACGTAAGTAAACCACTGATGACGTATTGAGATAGTAACCCGTTGTCAAAACTTCCATTTCTTCGCATGGGATTAAAGAGCATAGCGGTTACCTGATTTACTGGCTATGTGGCAACCGATATTGATGTGGCATGAACGTTAATTGGGCTTTTATACGGAACAGGAGAATACTGAGTACTGATGAAGGTCTGAGGCAAGGATACGCTATCAGACAAAGGGAAAAGGCACAAGCTGCGAAATCAGTGAGGCCGAAAGTACCAATGCAGTAAACAGTTGCGGACTAAGTCGTAGTAGTGATGAAGTCTCTGTAATGGAGATGGAGCGAAGGGCTTAGGTTATTCACGTTTTCAAGTTTTAACAATCCTAAGAAAGGAAATGACTAAGATGGACAAAACACAATCACAAACAAAGCCAATACCAATAAGCAAACAAATGGTATGGGCGGCTTATCAGAAAGTCAAAACCAAAGGCAAAGCCTATGGCGTTGATCATTTGAGCATGAAGGATTTTGAAATGAAGCTAAGCGGAAACATCTACAAGATATGGAACCGATTAGCCTCAGGCACCTATTTTCCACCAGCGGTACGCGAGTTAGAAATACCGAAGAAAGACGGTAAAATGCGTAAACCCGGCATACCAACAGTAGGGGATAGGATTGCTCAAACCGTGGTAAAAGATTATATGGAGACCTCCATAGACAAACTATTCCATGAAAATTCTTACGGATATCGACCTTTGAAAAGTGCATTTCAGGCACTCACAAAAGCAAGGATAAAGGTAAAGCAATACGATTGGGTAATAGATATGGATATTAAGGGGTTCTTTGATAATATAAGCCACGACCTTTTGCTCAAAGCGTTAGACAAAGTAGTAGCAGAGAAATGGGTGAAGATGTACTGCAAACGCTGGCTGGAAATGCCAGTACAAAAGTTGGATGGAACCATAGTAAGCAAAGAGGGACGAGGCACACCGCAAGGAGGAGTTATAAGTCCATTACTGGCAAACCTATTTCTGCACTATTCTTTTGATATGTGGATAACAAAGAAACACCGGTCAATTTGCTTTGAGCGTTATGCAGATGACATTATCGTGCATTGCCATACGCAGCAGGAGGCAGAAGCAATACTTTTGCAAATCGCCGAACGTATGAACCAATGCCAACTTGAATTACATCCGTTGAAAACGAAAATCGTTTATTGCAGAGATTATAAACGCAAAGAATCCCATGAACAGGTACAATTTGACTTTTTGGGGTTTAGTTTTCAGCCACGTCCAACGAAAGATTATCAGACAGGAATAATATATAACAAGTTTGATTTGTCAATCAGTAGGGGCTCGCAAAAGAGGATAGTCGAAGAAATAAACCGTTTTAAAATCCAAATGTGGAGTGAGAGCACAATAGAACAAATTGCTGACACACTATATTCCAAGCTTCAAGGTTGGATAAACTATTATGGGAAGTTTAGGAAATGGTTATTTCTGAATGTCTTTCGCCGGTTGAGCTTCCTGTTGATGCAATG
>JBBSAP010000178.1:0-5835 GCA_038252165.1 Bacteroidales bacterium | reverse complement strand
TTCTCGTTTATTGCCTTGTCCAACTTCAGTAATGCTTTTACCAAACCGTCACCGCTAAAAGCAGCGATCTTGCAAATCCGGCTTACTCCACTCATCGAGGACAGGGTGATTGCCATCAAAATCTGGTTGACCCTGTTAAATAATCTATTCTGCAACGCAGATTTAACAGGGTTGACACCAAACTTGGTGGCGTTGTTCCGTACCGTGGGGAACGATTTGCTGATGGATTGCACGATGTTTTGTCGGTTCATGTATTTGGCTAAGGTATTGAGTCCTGAATATTTGGTGATGTTACTGCCTGTAAATGAGGCTTTAACGACTTTTGCTTGGTTATTTAATTTTCTTTTCGTATTTTTCATCCTGAAAGTGATGTTTTTTTGCTTCTTATTTTTTATTTAACATTCTAAATATAAGCAATTTGCATCACTTTCTATCATTTTTAAATTACTTTTTTAAGTATTATGTTTAAGATATATCTTATGGCTTTGAGAAACGAATTATAACTTTTTTAGAAGTTTTGACTGCCAAAATTGATTTGCGAATAGTATAGTAATAATTTTGTTTTTTCTTAATATCTTGGAAGGAATATAGAACTGGCATAGAGTTTTAGATATAAAAAGGGGTACTTATTTTGTTGTGAAAGAATTTATTCTGTATAGTGATAAAGAACTGATGCAGGAGATCAAGGCTGACAATATGATTGCCTTTGATACTCTGTATAAAAGGTATAGTAAACGGCTTTTAAAGTTTTCATTTTCAATTCTTAAATCCAGGGAAGAATCAGAGAATATCCTTCAGGATGTTTTCCTTAATCTTTGGGAGAATCGTCACAAAGTCGAAAATGATTCATCTGTAAAGTATTATATTTTCACTATTGCCTATAACTCCTCAATTTCGCTTATACGGAAAAAAGTCAGGGAAACTCAATTTATTGACTTTTTAAAAATGCGGCAGGATCTAATACAGGAACCGTTAAGTGTTGAGATTGAGTTTAATGAGTTAAAGAATAAGATTGATCAGATTATTGATCATTTGCCTCAACGTCAGAAAGAGGTGTACTTGCTTCACAGGAATGAAGGTCTTAAATATCATGAAATTGCAGAAAAATTAAAAATCTCTGTGAACACAATTGAAAATCATATGTCGAGAGCTCTTAAAACTATCCGAAAAGAACTTGGCGACTACTCTTAATTGCGTTACTATACTATTATCTTTATGTATAGTGCATATTATCAAGACATTATATGCGAATTAATAAATATTTTCTTTTTATGTAGTGGTAAATACTCTTTACTGCGTCTTACTTGTAAATAAAAAATCAGATGTATACCAGTTAAGGCTGGAAAAAATGGTATTGGTTTGTTAGTTAGAAGGTTAGAGTTAGGTCGTTGATAGGCGCTTCCGATATTAGTCGGAAGTGCTTATTACTTTTTTAAAATTTTGTAAATGGAGAAAGAACTATTAGAAAAGTATTGTAATAATCGTTGTACCGAAGATGAATTGGTAACGGTAATGAACTGGTTTGATCAGAAAGCTTCAACAAGTGAGGGAAAAGCACTTTTATTCAGAATGTGGGAAGAATTATCTGATGAAGATAAAACCAATATTACCGACTATGATCTTATTCTCGACAGAATACACCATAAAGTAAATCTTTCACGGTCAAATAATCTTTTACTGGCGGCAGATCAGGATCCGGTAAAATATAAAAAGAGAAAAGCCTTTATAAGTACTCTTACACGAATTGCGGCTGTTTTGATGCTTCCTGTTCTTGGATTCAGTATCTATTTGACATATAAAAATATTAATATTTTAAAAGACCAGTCTGAGGTTAATATGTCTTATAATGAGGTTTTCTCTTCTGTTGATGCTATTACTAAGGTCACACTGCCCGATGGGTCCGATGTGTGGTTAAATCACAGCAGTATATTAAAATACCCTGCTATGTTTAAAGGGAAATCACGTACTGTTGAGCTCTCGGGGGAAGGATTCTTTGTGGTTACTAAAAATCCAAATGTCCCATTTGTAGTAAAGACAGGAGGAATTGAAGTGCTGGCTCTGGGTACAACTTTTAATATTCTTGCATATCCTGATGAAGACAAAGTTGAGACATCCCTCATTGAAGGAATTGTAAATTTACAGAGATTCAACCCCTCAGGAAAGATAATCTCCCTGGCAAAAATGAAACCGAAAGATCTGGTGACTTATCATAAGGCCAAAAGCGAGATAGATATCAGGACTATAGCAGATGACAGGTATTTTTCCTGGAAGGATGGGAAACTTATATTCAATGAAGAGCCAATGGGAGAGGTTGTTAAAAAACTCAGTAGATGGTTTAATGTTGAATTCCAGATAAACGATCCAAAACTACTCGAGCTTACATTTACAGGAACATTCAGAAATGAAACTCTTCCTCAGGTTATGGAGCTTTTTGCAAGGATATCTCCGGTTAGCTATTCAATTTCAAACAGACAGGAAAAAGGAGACGGCTCTTTCTCAAAAAGAAAAGTAGTCCTGAGCTATCGGAAATATAATCCCATGAATTAAAAATTAACAAAAAAAATATGCTTATGGGGAAAATCAGATAGTATAAAAAAGGCGGGAAAGTGTTTGCCCACGAACCCGCCAGACTAAGTGCCTGTTTTTTTTAGACAAAAACGTTTATAAACCTAATCCATTCAAATCTATGAAAAAAAATCGAGATTATTATGACAGGAGCCTTTATGGATTCCTTTCAAAACAAACAATCAGAGTCATGAAACTAACCCTATTTCTATCCTTTTTAACTTTTTTTCAGCTACTGGCAACGGAATCATACTCTCAGTTGACGAAGCTTAGCCTGAAGCTAGAGAATGTTAAAATCTCATACGCTCTGGAACAAATTGAAAATCAGAGTGAGTTTTATTTTCTCTACAGTCCGAAGCTTATTAACGTTGAAAATAAAGTTAATATAGACGCGGACAAAGAGTCGATAAAAGATATCATTAGTGATATTTTTGGTGATCAAGTAAGATTTGCTGTATATGATCGTCAGATCATTCTCGCTCCAAACGATGGATCTTCACTTGAGGAGGCTCTTCAGCAATTACCTGTAACAGGTACAATAACCGATGCTTCAACGGGAGAAGCTATGCCAGGTGTAAATATTCAGGTCAAAGGAACAGTCGTTGGTGCTATCTCCGATGCAAATGGAAAGTATTCATTTACTGTAACCGACAGAAATTCAATACTTGTATTCTCGTTTATAGGTTATGTTACTCAGGAAATACCCTTAAGCGGTAAAACTACAATCGATGTATCCCTTCTGAATGATACGAAAGGTCTGCAAGAAGTAGTTGTGATTGGTTATGGTTCCAGAAGCAAAAGAGATGTTACAACTGCAATTTCTTCAATTAGCAATGAAGCTATCAGTAAAAGTGTTGGTATGTCCTCAGAATTGTCGATGCAGGGCCGTATGACCGGCGTCCAGGTTTCAAGTGGTGGTGGTGACCCTATGGCACGGCCTACCGTCAGAATCCGGGGCGTAAATACATGGGGTGTTTCATCTCCTTTGTATATTATTGACGGCGTTCCTATTACTGAATTCGGTGCAGGAATTGAAGGACAGGAAGATGACCGTGCAAGTGATGTAAGAGGCCCGCTGAATATAATGACAATGGTTGATCCAAATGACATCGAATCTATTTCAGTCCTGAAGGATGCTTCTGCAGCCGCCATCTATGGCGTCCGTGCTGCAAATGGCGTTATTCTGATAACAACTAAGAAAGGTAGCGGAGGCAAACCAGTTGTTGAATTCAGTACACGTTTTGGCGTTCAGAACATCAACCAGAAAACTGACGTAATGGACACTAAGCAATATACAGATTTCATCACTTCCGTTCTGGCTTCTGATCCGACTATTGCGATTGATCCGGATAACATTGGCCGTTTCGATCCGGCCAGTTCCAGATATCTTGGAAACAGCCCTACCTATGACTGGCAAGATGCTGTAAAAAACAAAAACGCTTTAATCAAAGACTATTCAGTAAGAATCTCCGGTGGAACTTCAAAAACTGATTACTTTGTGTCGGGTAGTAAGTCGAATAGCGAAGGAGTCGCAAAATACAATAACCTCGATCGTTTATCAGGATCTTTCAAGATTAATTCACAGGTCAATAACTGGTTAAAAGTAGGAGCAAATTACAGGATAACATCTGAGAGCGGACACTCCAACGGACTTAATCTGATAAATGCCGCACAATATCCACCATGGCAGAAGATTTATGATCCTGCTGGCCTATACGGATATGCATCAACAGTAGTAGGCCGACAGGCAGATGGTTCCTATTCAGCTGAAAAACTTTATGGTAATGGTACACGTGTACACGAACTCGGTCAGACTGCTTCAAGTGATCCTTTGTACAAATCAATGCGCAATATGGGCAACATCTATATTGAGTTTGAACCTGTTAAACACCTTAAGATAAGGGGTCAGATGAGCATGGATATTTACAGTTTTACCCGCTATACTTTCAGCGATTATGATGGAGGCATTTTCGATTATACCGCAGGCGATCGCTCCCAGCCAACTAACGGAAACTCGGTAGGAAGTTACGAAGAACGCGATGTGTTTAATAACAATATCATTAAAGAGATAAATGTAAATTACAGCAATACTTTCGGAAAGCATAGTATTGACTTCGTATTCAATGGTAGTGATCAGCAGTATAACGCAAAATACAGAATTGGGTCAACACAGTGGATGCAGTCAAAGCTTGATTATATGCGCAGACTTGGTGGTGAACCCAAATACACCGATTCAAGTTCTGATTTAACAAACAGCGCTCTGGAAGGATTAATGGGACGTGCATCATATAACTACAATTCCACTTATTATCTCGATGTTACTGTTCGTCATGATGGCAGTACACGGTTTGCAAAAGATAAACGCTGGGGTACATTCCCGTCGGTGTCTGCAGCCTGGAGGATATCAAATCTGACAGCTTTTGAAAACCTTACATTCATAAACGACCTGAAACTTCGTGCAGGTTACGGACAGCTGGGAAATCAGGAGGTGCGCAATATGGCTTACCTTTCTCCTATTGATAACCGGCCAATTTTTGCCTGGGGCATTGACCCGGCCAGAATTGGAATGGGAAATAAATATGAGGGGGCTGCCATATTTTCACTGGCAAACTCTAACCTTCAATGGGAAAAAACATCAACCACCAATATAGGACTCGATGCAACTATGCTTGAAAGTAAGCTCTCAATGTCTATTGAATACTATAATAAATTTACGAGCGGAATTCTTCAGACAGTAACATTGCCACTTTCATTAGGGTTAATTGATATGCCGGTTGATAACATTGCCGAAGTCCGGAACAGCGGGATTGAAATGTCTTTCAACTATAGTAGCAACGTTGGAGAATTCAGATACAGCATCGGAGCCAACCTTTCAACAGTTAAAAACAGAGTTGAGAAGACTTCGGGTCATATTCCTATCGGTAGCATAGAGGAAGGATACCCGATGAACTATATTAAAGGTTATAAGGCAGGTGGCATATTCCAGACACAGGCTGAAGTTAATACATGGAATGCTAAATATACTGATGACAGCTATCAGACTGCCAAAGTAGCTCCCGGGGACTACTATTTTCTTGATCAGAGAAGCGCTCCAACTGAACCGAATACTTTTTACAAGGATTCATTAGATCAATAGTTCGTTAAACTTTTAAGCGGCCATAGTGCCGTAAAATATAAGTTCTTTGACATAATTTTGATTTTTAATAGAGTATGGTCTTATCCCGAACACGTCAATAAATCGCTGAAGCAATAAAGTATTGTGGTTCATTG
>JBBSAP010000177.1:0-5868 GCA_038252165.1 Bacteroidales bacterium | reverse complement strand
GGCGAAGAAACTTATACTGCTGGCATAAGTATTAATCCGAACTCAAATACTGATATTCTCAGATACAGTTATACCTCACTGACAACACCCGGCTCAATTATAGATTATAACATGAAAACTAAGGAAAAAAAGATAATGAAAGAGCAGGCTGTACTTGGAGGTTTTGATAAGGCAAATTATGAATCAAAGCGCTTATGGGCAAAGGCACAGGATGGAACAATGGTGCCGGTATCGATTGTTTTCAGAAAAGGTTTTATTCAGGACGGAACAGCCCCGCTTCTGATATACGGTTACGGATCGTACGGTTATTCCACAAATCCGGGTTTTAATTCATCAGTAATAAGCCTTCTCGACAGAGGCTTTGTTTATGCAATGCCTCACATACGCGGTGGAAGTGATATGGGACGTTACTGGTATGAGGATGGAAAGCTTTTCAAAAAGAAAAATACCTTCTCCGACTTTAACGATTGTGCCCAATTCCTTGTAAATGAAAAATATACATCTGCCGACAGGCTTTTTGCCATGGGAGGAAGCGCTGGAGGCCTTCTGATGGGCGCAATCCTCAATATGAGACCCGACCTTTATAAAGGCGTTATAGCAGCTGTCCCGTTTGTTGATGTTGTTACCACAATGCTCGACGAGACAATACCTCTTACAACTTTTGAATGGGATGAATGGGGCGATCCAAGGAAAAAAGAGTACTATGATTATATGCTTTCGTATTCCCCGTATGATCAGGTTAAGGCAATGAACTATCCAAACATCCTGGTTACAACAGGCTTCTGGGATTCACAGGTTCAGTACTGGGAACCTGCCAAGTGGGTTGCAAAACTTCGTGATATGAAGACTGATGATAATGTTCTGATAATGGACTGTAACATGGATGTTGGACACGGAGGTGCGTCAGGAAGATTTGAACGCTACAGGGTTACTGCTCTTGAATATGCATTTATTCTTGATCAGGCCGGGATTCATAAATAGTATTCATCCAAATGAAAGGAAATACACGGGTAAAATACAACACGAATCCCCGTGGTATTTATGAAAACCACATTGATGAATTGAAGGACCTTATTAATAATTCTGATTCGGTTAAAAACCCCCTTTAGGGGGTAGGGGGCGTCTTATTTTAATTTGTTGCCGGCTTAATCGCCGGTTTACCCGGAAGTTTTGAATCCCTCATTGCTGCATTGTATGCAAATGATGCGGTTATGATTGCATTATGCCTGAGGTCATTCATGACAAGTCTTTCATATGTATCCATTGGTGTGTGATAACCACGGTCATATTCTATCTCATCCTGGATGAACTGGAAAGCAGGCAGTCCAATTGCGTCAAATGACAAATGATCTGTGCCGCTGGTATTTCTGATAGTAATGGCTGTCGCTCCCATGTCGGCAAATGGTTTGAACCACTCTTCAAAGACAGGTCTGACCATATCGTTCCCCTGCAGATAAATGCCCCTGTACTTACCGCTTCCGTTATCCATGTTAAAATAGGCGGCAAACTTGTCAAAATCGGCCTTATGCTCCCTGGTTTTTGAGTCAGCAAGATATTTTTCCACATAACCTCTGGACCCGTTCAGTCCCTGTTCTTCACCACCCCAGAGAGCCACCCTGATTGTTCTTCGTGGAGCGACATCGAGGTTTTTCAGAATACGAAGCGCTTCCATCATAACAATACATCCTGATGCATTGTCAGCTGCACCTGTTCCTCCATGCCAGGAATCTATATGAGCTCCCAGAAGAACCACTTCGTTTTTCAGGAGTTTATCAGTGCCCGTAATTTCGCCAATGACGTTATATACCTTTGGGGATGTAAAGAATTTATTCTGAATCTCAATTTCCATCTCAACAGGAATATTATGTTTAATCAGTCGCTCCATTCTGCCATGAGCTTCAACCGGAAGGTTAAGTTCGGCAATGGGCTCCGGATTACCGGCTGTATAATTTGCTCCGTTCGATCTTGGAACATTAAAAGTACCCGAACTGTTCAGGATAATTGCTGCACCTTCAGCCTTAATAAAGTCCCCGATCTTGATGCGGAGAGCCCGCTGAGCAGCCATTGTCGCGAAGTCACCCATGGGAGATCTTCTTCCGCCCAGCCCTGATTCAGCCATCATAAGCTTCCTGAGGTCCTCTTCCGAATACCTGCTTGCAAGTGGCTCATAGCTTACTTCATATGTTGAAGTGGAAGGCATCAGGACAATCTTCCCATTGAGCTTTCCTTTATATTTTTCGAGATCTGCTTCGGTCCTTGCATCTATAAGTATTACTTCTGATTTAATCAGACCTTTTGTACTGCCAGTCCATGCGACAGGGTTACATGCAAAATTTGCGTAATAAGGAGCTGTCATTGCAGCATATGTTTTCAGATTATCCCATCCGCCGCGGCTGAAATCTCTGGCCTCTTCAATTCTTACATTCTGAAAACCTAGCTCTTCCATCTTTTTCTTAGCCCATTCGTTCCCTCTGGTGTTTCCTGTTGAGCCTGTAAGTCTGGGGCCGACAAAATCAGTCAGCCCGAAAGCCAACTCTTCAATAGCTGAATTCCTCTGACCTTCCTGCTTGATCTTATAAATCATATTCAGGTCAACTTTCTCTGCCTGAGACATTAATAATACCGGTATCAACATGAATAACCATGTACTGATAGTAATTCTTCTCATTTTCATTTGTTTTTTTTAAAGAATAACCAAAAGTAGAAAAAAAAGAAAACTGAGATCTTTATTCGGGGAATCTTTTAACATTATTTACCTTTGGCTTCCGACTTCGGTCTTCGGTCTTCGGTCTTCCTACTTCCGACTTCCGGCTTTGGTCTTTTATCTTTACTTTTGTCTTTTATCTTTTATGATTTACCCGGATAACTTTGAGATAAAGATCGGATTTGACAGGATCAGGCAGATGCTTTCTGATAACTGTCTGAGTCCTATGGGAAAGGATCTTGTCAATGGCATACGTTTTGAAAACAATAAGGAGGCAATCTCTTTTAAGCTCTCTGCAACTTACGAGTTCCAGCAGATTCTGCAGTATGACGATTATTTTCCGTCAGAAAACTATTTTGATTTAACAGCTTCTCTTAATAAAATAAGGGTTCCCGGATCCTTTCCGGAAGTTCAGGAAGTTTTTGATTTAAAAAGGTCGGTTGAGACAGTAAAGGCGATAATAGGATTTTTCAAAAAGAAGGAAGAAAAGGGTTACCCGGTTCTGAAATCAATTTGTGGAACAGTGAAGTTTTACCCCTACGTCCTTGATTCAGCCGACAGGATTATTGATAAGGAAGGAAAGATCAGAGACAATGCTTCTCCCAGACTGAAGGAGATCCGCAGTGAAATAGTGCATAAAAGCATTCAGTCGTCCCGGCGGCTGAATTCCATATTAAAGCAGGCTCAGGCGGATGGCATTGTTGATTCCGATACGGCCGCATCGGTTCGAAACGGGCGAGGGGTTATACCTGTAAATACCTATGACAAAAGAAAGATCAGGGGATTGATCCACGATCAGTCAGCTTCAGGAAAAACAGTCTTTATAGAACCTGATGAAATTGTTGAAATTAATAATGATATTGTCGAGCTTGAATATGAGGAGAGGAGGGAGATAGTCAGAATACTGACATCATTCGCCGATGATATCAGGCCATATATCGACGACCTGTTAACCTCAAATGATTTTCTTGGTGAGGTTGATTTCATAAGGGCAAAAGCTATCCTGGGCAATCAGCTGGGATCAGTTAAGCCGGCAATTTCTTCTGTTCAGGGCATCTCCTGGAGACGTGCCGTACACCCTCTTTTATATCTTACATTCAGAAAATTGAAAGGGAGAAAGGTGATACCGCTTGATATACTACTGGAAGAAAAGAACAGAATTGTCCTGATCTCAGGGCCGAATGCCGGCGGAAAATCAGTCTGCCTGAAAACTGTTGGTCTTCTCCAGTATATGATGCAGTGCGGTCTTACAATCCCTGTCGGGGAAGGATCTGAATCAGGGATCTTCAATGATATTTTTATTGATATAGGTGATGAGCAAAGCATTGAGAATGATCTGAGCACTTACAGCTCGCACCTGATCAGTATGAAATATTTCGTAAAGAATGCTTCAGAAAGATCCCTCATCCTGATCGACGAATTTGGCACCGGCACCGAACCCATGCTTGGCGGCTCAATAGCTGAAGCCATCCTGGGTGAGTTTAATAAATCAGGCTCCTATGGTGTAATCACAACGCACTATACTAATCTAAAACACTTCGCTTCACTGACCAACGGTATCATTAATGGTGCGATGCTGTTTGACAATAATCTTATGCAGCCTTTGTTTCAGCTTAGCATTGGGAAGCCGGGGAGCTCCTTTGCATTTGAAATTGCGCGGAAAATCGGCCTGCCTGAAGAGATCCTGAAAATCGCCTCGGAAAAGGCCGGTATCAAGAACATTAATTATGACCGTAATCTTAGGGATATTGCCAGGGACAAAAGATACTGGGAGACCAAGAGGCAGAATATCCGACAGCATGAAAAGAGGCTGGAGGAGCTTTTAGAACAGTATGAAAAAGAGATTTCCGGGGCAAAAAACCTCAGGAAAGAGATAATCTCCAAAGCAAAAACCGAAGCGGAATCAATGCTGAGTGAAACAAACAGGATGATTGAAAACACAATCCGCCAGATAAAGGAATCTCAGGCTGAAAAAGACAAGACAAAAGAAGCAAGACTGAAACTGGATGAATTCAGGCAGACTGTTGCGGAAGAGACGAAGCCTGCTGATACTGCATCGGAAGAGAAGGTTATCAGGCTGACAAGGAAGGTGAAAAAACTTAAACCGGTTACTGTTGAAAGTAATCAGCCTGTTCCTGAAAAACCTGAAAAGCCATTTGAGCCTGGCGATGCTGTCAGAATGACTGATACAATGGCTTCGGGAGAGATTATAAAGATTGAAGGCCGAATGGCTCAGATAGAGGCCGGGAGTATGAGACTTTTTGTTCCGCTGGATAAGATTGAAAGTATAAGCAAGGCTGAACTGAGAAAAAGTTTAAGATCCGAAAGCATCGTGACTGAGAGTGATCCTCTTATTATCCGGCGAAAACTCGATTTCAAACCTGAAATAGATATCCGCGGTGTCAGGGGAGAAGAGGCCATAAGCCAGTTGCGTGATTTTCTTGATAATGCCCTCATGGTTCAGCATCGGAACCTCAGGATCCTTCATGGAAAAGGGAACGGCATCCTGCGTCAGCTCGTCAGGGAATATCTGTCAACAATGAATATTGTCAAATCCTACAGAGATGAGAATATTGATCTCGGTGGATCAGGAATTACAGTAGTGGAGCTGGATTACTAAATAATAAAGGGACATGTTATTATGTCCCTCTGATTCTGTCCATTAGTATCCCTTCTTTTCAATATAGCTTAACAGATCCGTATGAAGCAGTTACCCTTACTTTGGCTGCCGGAGAACTATCCTTGCCGACAACACCTGTGGTTTCGCTTGAGTTGTTTTCAACAATCCGCCTCTGATGCTGGAAATTGCTTTCATCGAACTTAAGGTCACCATAGGATGTTCTGGCATCAAGTTCATAGCTGGCATCACTTTCGATCCCATACCTGACTCCAATATACCGTGAATCTGATTCAATCAGCTCAAACCCGGCAGGGATCCTTTCAACTGTAATGGAGCCGTATCCGCCGTTAAATTTTAATCTTTTGGTAAGCTTCCCTATATTTATGTCAGTATACCCGGCATCAAGGACAAGGTTGTTGATGTTCTCTATTTCGAGCTTATCATATTTTGTTTCGGCTACAACTGAGCTTATATCTTCAATCCGGATCTTCGAATACTTACTGTCGAGCAGAAGCGCCTGGCATTTCTCAATTGTAAAGCTTCC
>JBBSAP010000176.1:0-5883 GCA_038252165.1 Bacteroidales bacterium | reverse complement strand
GTTAATCCCCGCTTATGAAACTGACATCAACAGATAAGCACAAACACTTGTACCTCGAGTACGCGGATGAAATTTTAACTTCTTATCTGTTTTTTTAATATGTTGATATTGTTTAATTTAATAATTATTTACGGATGAAAAGAAGAAGATTCATTACCACATCCATAACAGCTGCGGCCGGAACCATCATTCTTCCAACTATTGTTCCTTCATCAGTAATTGGTAAAAATCCGCCCAGCGATATGATAAATATTGGTCAGATAGGCTTCGGAAGGATAGCCATGACTCACGACCTGGATGAAACCCTGAAGTACGATGCTGCAAAAGTTGTTGCTGTTGCAGATTTCGATTCAAACAGGCTTGCCAAAGGAAAACAGTTCATTGAAAATTACTACTCAAAAAAAACTGGCAATCCGGGTTATGTAAATGTAAAGACATATGGTGATTATCACGACATTATTGCTGATAAAAGCATTGATGCTGTAATTATATCAACCCCCGATCACTGGCATTCCCAGCCTGCGATTGAGGCAGCCCTGGCAGGCAAGGATATTTATGTCCAGAAACCGACATCACTGACAATAACTGAAGGTAGATTGCTCAGCGATATAGTTAAAAAGAAGGGCGTAATTCTGCAGGTTGGAACACAGCAAAGGTCCTCAGCCCAATTCAGGGTTGCGGCAGAACTTGTAAGAAACGGCCGGATCGGCAAGCTTCATACAGTTAAAATTGGTCTTCCCGGAGATCCTTCAGGTCCTGAAGCCGCTGAACAGCCTGTACCAAAGAACCTGAACTACGACGCGTGGCTTGGTTCAACCCCGGAAGTTTACTATACCGAAATCAGAGTTCACCCACAGAACAGCATCACCGACCGTCCCGGGTGGCTGAGATGCGAACAGTTTGGGGCAGGTATGATAACCGGCTGGGGACAGCATCATTTTGATTCAGCTGCATGGGGAATGGATACTGAACTTACCGGCCCTGTTTCAATAGAAGCAGTGGCACAGTTCCCAAAATCAGGACTATGGGATGTTCACGGTGACTTCATGTCAAAAGCTGAATACAAAAACGGAATTACAATGCTTACGAGCGGAGGTTATCCCAACGGTATCAGATACGAAGGAACTGAAGGATGGATATTTGTTACCCGGGGAGCATACAGAGCTTCCCCAAGCGATCCTGTTCCGCAGGGACAGGAATTAAAGGCACTTGATGCCAGCGATCCGAAAATTCTGACTTCTGTGATCGGTCCGAATGAGATCCATCTTTATGAGAGCAGGGAACAGCACGGTAACTGGCTCGACTGTATCAAATCGCGCAAAGAACCTGTTTCACCTGTTGAAACAGGCCATCGCGCATGCACTGTCTGCCTTGTTACACACATCGCAATGAAGCTTGGAAGAAAACTTACCTGGGATCCCGCTACGGAGAGATTCACTGGTGATGCCGAGGCCAATAGTCTGCTTTCACGGCCGCAGCGAGCTCCTTACGGAACAAATTTTATAAAGCTTTAAACATCCATATCATGAGAAAGCTGATACTGAATGTCCTGATGTTACTCATGGGCGTTATGATTACTTTATCTTTACCGGGGGCAAAAATCACTGCTGTAAAATCCGGTTCAAAAATAGATGTCACGATCGACGGAAAATTCTTTACCAGCTATATCTTTTCAGAGGATGAAAAATATCCGTTTTTTTACCCTGTAAACGGACCTGTATCTGGCGGATCGGTCACTTCAATGAGGAATGCAGTATACCCTCATCATACATCGCTATTTTTCGGATGCGATCTTGTAAACGGAGGCAATTACTGGCAGGAGGGGCTGGAACGCGGGAGAATTATATCGGTCAATGCCCAGGTTGAAAAACAGGGCGGCGATTCGGTAGTGATAACTGATGAATGTATCTGGAGCCGTCCGGGAGCACTATCGCCAGTGAAGGATACCCGTAAGTTCATTATCACTGCTCCGTCGGCATCGGTAACACAGATCGATGCTGAGATCACCATGGAAATGATGATGGATGTTCATATCCTTAAAACCAACCATTCCCTGTTCAGTGCAAGGATGGCGGCTGATCTGGCAGTAACAAACGGAGGAACAATGATAAATGCTGAGGGAGCCAGAAGTGAAAAGGATACATTCGGCAAAGCTTCTCCATGGATTGACTTCTATGGCCATAGAGGAACTTCAATTGAAGGGCTGGCAATCATGCAGCATCCTTCAAACCCGTGGTATCCTTCTCCCTGGTTTACCCGTGATTACGGGTTTATGTCGCCCACTCCAATGTACTGGCCGGCTGATGATAAGGAGACCTTTTTGAAGAAAGGGACTAACCTTTTCCTGAGATACAGGATTCTGGTTCATGCCGGGAATCATATGGATGCTAAAATTGCAGAAGCTTTCGAGAAATACAAATCAGGGATGTAATTACTCAAGGTCGTGGCAGGCTCTCCCAGGAGGGAATCAATATTGGGTTCCTTTTGCCTTTTGTCTTTTGTCTTTTGTCTTTTGTCTTTTATCTTCCTGTAAATACAATCTTTCATGTCGCATATACGACAGGTATACGGGTTATATCTTATATGTTCACCTAAGCCTATAAATCCGCTTACGGATTTTTCAGGGTTCATTAAAGCAGAATTATTAAGCTTTATTCCACAATAATTATCAGGCATAAGCTGAAACAACTTATGCTGTTCAGCAACATCCCATCCGCAATAACCCGGGCTATATCGATTTGTGATTTTTTTACCTCCTGCGGCAGCTGCCTCCAGAAGATTATTTTGCATAAGATCGACGGCTGCTTCCACGGCTTCACTGCCAATTACATCATAGACGTATCCTGTTAAAAGGTCTCCCTCGTTCATTGCTTCCCTGCTCCGGATACCGATCTCCTGTCCGGCCGTGCATAAGAACACAGCAATCTCTCCGGCCTTTTTTAACTGCCCGTACACAATTTTTTTCACATTGAAAACAAGGCCATTTACCAGGATTGATTTTCCAGGATCATCAAAGCTCTCAATTGGAAAGATCCTGAATTCTGCTTTTATGCTGGACAATAATTCTGATTCTTTCAACAATTTACCGATCAGTTCCGAAATTGTCTCCTGGGACTCACCTTCCTTATACCCCATTACCTGCTCAATCTGAGCGACATTTAGTTTAAGCTCTGAAAAATTGAAATGAAATGTCGAGTTAATCATGTTAAACTGAAAAGTTATAAATGGTATGTCAATCTCCCGATTCTTTTTAATTTCCCCTTCAGGGGGTTGGGGGGCTTTAAGGTACTGGGGGGCATAACCCTGATTCAGTAACAATCCTTCCAACGATAGGTTCCCACCCGAGAGTCATCAGGTGAATTCCGTTAATACCCTTTTTGTTCTTTATTGAATCGATAAGTTCCAGTACAATCTGCACACCTTCTTCGGAGGAGCCTTCCCCTGCTTTTTCCATACGCTTCAGAATATTATCCGGAAGATATACACCGGGAACCCTCTGATGAAGGTATAGAGCTGCTTTATGGCTTTTGAGAGGGACCAGTCCGACCATTATATAAACCTTGTTGAGAACATCCTTTTTATCAAGTTGTTCAAGCCAGAGATCAAGTCGTTCAGGTTCAAATATCAGGTTGGTCTGAAAGAACTGGGCGCCAGCATTGACTTTCTTCTGGTCCTTTATTGCCTGTAATTCCGGATCTGATGCAAATGGAGTAGTAGCTGCCCCAAGAAAGAATTTCGGAGTATGTTTCATTTTTCGTCCGTCAAGGTAGATCCCTTCATCCCTCATCCTTCTAAGAATCCAAAGCATCTGGACGGAGTCGAGATCGACAAAATTCATATCACTGGTTGGGTTAGGCCCGACAATGGGATTATCTCCGGTAACACAAAGAATATTTTTTATTCCGAACTGACCTGCTCCCACCACATTCGACTGAAGCCCGGTCCTTGTAGTGTCGCGGGCTGCTATCTGGTAGACTGGTTCAGCCTTATTGTCCGTGGCGGTTTTACAGCAAGCCAGAGTCGACATTTTTGGATTTGCAGAGGAAGCGTCAGTAAAATTAATAGCTGTAACATAAGGGCTAACCAGTTTTATGTCGCTTATCAATTTCCCTGAGTCCGCGCTGATTGGAGGAGTGACCTCTGTGGCCACGACGAACTTACCTTCGCGCAGGTGTCTTTCCAGATTTGAGACCGGTTCGCTGTAACCTGGGGGATGATATTCTGAATCACCGCTCCACCATTCCGGTTGTCTGACTGTTTTGAAAACCGAATCCCATATCTTGTCCCTTTTCACGGTATCTTTTAAGAGAATGGATCCAAAGAATCTTCTGGTTCCAACTTTCCCGACCTGTCTCAGCACATCTGCCCATGTTTCAGTGCCAACCTTTTTCCAGTCGAGGGGAGGAAGGACTTCAAGAAGAGTCTTTTCGCGACCTGTTTTCTGTGCGCGTTTATAAATTGAATACCAGACGCATTTTCTCGTCTCATCCACATAGCATCGCTTATCAGGAGTTATGCCCCCGCAGGGCCCATTTCTCAAGCCTTTGGGACATTCCATCGGGCAGATAAAAGCAGTCTCCTGCAAAAGGCAGTTCCCGCACATCCTGCAACCCCACAACGGACCTTTTACCATCAGTTCAACCCTTGCTTTAAAGCGGCTGACAAAGTCCACTCTTTTATAAGGATAAAAAGCTGGTTGCCATCTTCGGGCTGGTTTGATACCTGACATATTTCTTCAGCTATTTTGTAAAAGAATAACAGTCATGCATGGCTTTGAAAGTACTCCACAAATCTGACTGCAAAATCGTCTCTCCCAAGTACAAGGTCTGTAGCCCTTACCATCGATGTAATCTTCTCCGGATTTGCAATCGGGCATGTCAGGCCTGCCTGGATGGAAAGAGCCATAAAGGCAGCATTAAGTGATTCCCTGTCGGGCAATCCAAACGAAATATTGCTCGAGCCCAGTGTAATATTATGACCCAGTTTACAATGAATCAGTCTTATTGTTTCGAGTGTGACAAGGCAGGCCAAGGGGTCTGCACTGACGGCCATAGCCAGAGGATCCATTATCACATCTTCGGCTTTCATCCCCGAACTTATGGCTCTGTTAATAATTTTTTCAGCTATCGCCAGTCGTTTTTCAGGTTCATTGGTTATACCATCATCATCCATGCATAAACCAATAACAGAAGCTCCATAATACCTTGCAACAGGAAGCAGGGCCATCATTGATTCTTCCTTTCCGTTTACAGAATTTATAAGGCATTTGCCAACTGATACTTTCAGTGCAGCTTCAATGGCTTTTGGATTCGGAGAATCGAGACAAAGAGGGATGTCGAACTTTTCCTGGATCGCCACCACGGCTTCAGGAAGAAGCCTGACATCATCAACACCCGGAAAGCCTACATTGACATCCAGTACATCAGCGCCTGCCCTGATCTGACTCTCTGCCAGCTCAAGCAGATAAGCAAAATTATTTTCCTGCAATGTAGTAACGAGCTTTCTACGACGGGTTGGATTAATTGATTCTCCAATTATTATTACGGGTCCACCTGTATCTATAATAACTACTTTAGTCTTACCAGTAAGTAATGTCTTCATTGAGTTTTTATTTTACTTTTCTTTTTTTGAGTACACTCATTTTTCTCTTTAATAGTCGGCCTCTTCCCCCAACCTCCTTCTCCCGGGAGAGAAGGGGGCTAAAAAACTTCTGGTCTATGTTTTAAGCCCCTCCCTCCCCGGGGGAGTAATGGTGCTAACATAACATATTTATTTATATTTTCGATATTTTCCCTGTTTTGTGCGCCGATCATATTTTCTGTTTGGTTTCCGTTTCTGTAGCACCTGTTTTAGTATCAATTGCTTCAATTCTTCTACGACCCG
>JBBSAP010000175.1:0-5897 GCA_038252165.1 Bacteroidales bacterium | reverse complement strand
GAGTTCAGGGCGAAGGGCACAAGATAAAAGACAAAAGATAAAAGACAAAAGATAAAAGACAAAAGATAAAAGACAAAAGATAAAAGGCGAAAGGAAAAAGGCGAAAGGAAAAAGACGTGGTTGGGGGTGGGGTTGTTGCTCAAAGCACTGATTGCAGGGCACAGGGCGAAACGCATAAGATAAAAGACAAAAGGAAAAAGATAAAAGTGGTATTGGATTCCCTCCTTGGATAGCCTGCCCCGCGCTGGGGGCGGGTTTATCGCTCAGAGCACTGATTAAAGGGCGTTCATAGAGTCGATAAAAAAATCTGGTTGTTTTGTGGAGAATAAGCAGAATTTTTACTATATTTATTACCTGTTTTCTCGTGCTGACTAATTTTTTTACCGTTGAAAAAGAATATAGTTCTAAAAAGGATCTTTCACCGTGATAAATGGTGTATTGGTCTGTTCTTCAAATATGATGATAAGCTTAAGGAGCTTGTCAAAACAATTCCGGGATCAGTTTTCAGCAAAACGCACAGGTGCTTTTATGTGACTGATCATGAGGAGAATCTGAAGCTTGTGCTGAGAACTTTGAAAGATGCTGCCAATATAGATATATCTTTTCTTGTCGGCAGGGAAGGATTAACAGTGGAGACCAAAATCCAGCCTGATCCCGGAAGCAACGTAATCATTTCACCTAATATAGAATTACCAGGTGAGCAGGAATCTGACAATATTCCTCCGGAAAGAACTGTTGTAACTGCCGGCAGAAAAAAAGAAGAGGAGAAAGAAAGGCATTTCACTTCTGAGCACGGTAATTTTAGTCCAGTTGAATTCAGGATAAGTGAGAAGGAAGGGTTGCTCATAATAAAGTTCCTGGGGAGGTATGACCGGGAGTGGATCGGTGAAATGAAGAGTTACGGGAAATGTTATTATGACAAGAAGAGGAATGAGTGGCTGCTGCAATGGTCAAAGCTGACATGTGATTCGATGGCTGATTATTTTGCAGGCAGGGGAATTGAGGTTAATGTAACGAAGCAGGCAGTCAATCAGGAGCTGCTTAACGAAAGGAAGGAGACCGGCGATGAGATCAGAGGAAGGCCTCTTGGAAGCAAAGCGCTTAATGGCCTCGATTTATTGGCAATGCATCTTGACGAGAACCGTTACAGCACCAGGACAAGGGAATCATATTTGTCGATGCTTGAATTATTCTTCAGGTATTTCAGTGATAAGGACCCTTCTGAAATAACTGAGGATGAGATTTCGAGGTTCATTTACAACTTCATTATCAGGCTTGGGTATTCGCCGGCATATCAGAACCAGATGGTATCGGCAATTAAGACGTTTTACACTATTTCGGGCAAGGGTAAGGTAGATCCGGAGTTTTTTGAACGGCCGCGCAGGAGAAGGGCATTGCCAAAGGTCTTTTCGAAGGATGAAGTAAGCAGGATCCTGAATTCAACCCGGAATATTAAGCATAAGCTATTATTATGGATGATCTATTCGTGCGGTTTAAGGAGGTCGGAAGTTACGAATATAAAGCTTCCTGATCTGGATCGTGAGCGTGGAATTCTGCATATCAGGCAAGCCAAGGGAGGGATTGACCGGATAGTGCCGGTTTCAGTTAAAGTATGGGAAAAGATAGATGAATATATGCCCGGATTCAGGCCGAGGGAATATCTTTTTGAAGGTCAGACAGGGGGCAGGTATTCTTCGGAGAGTGTTTACAGGGTGTTTAAGAATGCATTACTGAAAGCAGGGATAAAGAAGGATGTGGGTGTGCACAGTTTACGTCACAGTTATGCAACACATCTTCACGAGAGTGGGCTTGATATCAGGTACATACAGGAATTGCTGGGTCATAAAAGTACCCGGACGACTGAGATATATACACATGTAAGCCGGAGGAACCTGGTAGCGGTAAGGAGTCCGATTGAGGATTTGGATGTAAGGTAAAAGATAAAAGATAAAAGATAAAAGTAAAAAGACAAAAGACAAAAGATAAAAGATAAAAGATAAAAGATAAAAGGAAAAAGAAAAAAGGAAAAAGGCGAAAGGAAAAAGGCGAAAGTACTAATAAGGATACCCTTTTGGGAGAGCCTGTCATGAATTGGTGGCAGGTGATTGGTAAAAGCAAAAAACAGTCTGATTAGCAGACGAGGCTCATATTTATAATTTTAACACCACCTATAATGAAGAATTATATCCTGTTAGTCACGACAGCAACCGCATTGACAGCAGTATCGTGTGGTATGATAAAGTACAACAAAGTATATAGTTACGAAGATGAATTCAGGGATAACACGAAGAAGTATGTAAGGATAATTATTAAGCCGGAAGAGAGGCGGTTGGAGATTGGGACAGCGAAGGTAGTCCTGGCGAAAACATTTTCAAGGGATCATGAAGAAGTAAATGGTTATTTTGTCATTTCCAGGTTATCATCGAGTTTTAAGGTTGACGGATCGGGGTTTATGAAAGCAGGTGGGAGGAGGTATGAGCTGACACTTCAGAATCCGGTATCGGAGTTAAGATCGGAGAGTGAGACAAATGTCCCGGATTTTACAACATCGGATTCTACCGGTGTACGGACGGCTTTTTCGACCGATATTGATACGCGGACGTGGATTGAGGACAAGTTCGTTATTAGTATGCCTCCGGAAGTTATTTCAGGCATATCTGAAGCTGAGGATGTATTATTCAGGTTTTATTTTGGTCCGATTCCGGTGACATACAGATTAATGGGCAGAAAGCTTGAAGCTGTAAAGGAGGTTTTTAAGGAATAATGTCCACAGAGTGATTTCAATATTCTAACTCACTTCAATTTTAGAAATTATTATGAAAACAGAGAATAGAAACGGGAAAGGTGATGAAATAAGGATTATTGAAGAGAAGATACATCCGGATATTTTATCGGAATTTTTCCGGTATCTTGAGGATGAAACTTTGCAACCTTCTGATAGGAAGGATCCAAAGGTGATGTTTACAATACTTGCCAGGGATGGAAGCATTGAATCATTAAGGAAGATTGAGGCGATTTTAAAGGAGAACGATCTTTCGGAGGATAATCGGGATTTCGGGATAGCTGCCCTTAATTATTGCAGGTTCAGGATTGAGAATGATCTTTTAGATTTTCCGATGGATATGATTTCGGGAGGATTAGGTGGTGTTGATAACAAAATGAGGATATATGTAGCGGTGGCAGGGGAAGAGCAGATAACAGAAGGCAAATTGAAATTTATAAAAGGAGTGTTTGAGGAGGTTGCAGGAAAGAGGGATTCGGTTGTTGAAGAAGTGACGAATCATGGTTTTTATGTATCGCTTTTGATGCTTTTATCGTTTGATTATGCTTATGGAGATTTGATTGAAGCAGGGATCAGCCAGTGTGAGTTTCTGGCAAGCGATTACTATACAACGAATGTTGAAATACCAACTGATTCCCGTATCAGGGATTGGTTAGACGGGAAGCTTGATGAGGACGAATTTTCCCAGAAGTCAAAAACATAACGCTATCGCACAATTTCGGCATAAATTCAGTATTTTTACTACTTCTATAAACAAGTTAGCATTCAGGCCTAAGTGCAACTACGGGGACAATTTACACATAGCGTGACAAATCCGTAACAAAAACTAATGGCCCGAAATGCTAACTGAAAAAGTAAAATTTCACAATCGGGATTCAATATTCTTTGTAACTTAGATAATTCGTAGATTCAACTTAAAAACAATAATGATGGAAAATAAAGATATTCCACAGTTCACATTTCCTCTTCTGGAAATTGCAAATCTTAAGGATAGTATCTTAAAATATATATCTGAGACCAATAAACCTACGACTTCAGATTTTGTGTATAGAGAGCTTAAGCAGGAACATGTACCGTTTTCTGATTTTAACGAGTATCTGAAAGAAATGGATAAAGACGATGTCCTGCATATGACTGAAATGTCAGGTCATAGAAATATATTGATTATCACAGACAAGGGAAAAAAACATATTCGATTTGGAGGTTATACACAAGAATGTAAGGATGATTTGAATTCAGGATTTCAAGAATTGCTTGAAAAAGAAAAAAACGAAACAAAACTTGATCTTGAAATTCAGAATCTGCGGTCAAGTATAAGTCATTACAGAAGCACAAGGACTATTTCGATAATTGCAATAATAATAAGTGCAATATCCTTAAGTTTTTCCATAATAGTATATCTGATTTCAAGATTTTAGCAGCAATACAAAACCGATATTGTTAACGAATTAACACTACCAAGACAATTCCAATCCTCGATCAAAATTGTACTGTGACATTAAAATCATTTAATTGACTACCACAGAAAAAATTACTAACTATTGACAGTTTTAAAATTGGCCCGAAATGCTAACTGAAAAGCATAATTTCACTTGACAATCCAGATACAAAATACTATACAACTTTAATTATCTGTAGATTCCACAAGCTTGTTATAAGTCGTTAATATCCAGTATAATAAATAATTTTGAATATTTAAATTTAAACTTAAATTGCCCAACTATGAAGAATTTAACTGTAAGCCTGCTAATAATTTGCTTCGGGTTCTTTTCATGTAGCAATCCATCATCGCAGAAAAATACGATTGTAAATAATGTACCTGATACAGCAGGTTATTTTGCAGCCAGAAATATGAAAGGTATAGCTGCATTTAAAATTGGTGAAACAACCCGTTCACAAGCATTGAAGATTATAAAGGACGAAATCAGAAAAGACAGTAGAAGGTTCAAGGAAACACAATACAAAGAAATGCCAAAATATCAAGGTTATGAAGCAAATTATCCAGACTTCACATTTGACAAGAATGGAAATATTTCGGGAACCTTTAACAGAGAATATTTTGACTTAATTATTAAAGAAGTCAAATATGATACACTTAACAGTTACCTGAAAGATGATTTACTGGAAAGGGAAATTTTTGGTTGTCCCAAAATAAGAGCAATAAATATATTTCAATATTATATTGGTGACATTGAGTTAATGAGTTTTGAATTAAAGTTTTACCAAGATACCCTGTATAAGATAAGCTGTAACCAGGAGGACAAAATAGAAAGTGGGTTCAAAGAAAAATATGGTGAAGGTAAGTCAACTATAAATAATCAGTGGAAAACACCACTTGGAATAAAAAACGAAGCACCTGAAAATGATGCAATGAGAAAGAAATCACAGTTACTTAAAATAGACGAAAAACACATCTGGGAAAACGAATTCGTGAAGGCAATATCTCAGACATATGTTCGATACGAATACACCGATGGAAGTGATAGCTTTTCAGATGCAGCTTCAGATTCTTATTTCGTTATGGAATCAAAAAACACTAAGTTGCTTGATAAAATAACTGAATGTGAAGATATTGCAATCAAAGTAAAGCAAAGACTTGAGGAACAAAAGAAGCAAAAAGAATTAAATCAGCTATAAAGACTTTTAAGAACCAACGATTCAGATATCATTTAACTGACAGATCAGGAAAC
This sequence comes from Bacteroidales bacterium, assembly GCA_038252165.1. Classification (GTDB taxonomy): domain Bacteria; phylum Bacteroidota; class Bacteroidia; order Bacteroidales; family VadinHA17; genus LD21. Next base: position 425 of record JBBSAP010000175.1, on the reverse strand, counting down.
ATTGACAGTTTTAATATTGGCCCGAAATGCTAACACGGACAATATGGGTAAGTTGTTTGTCACACTTTTTGCTTTTGCTCCTGCACCCAAGACAAATTTGTAATGTTCATGCACCCGGACACGCTCATCTGCACGCAATTTAAATCCTGCACCGTGATAAATTTCTGGCTCCGAGATAGTTTGTACCGCGACACTGCGCCAGTGCCCTCCCCTAACTTTGTAACCGGGGATAAATTCGCGGCTCCGATCAAAATTGTACCACGATTGCGCCAGTACTCAATAAAATTTGTACCATGACGGCAAAAAGTGCGCCATATCCTCCTTGCACCGTGACAGCTTTCTGGCTAAAGTACCAAGACTCTGCCCGGTGCTTGCGTCGGGTAACACAACCTCCCCATATTGCCGGGCCGTTAGTAAAAATGCTT
>JBBSAP010000174.1:0-5962 GCA_038252165.1 Bacteroidales bacterium | reverse complement strand
GGGACAGCAGAAATACCTTCCGGTGACTTACGAGATCGAAAGTGACTGGAGCGGCGGATCATTTCTTCTTGTGGCAGGAGCAATAAACGGAGATATTAAAGTCAGCGGTTTGCGGACAGACAGCTATCAGAGTGATATTGGGATACTTAAAGCTCTTGAGAGAGCTGGTGCAAATATGAAGATTTCTGAAGGTACTATAGAGGTATCAAAATCTGATCTTAAAGCTTTTGAATTTGATGCCACGGATTCGCCCGATCTCTTCCCACCTCTTGTTGCACTTGCATCTTATTGCGAGGGTGTTACTAAACTAAAAGGCGTCTCCCGGCTCGTCCATAAAGAAAGTGACCGGGCATCTGCACTTTCTGAAGAGTTTGGTAAAATGAACATAACGGTCGAAATGAAAGATGATTATCTGATCGTTACCGGAGGAAAGGTCAAAGGAGCAAGAGTAAACTCTCATGATGACCACCGTGTTGCAATGGCCGCAGCTGTTGCAGCATTGGGTGCATCAGATACAGTATATATAAAGGATTCGCATTGCATAGCCAAATCCTATCCCGGATTTTTTGACGATTTGCGAAGAGTCGGTGCGGTGGTAAAAGAAAAAAACTTCAACCTCTTCACTGCCTGATGGTAAAGATGGAGAGCACTTCTTCTTTAAATCATAAAGGAATAGAGGCATATACTTATTAAATTCAAAAAAAACTCACTTTTTTCTTGGAATTTAAACTTTTTAGTTATTTTTGACGTCATGAAAATTGGAACATTATATATCTGGTCCTGGCGCAGCTCGAAAATTTAAGCTGTGAATAAGGCCGTTATATAATCTATAAGATATTTACCCGTAAAGGCATGCTGTTCACAGCATGCCTTTTTTATTTGGACTTCTTAAAACCACTTAATAATTAAACGATGAAAAAGATCACAAAAATTTTACTAAGCGAAGAGGAAATGCCTCGTCAATGGTATAATATCGTGGCAGACATGCCAAATAAGCCATTGCCGCCCCTTAATCCCGCAACACGCAAACCTATAGGGCCCGAAGCTCTTGCTGCCGTTTTCCCGATGGAACTTATAAAACAGGAGGTGTCGGCTGAGAGGTACATTGACATACCGGAGGAGGTTCTTGACCTTTACAAAACTTATCGTCCTTCTCCCATGTTCAGGGCTAATAACCTTGAGAAAGCACTTGGTACCAAAAGCAGGATCTACTATAAGTACGAGGGAGGCAATTATTCAGGCTCCCATAAAGCCAACACAGCAATTGCTCAGGCTTATTATAATAAGAAGGAGGGAGTCAGGAGGATGACAACAGAAACCGGAGCCGGACAATGGGGATGCGCAATGAGTTTCGCCTGCCAGCACTTCGGACTTGAACTGCTCGTATTTATGGTTAAGGTTAGTTTTGACCAGAAACCGGGCCGCAAACTCATGATGAATACCTATGGTGCCAAAGTAGTTCCATCTCCGTCCACCATGACCGTATCAGGCAGGAAGGTTCTTGAATCGGATCCTGATTCTCCGGGAAGTCTTGGTATTGCAATTTCCGAAGCGATGGAAATAGCAGCTGAAGATCCCTATACCAAATATTCCCTCGGCAGCGTGCTTAATCATGTTTCGCTTCATCAGACTATAATAGGACAGGAAGCTTTGATTCAGATGGAAAAGGCTGACGATTACCCTGATGTGGTTATCGGTTGTTTTGGCGGAGGCTCAAATTTTTCAGGAATTTCTTTCCCTTTCATCCGTGAAAATATCACAAAAGGAAAGAAAACAAGGTTCGTGACAGTTGAACCTTCTTCATGTCCGAAACTGACTAAGGGAAAATTCATGTATGACTTTGGCGATTCAGCAGGTATGACTCCGCTACTTCCCATGTACTCCCTAGGACATAATTTCATACCCGAAAAGATACATGCGGGCGGATTGCGTTACCATGGGGCGGGAGTTCTTGTAAGCCAGCTCCTGAAAGACGGATTTGTAGAGGCAAAGGCAAAGATGCAGAGGGAATGCTTTGAAGCCGGGGTGCTTTTCGCAAGAAATGAAGGTATCCTTCCAGCTCCGGAATCAAACTATGCAATTGCCGGAGCTCTTGATGAGGCTAGGAAGGCCGACCTGGAGGGAGTTTCGAGGACGATACTTTTTAACCTGAGCGGTCATGGTCATTTCGACATTTCAGCTTATGAGAAGTATTTCGAAAACAACCTGCCCGATCACGAAATGACACAGGACGAAGTTGATGCAGGTCTTACCAAATTGAATATGCCTGCTGAACTTTAAACAGAACATTAACCCATCCCCAACCCCTTCCCTTAAAGTTTAAGAGGATTGAGCACCAAGAGGATGTCTAAAAAAGCCTCTGGCGAAGAGCCAGTCTGCAGGGAAGGGGCCGGAAGGGTTAAGAAATAACTAGAAATCCGAGTATGATGTCGGGTGCAAAAGAAAAGCATTTGTTTTTGAGGTTGAATTTTTATATTCTTCCATGGATGAAAGTGTTTTCCAGTCAGGATGATTTCTGAATAAAGTCCAATGCTCGTCATGTGATTTCATATCTGAATAAGTTGTCATATACATAAGTCTTGGCATATTGCTACCCAGTATAACCTGACCCCAAAAAACAGCATTGGCGCCTATACTTTCAAATATTCCAATTTCGCCACCCTCGTTGAACATTTGAATCTTTTTTGCAGCTTTAGCCTCAGTTGCGCTTTCATAACTGCGTAATTCATATATCCTGTCTCCTACAGGTGTATCAAATACAGGTGGCCTGAACTGAGGCATTCCCGTAAAAGCTTTGAGAAGGATACTTTCATATCTGACAAACGGCGGATTATTATATGGGGCATCAATAAAATCCTTACCGGTTGATTGATATACTTTATCATTTTCAAGTAAAGTAACTAGTTTAAAATACTCATCAGTAGTCTTATATGGAATGAATACATAAATCAGTTTTCCATATGCAGTATCAGCTTCAACAGGCTTGAAAACGCCAATTTTGCTTATCCCGGCACGGTGCATAGCCGGAATAAAGGCTTCTTTCAGGTATTTATCAATTACACCTGCCTGACCCGGATCTTTGATCCTGTAAATTTTTATTTCATAATACATCTGCTTAGGTGGAGCCGCAAATGTGACAACTGTTAATGAGAAGAATAGCAGAACAGCCATAAAGGCTAATACGGTCTTGAACATGTTGATTTTCTTCATTTTGATTGGGGTTTAATATATTTTCGAAAATTGTTTAAATATCTTATCAGCATTTTCAGGTGTCAGCTCAGCTCCCGACTGAACATAAAACCTGTGGCGCAGCGTAATCGATTCTCCCTTTGCCAGATTCCAGACTTTCTTCTCCTGTTTCGGATCATATGAATTCTGACCAAGGTTATTCACTGAAAAGAGTCCGTAACCCCTTGCATGTGCATATGCAGGATACCCCGGATTTTTTGGATGATCAAAAATGCCAAAAGTGATCGTAGTATTATCTTTCACCCCTGTAAGCAATACCCAGTTGTTCCTGGTTCCCCATACAGCATCACCTTTCAATCCCTGACTTGAGGTGTACATACCTGTAACACCTGTGTTATCTGTGGCTTTAACAGTTGTGGGATTACCTTTCTCATCAGTAAATATAAGTGATTCATTTGATGGCATCTCAAAGGCTCTGTCCACCCTTATCGCGAAGAGACCCTCTTTGTTGTCGGTGATTGTTACAGGGCCATTTACTGCAGTAAGGGTCGTAATATGATCGATCGTTCTTGAAGTCTTCCGGGCTGAAAATACATATTCCGTATTTTCTGTCAGGAGAGTAAATCCTTTGCTATCTTTCCAGTCAGATGAAACTTCCAGGATCCCAATCTTCCCGTCTTCAGCCCTGATGATCTTCTGAACTGCAATATGTCCGTAGGATTCCTTCTTATCTGCGGGAATAGCGGATGAATTATTCCAGAAATCAAGTCCGTTAATATTTCCATGGTTAAACCATATTCCTACCTGATGCGGGTGATCCACCCGTTCTCCCGGGCGAGGTTCAAGAGGGAATCCCCTGGTAATAACTGATCCGTCCGGTGCATAAACAGGAAAGAGAAAAGGCTTCTCGAAATCAGACGGATATTGATATGTTGTAAATAATGAACCATTGATATATACATTTACCTTGTGCTGTTCATCGAGCCTTTCAAGCCGTACCGCCTTATTCTTAGCTGACTGACCATTAATAACCAGGCCGGTTGCAAGAATAAGGACCTTGACTGAAGCCAGCGACAGGAGAAATTGAGGGTTTTTTAAAATTTTTATTATTCTCTTCATTGTTCTTAAATTAATACTGAAACACTTTTCATATGGTTATGACGGCATATGAGCAGGTAAAAGTAAATTAAATCGAACTCAATAAGCCATAATGATCCTGCTTTTTTTACTTTTAAACCTTAAAAATCCTTAAAATCAAAAATAAACTGATGAGCAAGAAAACCATCGGAATTTTGTCAATTATTTTTTCGTTTTTTTGACATTTCAAGTTTCAGGGCAGACTTCATGACTGCATGGCTGCATGGCTGCACGACTGCACGACTGCATGACTGCATGACTGCACGACTGCACGACAATTATAAAAAAGTATGAAAAAACTTATATTAGTGGATATGGACGGCGTCCTGGCTGATGTATACACCAGGTTTTTCGAACTGCATGAACAGGAGACCGGTCAAAGGCTGAGTTTAAAGGATATTGCCGGGCTTCTTGAGGAAGAAGCTTTTAAGAATCAGCGCAGATGGGTAAGCACACCGGGCTTTTTCAGGGATCTGCCGGTTATGAAAGGCAGTCGTGAAGCACTAGTGAAACTAAATGATCATTATAAAATCCTTGTTGTCTCCCTTGCTACGGAATTTCCTTATTGTCTTACAGATAAACAGCTATGGATGCATGATAACTTTCCTTTTATCTCCTGGAAGCAACTTGTGTTTTGTGGTAATAAGAATATCATAAAGGCAGATATAATGATCGATGACCACTTTAAAAACCTCGATCATTTCGATGGCAGGACAATATTATTCAGCCAGCCTCATAATATGTTGGTAAAAGATACAAAACACAAAAGGGTAAACTCCTGGGAAGAAATTGAAAAGCTCCTTTTATCCTGATGATCTGATAAAAGGAGCTTTGAAAAAGGTTACTGAAAATAAGCTGAATTACATTACCATCCCGGATTCTGTATCAGGTTTGTATTCATCAGCCTGTCAGCCTCAGGTATTGGATAATAATACATCTTATCTTCCCATTTTCGGGTTATTGTGTTAAGCCAGACCAATTCACCATATGTATCATTTTTCAATCTTTGTGAATTTGGTTTACCTCCGCTCGTTTCAGAAACATTTATGTAAGTAACACCTGATACTGCCGGTGATGGTTTCGTTCCCTGGTAAAAGGCAACATCAAGTATTCCATCCTCATTCACATCCATAGGAGTGATGAGTTCCGGCACATAGATCCCGTTCCATTCCATTGTCAGCAGTTCACCCCTCTTCCAGCGCATCAAATCATAGAACCTGAAACCTTCCATACACAATTCGATACCTCTTTCCCTGCGGATCTCAAGAATTACCGGATCAGTTAAGTCAGGGAAGTAATTTGTCACCAGATATGGGTCTGCCAGGATCGGCTTTGTTGTCAAGCCTTCTGTGATGCCGGCACGTGTTCTGAGTTTTCCTATTGTAAGAGACCATTCTTCATCGGTCAGGGTTCCTAGCTCGGCCTTTGCTTCAGCATAATTCAATAAAACCTCTCCATACCTGAATAGCGATACAGAGTTAATATTCAGGTCTCTTGTATCATAGTAGACATCATCGAGGGACCATTTGATAGGTTGATATCCGGTATACGAATATCCAAAGCTTGTCGGTGTGGGTATCAGCACTCCTCCGCTGAGTCTCTTATAATCACCCATCCTAATGGTCTGTTGTAATCT
>JBBSAP010000173.1:0-6013 GCA_038252165.1 Bacteroidales bacterium | reverse complement strand
CTGTTACGGAAATGGTAATCGTGGGAGTTCTTTTCCTGCTTTTTTATGCAGTTATCGGACTTTTCCTGGTTTATGCCGAAAGGAAAGTATGCGCATTCATCCAGAACAGGCTTGGCCCCAACAGGGTTGGCCCATTTGGGATTTTCCAGACAGTTGCCGATCTGATAAAGCTGCTTTTCAAAGAGCTGATCCCAATAAAAAATGCCGACAGTTTTTTGTTTAACCTTGCGCCATACATTGTAATTATAGTGAATTTTATGGTACTGGCTGCTATCCCTTTCGGGAAAGGACTGCACGCTATAGACTTTAATATTGGCGTATTTTATGTAATTGCAGTTTCATCGATGAGTGTTATCGGAGTCCTTCTGGCCGGATGGTCGAGCAATAACAAATACTCCCTTTTAGGGGCAATGAGAAGCGGAGCAATGATTGTAAGCTATGAACTGTCGATCGGACTGTCCATTATTACTGTTGTAATTCTTGCCGGATCCATGCAGTTGTCAGAAATTGTTGAATCTCAAAGAACCGGCTGGTTTATTTTCAAAGGACACATCCCTGCTTTTATTGCATTTGTAATTTATATTATCTCAGGTACAGCCGAGACTAACCGCGGGCCCTTCGATCTTGCTGAAGCTGAATCTGAACTTACTGCCGGCTACCATACTGAGTATTCGGGAATCAAATTTGCCTTCTTCTACCTCGCTGAATACATTAATATGTTCATTGTGGCATCAATCGCTGCCACCATTTTCTTTGGCGGATGGATGCCATTTCATATCGGTGCCTGGGACGGATTCAACAGGATAATGGATTTTATTCCGCCGTTTGTGTGGTTCTTCGGAAAAACTTTTATTATTATTTGGTTCATAATGTTGTTCAAATGGACATTCCCCAGGTTGAGGATTGATCAGCTGCTTACTCTTGAATGGAAATATCTGCTCCCCATAAATCTTGTTAATGTTTTGGTTATGGCATTTATAGTCCTGATGGGATGGCATTTCTAAAAGATAAAAGAGAAAAGTAAAAAGATAAAAGAGAAAAGTGAAAAGATAAAAGATAAGAAAATCCTATAAGATCCCCTCCTGGGGGGCCGACCGTTAAGAAATTAGCCGGTGGCTAATTTCAGGGAGGAGCCAGATTGCAGGGAAGATTTGTGGTGGAGGGGCTAGGGGTGGGTTTAGAAAATTTGAAAGTATTAAATATATATCTCGGAATGAGAAGTATAATAAACTATCTGAAGGATATAGTTTCAGGTGTCTGGTCGCTTCTGAAGGGTATGAAAGTCACAGCATCCTACTTTTTCAGGCCACGCGCCATTGTAACACAAAAGTATCCTGAAAACCGGAAAGATCTTGTGATGTTCGACCGGGCAAAGGGAGAGGTAATAATGCCTCATAACGATAAAAATGAACATAAATGTACCGCCTGCGGAATATGTCAGATTAACTGTCCAAACTCGACAATTGAGGTAATTTCCAAAATAATTGAAACCGCAGACGGCAAGAAAAAGAAGATACTTGATAAGCATATTTACAGGCTGGGCCAGTGTACTTTCTGCGGGTTGTGCGTAAAGACCTGTCCTTTCGATGCACTGGACTTTTCCGGAAAATTTGAACATGCTGTCTTTAACAAGGATCTTCTGATAAAACAGTTAAATAAACCCGGTTCACAATTAATGAAAGGAGTTGAGAAATGACCTCGAATCAAATAATGTTTCTCTTGTTTTCTTTCGTAATAATAGTCTGCTCCATCCTGACGGTTACCAGCAGGAGGATATTAAGAGCAGCTGCTTACCTGCTTTTCGTTCTGATATCAACCGCCGGACTCTATTTCATGCTTAATTACCAGTTTCTTGCTGCAGTGCAGCTTACTCTCTATGCCGGCGGTATTGTGGTGCTGATAATATTTTCCATTCTACTTACAAGTAATATAAATCAGAAATTTGAACCTGTGGAATGGAAGAAATCGCTTTTCTCTGCACTTGCTTCAATTGCAGGTGCCCTGGTTACAATAATTACAATTCTTGATTTTAAGTTTTCAGCTACAACTGAAGCTTCCAGGGAGGTTGACATGCACCTTGTAGGCAGATCTCTCCTGTCCGTCGGCAAAGATGGCTATGTCCTTCCATTTGAAGTGATTTCAATACTGCTTCTGGCTGCGATGATTTCAGCAATTGTAATAGCAAAGAAAGCAAGCCCTGAAAATTCACAGTCACAAACAACTAAACAGAAATAATATGAATACCGGGATACCTCTGACATATTTTCTCGTCCTTGCCGCGATAATGTTTTTTATCGGTGTCTATGGCTTTATTACCCGAAGAAATCTTATAACAATACTTATGTCACTCGAATTAATACTTAATTCGGTAAATATAAATTTTGTTGCTTTTAACAGGTATCTCTATCCGCATAAGCTTGAAGGATTCTTTTTCTCTCTCTTCATAATTGCTGTGGCCGCCTCTGAGGCTGCAGTGGCTATTGCCATTATAATCAATATCTACAGGCGATTCACAACGATCAATGTTGAAGATATTAATACGATGAAATACTGATAAATATAATCCAACTCAGACACCCTTTATGATCAACTTTACTTATACGGTCTCGATTCTCATTATTCCTTTCCTTATGTTTGTCCTGCTGGGTCTGGCTGGCCATAAACTCAAGCCAAAACTATCAGGATTACTTGGTACTGCCGGGCTGGCGGTTATTACAGCACTTTCTTATTTAACGGCATATCTTTATTTCTTTCAGAGTGAAAGGATCGACGGCGCTTTTCAAAAGATCATTGCTTATAACATAAACTGGCTGCAGTTAACCGATAAACTAAATATTGACATGGGTGTTCTCATTGATCCCATATCAGTAATGATGCTCATTGTAATAACCACAGTATCCCTTATGGTTCATATCTACAGCCTTGGCTACATGAAGGGGGAAAAAGGCTTTGAGCGATACTATTCTTTCCTTTCACTCTTTTCTTTTTCAATGCTTGGACTTGTTCTCGCCACAAACATTTTCGAGATGTATATCTTCTGGGAACTTGTGGGTATTTCATCCTATCTCCTGATCGGATTCTATTATCAGAAGCCGTCAGCAGTAAGGGCTTCAAAGAAGGCTTTTATAGTTACAAGGTTTGCCGACATGGGGTTCCTGATAGGTATCCTTATTCTTTCGTTCAACACAAAAACATTTGATTTTATTTCACTTACTGATCCTGCCGGACCAGCCATATCTCAGGGAACCGGTATCGGGTTCATGGGTTTTTCAGTAATGACATGGTCGATGATATTTGTATTTATGGGAGGTGTAGGCAAATCAGCCATGTTCCCATTCCATATCTGGCTTCCCGATGCAATGGAGGGCCCTACTCCTGTTTCGGCTCTTATCCATGCCGCCACTATGGTGGTTGCAGGTGTATATCTGGTCGCAAGAATGTTCCCGATCTATGCCTTAGCTGCTCCGGCAGCCCTTACCGTTGTTGCCTGGGTCGGCGCGTTTTCCTCACTCTTTGCCGCGATAATCGCCTGTGTCCAGACAGACATTAAACGGGTCCTGGCCTATTCGACAATCTCACAGATAGGATATATGATGCTTGCTCTCGGGGTTTCGGGCTACGGGGGACATGAAGGGTTGGGATACATGGCATCGATGTTCCATCTTTTCACCCACGCTATGTTCAAAGCACTGCTTTTCCTGGGTGCAGGTGCAATAATTCATGCCGTTCACAGTAATTATATGAACGATATGGGAGGATTGCGTAAATATCTGCCAATCACTCATATAACATTCCTGATAGCATGTCTGACAATTGCAGGCATACCTCCTTTTTCGGGATTCTTCAGTAAGGATGAGATACTTGCCGCTGCTTTCAGCCATAACAAGCTGCTGTTCGCAGTTGAGTACACGGTTGCCGGTATCACAGCTTTTTACATGTTCCGGCTTTATTTCAATATTTTCTGGGGAGAAGAAACCAGTTACGACCACACACCTCATGAAGCTCCTGCAACAATGACAATACCGCTTATTGTACTTGCGACCGGAGCAGCCGTCTCGGGATTTATTCCCTTCAGCAAGCTGGTAACATCCGATAGTAAAGTTCTTGAGGCTGAGATTGAATGGGGCGTTGCAGTACCATCTGTTCTGATTGGACTTCTGGGAATAGGAATTGCCTATATTTTATACGGGAAAAAGAGTCAGCTTCCTGAAAAGCTGGCTGCGACATTTAAATACACATACAAATGGGCATATAATAAATTCTATGTCGATGAAATATATCTTTTCATTACAAAAAATATCATTTTCAGATTTATTTCTGAACCGGTAGCCTGGTTCGACAGGCATATTATTGACGGTACGATGAATGCCATCGCCACTGTAACTCAGACAGTCTCTTTCAGAATAAGAGCCTTTCAATCGGGTCAGATTCAGAAATATGCTTTTGTTTTTATATCGGGTGCAATATTACTGGCATTGATTATTATTTATTTGTGGCGTTAGAGAGAAAGAACGATTTTAAAATATGAATATATTATCATTATTTGTTTTAATCCCGGTTCTTACGATAACCGGAATCGTGCTGACAAAGGATATTCGGCAGGTAAAGATCGTTGCGAGCATTGGCATGGGGATACAATTGCTGCTGTCAGCCCTTCTGACTTTTCTTTATGTTTCGGCCCGACATGCCGGTGATGCGGCTGAAATGCTGTTTATTAAGGATATCGTCTGGTTTGAGAGCCTGAATATACATTATGCTGTTGGAGTGGATGGCATTTCAGTAGCAATGATAGGGCTCACATCGGTAGTGGTTTTTGCAGGGATATTTGCCTCCTGGGAAATGGAATTTCTTACAAAAGAATTCTTTATATCGCTGATACTCCTTGCAACAGGCGTTTTCGGTTTCTTCATCTCTATCGATCTGTTTACAATGTTTCTTTTTTATGAGCTTGCTGTTATCCCGATGTACCTTCTGATAGGGATCTGGGGAAGCGGTCCGAAGGAGTATTCTGCCATGAAGCTCACCCTGATGCTTATGGGAGCTTCCGCTCTGCTGCTTGTAGGGATCCTTGGGATTCATTTTAACTCGGCCCCTGACGGCGGACAGACATCCTTTAATATCCTTGAGATATCTAAAATCAAGATTCCCATTAAGGCCCAGTATATATTTTTCCCTCTGACATTTGTAGGTTTTGGTGTTCTTGGTGCATTATTCCCGTTTCATACCTGGTCGCCCGACGGTCATTCATCAGCTCCCACTGCTGTTTCAATGCTGCATGCAGGAGTACTTATGAAACTTGGGGGCTATGGATGCTTCAGGGTTGCAATTTTTCTAATGCCCGAAGCTGCCCATGAACTCGCCTGGATATTCATCATTCTGACAACGATAAGTGTTGTTTACGGTGCATTCAGCGCTATAGTTCAGAAGGACCTCAAGTATATCAATGCTTATTCTTCCGTGAGCCATTGCGGACTCGTACTTTTTGCAATCCTGATGATGAACAAGACGGCACTGAACGGGGCAATAATACAGATGATCTCTCATGGACTTATGACAGCTTTATTCTTTGCCCTTATCGGAATGATATATGGCCGCACTCATACAAGGTTGATAAATGAAATGGGCGGACTGATGAAAGTTATACCTTTCCTTTCTGTCTGTTATGTAATTGCCGGGCTTGCATCCCTTGGGCTTCCGGGCTTCAGCGGCTTTGTTGCCGAAATGACAATCTTTGTCGGGGCATTTCAGCATCCCGATCTGTTTTACAGGATTATGACCATTACTGTAATTACTTCAATTGTCATAACAGCAGTATATATTCTAAGAGTAATAGCAATACTCCTTCTTGGTCCTGTTACAAATAATCATTACGAACATCTGACCGATGCCAGGTGGTATGAAAAGGTATCAACAGTGACTCTTATAAGTTTTATTGTATTTATCGGGATGGCTCCCTTCCTGCTTTCTTCAATGATCAGAGTCAGCCTGCAGCCAATAATAAGTAAAATACTTG
>JBBSAP010000172.1:0-6024 GCA_038252165.1 Bacteroidales bacterium | reverse complement strand
TGTATCATAGTAGACATCATCGAGGGACCATTTGATAGGTTGATATCCGGTATACGAATATCCAAAGCTTGTCGGTGTGGGTATCAGCACTCCTCCGCTGAGTCTCTTATAATCACCCATCCTAATGGTCTGTTGTAATCTCTTATCTCTATCCTTTACTTCATCCTTAAAAAGCATAGTTTCATAGCCGGGGGTATCCGTAAATGGAGTTCCGTCAGTTTTGAGATAAATGTTTATGAATGTCCGGATAAAACTAAATCTGGTGCCGGTGGTAGAACTTGTGAAAATCCAGTTTGCGGTATGAAGCACGCTTAACGACAGGTCCATTATGTTTGCCATCATGATTTCTTCAGATACAGGAGATGCATTAGTAAATATTTTCCTGTACGACCCGCTTGTTCCGGCGCCATCATAAACCTTAAACCCTGATTGATCCATAACTACTTTTGCAGCATTTGCAGCTTCAGTAAGCCATGTATTTGCTGAAGCAGTAAGTCCAAGTTCTGTATGATATTTTCTGAAGGTACCTTCAAAAAGACAGATCCTTGATTTAAATGCATAGGCTACATACTTGGTTACCAGACTGCGTGATGCGTCACTAGTTGCAATTAGATTCTCACAGGCGTAATTAATATCCGCAAGAATGGAATCCATAACAAGTGTTCTGGGATCCCGCCCTTTAGTCAGATCAGGATCACCAACTTCGAGAGCTTTGTTTATCCATGGGACATCACCGTATCTTTTGACTTTCTCAAAATAAAACCATGCCCTGAAGAATTTTGCAAGACCAAGATAATTCCGGCGGACGTCGGATGAGATCTTAGCAGTCAAAACAGGATCCTTGCAATTTGAAATGAAATAATTGATGTTTCTCAAAGAGGTCCAGCCCCAGTTGGAATCACCTCCCAAAGATACCCTGGTATAACCTGATTCGTTAGTTACATCTGTAGACGTTGCCGTATACGAACCTGCAACCAGGAATGCCGGAGCATCTCTCCTGGCAGCAAAGTCAGTCATACATTCAACCCGGTATACATCGCTGCCGCTTGGCAGCATATTATAAAAGGAATTTGAATATAATTCCAGGCCCTTTTCGCTCCCAAACACTGCCTCTTTCGATACAGTGGCCTCGGGGAGCTGTTCCAGTTCGCATCCAACAAGCAGGACAGTTATAAGGATAAAGTACCAATATATATTTTTCATAGCCAATGATTATAAAATAATTTAAAATGTTACAGATAATCCGAATGTTACGTTCTTCAGCATTGGATAATTATATCCGTCCCCGGCATTTCCGGAAGTAAATAACTGATCAGATGGTCCGGTGTTTTCAACATCCAGATGTCCTTTCCCCACGATCTTATATAACGGGGAGTATGTCCAGAGGTTCTCGCCCGAAAAATATATTTTCAGATTGGATATTCCGACCCTGGAAGTTAAACTGACCGGCAGATTGTATCCTATCTGAATGTTTTTCAGCCTGAGATATGCAATGTTCTGAAGGTATTTCGTCTGAGGATTATTATAAAGCATTGACCCTGCTCTGTTTGTCAATCTTGTTACGTACCTTGGCAAATAAGCATCAGTATGATCCGGTGTCCAGTAGTTTCCAAGGATCCACGTTGGCAGAGGATTATAAGGTCTGTTATACTGTCCCCAGAAAAGGCTTGCCTCATTGCTTGGAAACCATTGCTGTTTTCCAACACCCTGGAAGAATAATGAAAAGAAGAAGTTATTCCAGTCGGCATTCATGTTTATAGTGTATGTATAACGTGGCGAGCTGTTTCCGATTATTTGCTTATCGCCTGTATTGCCTATCCGGTTTGTACCATAGTCAACTTTCCCGCTATTATCAGAATCTAACAGTTTAAGATCTCCCGGAAAATTTGCTCCCGAGGAAGTATTCTTGAACAGGCTCTGATTCGCGTGAGAGGAAATATCCTCTGCATCTACAAAAAATCCTTCGGTTATGTAACCCCAGATTTCACCTGCTTCCATTCCTTCATAATAATCAGTAAGGACCTTCTCGGGATTATTATATCTGGTTATTTTGGATTTGCTGTTAGCGATTGTAAAGCGCAAATCATAATTTAAGGGTTTTGCACTAACATTAAACCTGTCTCTCCATGATAAGCTTGCTTCCCATCCGGTGGTCCTCAAGTCGGCATAGTTGCCTTTTGGCGGAGTTGCTCCGAAAACGGCGGGAAGGGTCATCCCGATGGTGTACATATCGGTTGTATTCCTGATGTAAGCATCTCCTACAAATCTTAACCTGTCAGATAATGCGGTCAAATCCAGTCCGATATTTTCAGTTGTTGCCGTTTCCCATGTCAGACCTTCCGGAAGTACACTCGGCCTGCTTGTGTACTGAGGTTTTACTCCATTGAGAACCCTTCCCGACTGAGCTATAGACAGCTGCTCCTGGTAGGTATATGAGGAGACATTACCATTACCAAGCGACCCGTATGATGCACGAAGTTTCAGATCAGAGATTATATTTGGTGAGACATTCCAGAATGATTCTTTGGAAATCCTCCATCCTGCAGAATAAGAAGGGAAAAAAGCAAATCTCTGGTTGGAAGGGAATTTTGATGAACCATCATAACGTCCATTGATTTCAACCAGATATCTGTCCTTGAAGGAATAATTAATCCTGCCAAATCCACCCAGTATATTCCATCTGTCCCAACCTCCTTCAGTTGAAATCGATTGTCCGAGGGCAAGGTTCAAATCGATGGCATCTTCAAAGATAAGTCCGTTTCTCATTACTCGTAATCTCTGCCATGTTGATTGTTCGTAATTGTAACCTGCAAGTACTTTTAAGTAATGAACGCCCTTCAGGGTTTTTTCATATTCAGCGTAAAAGTTTGTTGCAAGATATTGGGAAACATCACTTGTTTTCCTCAAATCGTTGGTTTTCGTACCAAGATATGCAATTTCCCCCGGATGATTACTATACGGAACAGGCACCTGTCTGCGGGATTCATCATTATCACTGTTCCTGATGGTAAAGTCACCTTTGAACCTTAAATTATTATTAAAGAACTGCGCAACAAATCCTGTGGTATTTCTGAAAATCCTGTCCTTCATATCATATCCGTTCTTTCCATACCAGAAGTCCCCGGTATTGTAAGCAGATGACATCGTAAGGGAACCATCAGGATTAAACATTGGTGCCAGAACATGGCCCTCATCACCGATGTTCCTCCAGATTCCACTTCCTTCGCCAACGTTTAAAGGATTGTGGTAACTCCTGTCATCATATTCCGCATTGTTTTCAATTATAAGCCATGGAAATATTTGTACAGCTCCTTTCGCCCTGATATTATGCATTTTGTAATCATCGCTGTTATACCGGAATATCCCCGGTTGATCAAGTAGTCGTCCGGAAACAAGGAAGCTGGCTGTACCGGTACTCCCTGAAAAAGCAACGTTATGTTCCATCCCTGTGGTAAAATCCTTATATAATTCTTTGTATTTGTCGTCGCTTGCATAATAAATATAATCTCCCGTAACCGGATCAATCTCAACCTCTTTGTCAGTGGGCAGAGGATTGGTTGATCTTCTTTCAAGTTCATCAAGATATGCCTGGGAGAACTTTAAAGTCTTATTTACAGCTGAGGGGAATGTATTCTCCCAGTTATAATATGATTCTGCAAACATCTTAGCAAAGGTATATCCATTGGTAACCAGGTCAGGAACAGCAATAGGCCTACGTATGGCAAAATTTGTTGAGTAAGTAATACTTGCTTTGCCTTTGGATGGGTTTTTTGTAGTGATCAATACTACTCCGAACACACCTCTTGCCCCATATATTGAAGCTGATGCAGCATCCTTCAGAACCGATATATTTTCAATATCGTTTGGATTTATCATACTCGGATCACCTTCGACACCATCAATCAGGACAAGAGCGCTTCCTCCCTGTCCGATAGAGGTCAGTCCCCTGATATTATAGCTGGGTGATTGATTTGGTTTGCCATCGAGCATACTGATATTCAGGTTTGGTACCACACCTTTTAATCCCTGTGTCAGGTTGGACATAGTACGATTTTCAAGGGTTGAACTTGTCACCTGGTCGACAGCTCCGGTAAGGTTTGCCTTTTTCTGAGTACTGTAACCAACAACAACGACTTCTTCAAGTCCCTGAATGTCTTCCCGGAGTGTGACATTGATCACAGATTGATCCAGCATCTGAATTTCCTTTGTTACATAACCTACAAAAGAAACGGTAAGGATTGAATTTGGACCGGGTACTTCAATTGAGTACTTACCGTTTACATCGGCAATCCCACCCTGAATTGTACCTTTCACCTGAACTGTCGCACCAGGAAGCGGAGTACCCGCCTTTTCATCAGTCACAGTTCCGGTAACCGTTATTCTCTGTGCATAGACAAGCGTCGATACCAGGAATAACAACATAATCAGAATTTTTTTCATAAATAGGTAGATTAGTGATTAACTTAAAAACGTAGGTTCGGTAAATATAAAAAACAAAATCTTTAAAGAAATGTTTAAAATTGTTAAAAAGGCAAAACTGTGCTACCGTCCTGTTCTCTTTAACAATTTAAATCTGTCAATCAGTGCATTATCCTGATCAAAAACGCGATAAGTTAAAGAATCAGCACTAACATCCATAATGGCAAAATTGTACATCGCTTTTTCTGAAGTGAATGCCATTGTGGGCATTTCCTTTCCTCCCCGGCCTGTCGGATTTCCCCCCGCCGTACCATTGGTAATAAATACTGTTCCGTTATCTGATGACAATAACGGGCCTAACTGATCCTTCAAAATCACACCATCTCTTACCTGTAAATGACGCTCATAAACATGCCTGTGTCCCGACAGGCAAAGGTCTATCCTGTGTTTTTCGAGAAGAGGCATTACATTTGCTTTCCATCCTGCTATATTGCTCCATCCGAATGAACTTACCGGGTAATGCATCCAGACTATTATCCAATTATTATTCCTGTCCTTTTCTGCATTTGAGAGTTCATTATCAAGCCAGATATATTCCGTGGATCCAGGCTTGTATTTAACCTGATCTGTTTCTTCAGCTGCCTGGGCACACCCCGAAAATATACCAATAAAACGGACACCACCGTAAGTGAAGGAATAATTTACCTCATCTCCGGGAAGGTAAAAAAGAGAATGGTAATCCTGAAATGGTTTTTGAAAATCATCTCCTTTATTATTTTGAATATCATGGTTGCCAGGAACAGTCATTAATGGAGATGTTGCATTAAGTTCCTGGCTGACTGAAAGATAATTCATCCAGCTTTCCTTCTGTGAGCCATCATTTACAATATCTCCCATATGCAAAGTAAAATGAGGCGAATAAGTACGTACCAGATTTAATATAACCCTGGTTTTCTGAAACTCTTCATTCTGATTATTATTCTGGGTATCTCCTATCACTCCTACCCTGAATGTTTCTGTGCCAGGCTCAGAATTAAATGAATATGTTGTGCTCCATCCTGCTTCATCCGATCCGCATTTGTAAAAATACCTGGCACCTGGCTCTAGCTTTTTAAAGTCAGCATTGAATATGGCCTTACCATTGTAGTCGCTTTGTATGGCTTTTATTTTTCCTCTGCAATTGGGTGCCCTACCATACTTTACAAATTGTTTTCCGCTTGTAATATCAGAACACCACGTCACTGTTACCGGTGCACTTGCTTCAGGCGATGAGGTTGATTTAAGGCTAAGATGAATAAGAGATGGCTGTGCATTTAGCAGTATGGCCGTCAGAAATAAAAAAACCATCAGGAAGAGGTAAGTCCGGCTTGATTTCATTTAATCTATCGGGTTTGTGCCGCAAAGGTCGCCATGCGTTTACGCAAAGTTCTCAAAGAGATAGCTATTAATGATAAACTTTTGTGTGCTCCTATATAACTCTTTTCAACATTTTGATTATCAATAGTTCTTTTCACCAGCCTCATGCGGCTTGCTTTAAACGGGCTAATTGCTTTTCAAGGTTTTTAATTTTTTCTTCCTTGAGTTTATCCTGATTTTCAATTAGTA
>JBBSAP010000171.1:0-6128 GCA_038252165.1 Bacteroidales bacterium | reverse complement strand
GGTATGAATATGACCTATATGGTTAATGTATTTTCTTATGGTTTCTATAATATTCCCTTCCATGATCTGCATGTGATAGATATCATACAAAAGCTTGAATCTTTCTGATCCGACCATTTCGCCCAAAGCTGCACCCCATGATGTCTTATCGCACTGATAATCTTTATGACCGTAGCTGTTCAGCAATTCCATTAATATTGTAACGTTGTGTTTCTCAGCAGCGGGCATAAGCTTACGGAGTCCGGTTGCACAATTTATAAGGCCTTCGTTGTCATTTAGCCCTTCGCGGTTACCTGAAAAGCAGATCAGGTTAGGAACGCCTGCAGCGGCTGCTTTAGGGATCATTGCCTCGAAGTCGGCAATAAGCTTCTCATGGTTTTCCTTACGGTTGAATCCTTTTGGAATTCCCCAGTCGGTTGCATAGCCGACAGCACATTTTAATCCTGCCTTTGTAACTGTGGCCCAGTCTTTCTCATTAAGCAGTTCGATCGATTCGATGCCCATTTCCCTGCAGGCTTTTGCAAAATCTTCCAGGGGGATATCGCCAAAGCACCATTGGCTGACTGAGTGATGGATATTGCCTTTAAGCTTGTATTGGTTTTCTACGCCGCCAATAAAGGATCCGAAGGGCTTTCCCGCAGTTATAACCGCAGCACCCGCCATGCTTCCAATCATATTTCTTCGTGTCATGGTTCTAAGATTTATTATGGGTCTAATTTAGAAATTATAAGTGAAAATTCAATTAGTTATAATGAGATATACAGGGGTTACGCATATATGCAAATTGGTTTCACAGATATTCTTCCGGTCGAAAGTTATATATTTGTAAAACAGTCGATGATCCGGGAGAATTATATGAAACGTCACTCAAGACATGATTATAAGGAAGGGCACTCCGTTAAACTTCTTCAAAGCGGCGAGCCTTTTTTCGCCGCAAATATAAAGGCCATCGACGAAGCCAGACAGTATATCCATTTCCAGACTTATATTGTTGATGAAGACGAAACAGGCGAACGGATTATAGGGGCGCTGGCAAGGGCAGCCGGAAGGGGAGTGAGAATTTATATTCTTCTTGATGCCTTCGGGACCAAATACCTTTCGGATGAGTTCATGAAGAAAATTGAAGATTCGGGAATCCTGTTCAGATTTTTCTCTCCGGTTTTTATTACACAAGGATTCCAGATGAGCCTCAGGCTGCATCACAAGGTATTGCTGGTTGATGGTGAGCTTGCTATTATCGGTGGTATGAACTACGCTGACCGTTATCACGGAACACCTGGAAGGAAAGAATGGCTCGACTTTGCAGTTATTGTCAAAGGACCTGAGTGCATGCACATTAACAGCATTATGAGGAAGCTCTGGAACAAAACGTTTATTTCGAAGGAAGAACGTTCAAATGAAATAGTCAACTCGGTTAAGACTTATGAAGAGAACATTAAGCTAAGGGTTACTGAGAATAACTGGTACCGCAACAAGATTGAGATCCTTAGGAGCTACAGGTCTGCATTTGTGCATGCTCATCACCATATGATAATATTTGCCAGCTATTTTCTTCCCGGGAGGCGCGAACGCAAGCTGCTCAGACTGGCAAGTGAAAGAGGAGTTGATATCAAAATAGTTCTTGCCGCAGAATCGGATGCTCCGATGTTTAAGAGGGCGACCGGATTTCTATATGAGTTTATTCTCCACAACAATATAAAAATATATGAATATCTGCCCTCCAACCTGCATGCCAAGGTGGCGACCGTTGACGGCAAATGGAGTACTTTCGGCAGTTATAACCTGAATCATATAAGCGATTACGGAAGCATTGAAATGAATGTGGATATCCTCGATACGGCTTTTACCGAAAACTTCGAGAAGATCCTCCTTAAAATAATCAAAAACGATTGCCGGCAGGTTACAACCGAGGAGTATCTGAAGAGAAGAACCTGGTTTTCTCAACTAAGAGGCTGGTTCTCTTACCAGATGATAAGGTTCTTAATGAGGCTTATGGCCCAGATGACGGCGAAGAAGGGGAAGCCCTGAATCCCTTTTGATCAACCCCCCAACCCCCAAGGGGGGCTAAAATCAGAACTGATGGAAACTCATTGAAACAAATTCCAGTACTGTCGGCAATGCCGTCCTCCAGTATGTCCAGGTATGGCCGCCATCGCGCATCCTGAATTCATGGGGAATCTCCTTTTTACGCATTGCAATGTGCGCCATCGCGTTGCCTTCATACAGGAAATCATCATCACCGCAGTCGATATACCACCTGACGGCTTTTTTCTGATCATCCTTAATGTTCTCAATAAGGCTCAGAACGCTGTATTTGTTAAAATAAGCCTCCTTTTGAGCATCAGTGATACCTTCAACTCCCTGCCACAACCTGTAATTTTTCAGGTCATCAATGTTTTTCGGTCCTGTTGCAGCGCTTAAGGGGCATGCTGATGAGAACAATTCGGGATGATGAAGAGCGTAAACAAATGTTCCTTCACCGCCCATCGATAAGCCGGAAATAGCCCTGTATTGTTTTACTCCCCTGATGCGGTACGTTTTTTCAATGAACGGCATAAATTCATCGAAGAAGAAATCCTCGTAGCGCCATTCTCCTTTTACGTCGTTCACATATCCTCTTTTACCTGTATTGGCATCAGGCATAACAACAATCATAGGAGTTGCAAGCCCTGTATTTATTGCCTTATCGGCTATATTAAGGATCTCGCCGAATTGAACCCAGCCTGTCTGGTCGTCGCCTGCGCCATGGAGAAGATAAAGAACAGGATAGCTGCGCTGTGATGATTCATAATCGGGTGGCAGATAAATGGCATATTTCCTGTCCATTTTCAATATTTTGCTCGTCATGGAAAGGTTATCCATGACCTTCCCGGTCTGGGCAATCAAAGCAGAAGCAATAATCAGAAAGACTAAAGTGAAGGACGTTTTTCTCATAGCCTGAAGTTTATATTTATATTAAGCTTTATTTAACGATTGGAAAGGTATTAAATTTTTTTTACTAATAAGGCTTTATTTACCACGGTGTTACACGGAGTATATTCGGAGTTGCACGGTTATAGTGGATTTCAACTCCGTGATAACTCTGTGTAACTCTGTGCACTCCGTGGTAATGTGGGTTTAAATTGTTATTATTGTAAACAAATTTATACTATGAAAATCGATTTATTCAATATCGCCAACTTCAAAGTCGATGGAGGAGCCATGTTCGGTGTTATTCCAAAAGCATTATGGTCGAGGGTTTACCATTCAGATGAGAACAATCTGATAGTCCTTACTCTGAGATCGCTTATAGTTGAAACCGATGGCCATGTAATTCTTGTTGATACAGGCTGGGGCAACAAGCAGGATGAAAAGTTCTTCAGGCATACATATCTGCATAATGGTGAAGGGCTTATTGAAGGGCTTAAAACAAGGGGATATGAACCCGGGCATATCACCGATGTGGTGCTCACTCATCTTCATGCTGACCACTGTGGAGGGGGGATCATAAAAAGCAAAACCGGAACAGGCTATGAGCTGACATTTCCAAATGCAATTTACCATGTGAGCAGGACACAGTGGGAGTGGGCAGTGAAGAATAATCCCAGGGAGGAAGATGCATTCCTTGAAGAGAATATTCTTCCGATTATGCAGAGCGGAAGGCTAATGCTGGTGGATGAGGAATGTGAACTTTTCCGTGACTTTTTTATCAGGTTCTTTTTCGGTCATACCCCCGGGCTTATGCTCCCGGTTATTAAATACAAAGGCAAAACCCTGGTGTACACAGGTGATCTGATACCGACCATAGCACATATCCCCTTAATCTGGAATATGAGCTACGATATTGAATCGTTGAAGACAATTGAGGAAAAGGAAAAGCTTCTGAATGAAGCATTGAAAAATAATTATACCCTTGTATTCCAGCACGATGAATCTATTGAGTGCTGTACTCTCCAAATGACAGAAAAGGGGATCAGGGCTAAAGAGAAATTCGGCTTTTCAGGGATTTAACTCCCCTACCTCCCCTGAATATAGGGGGGTTCTTTAAAGTATGGACTAAAGTCCATGTCGTGGAGTCGTTCTTTAGCCACGGCTTTAAAGCCGTGGCTAACAGATATCTATGTAATAGGGCTTTAGCCCTTGCTGTTTTTTAACCCCAAAAGGGGAGAAGGGGGGTTAAAATTTTCATTGTTTATCAGCTCTTTTGTTCTTATATTTGGTAGAGGCATGATAACTGATTCAGGTTGCTGGTTGCTGGTTGTTCAATAACAAGGATCCAGATTAAAATTAACAATTTTTTGATTCACATCTTTTGCACTGACAAGGAACCAGCAACAATAAATAATTAATTCATTGTTAATTAAATAACAAAAGATATGGCTGACTTTTTTTACGAAAAACCTTTCCAGCTGGAAAAGGATCCGACAAATTACCAACTGCTTACAAATGAGTTTGTCAGAATTGTTGAATCGGATGGGAGGAAGATATTGAAAGTCGATCCCCGGGGACTTGAATTGCTGGCGAAAAAAGCAGTTTCAGACCTCTCGTTTTACCTGAGGACCTCTCACCTTGAGAAGCTCAGGAGAATTCTCGACGATCCGGAAGCGACCGACAATGACCGTTTCGTGGCATACATGATGCTGCGCAACACCGTGATCTCCTCAAAAGAAGAGCTGCCATGGTGCCAGGATACCGGAACGGCAATAATCATTGCGAAAAAAGGAGAGGATGTTCATACAGGTGTGAATGATGCGGAATACCTGTCGAAAGGAATTTTTGAGACTTTCCAGCAAAAAAACCTCAGGTACTCACAGATCGTTCCGTTCAGTATGTTCGATGAAAAGAACACCGGTACTAACCTTCCGGCTCAGATCGATATATATTCAACAGAGGGGAACAAATATGAATTCCTCTTCATCACAAAGGGAGGAGGATCAGCTAACAAGACTTTCCTTTATCAGCAGAGCAAATCGCTTCTGAATGAAGAATCGCTGACAAGATTTGTAAAAGAGAAGATCAAAGAACTGGGTACATCAGCCTGTCCGCCATATCATCTTGCCCTGGTAATCGGAGGCACCTCAGCTGAAGGCACCCTGAAGGTTGTCAAAGAGGCATCTGCCGGATATCTTGATGAGCTTCCGACATCAGGAAGTGCAGGGGGGCGGGCATTCCGCGACCTCGGGTGGGAGCAGAGGATCGAAAAGATCTGTCATGAATATGGAGTAGGAGCCCAGTTCGGTGGCAAGTATTTTGTTCATGATGTAAGGGTGATCAGACTGCCGAGACATGCGGCATCATGCCCTGTCGGACTTGGGGTCAGCTGCAGTGCCGACAGGAATATCAAAGCCCGCATTGATGAAACCGGGATATACCTTGAGGAGCTTGAAAAGAATCCTGCACGTTTTATGCCTGAAAAGGCACCTGAGCTAGAAAAACCTGTAGAGATAGACCTCGATCGTCCGATGAAGGAGATTCTTGCCGAGCTTACAAAATATCCTGTAAAGACACGCCTTAATCTTAAGGGAACCCTGATCGTTGCCCGGGATATTGCCCATGCACGCATCAAAAAGATGCTGGATGAAGGCAAACCTATGCCCGGGTATTTTAAAAACCATCCCGTTTATTATGCCGGTCCCGCCAAAACTCCGGCAGGAATGCCATCGGGAAGTTTTGGTCCGACAACTGCCGGAAGGATGGATACATATGTTGATTTCTTCCAGAGTCTTGGCGGATCATTGATAATGGTTGCAAAGGGTAACCGCAACAGGCAGGTTATTGAGGCATGCAAAAAATACGGAGGTTTCTATCTTGGGTCAATCGGAGGTCCGGCGGCAATTCTTGCTGCTGAGAACATAAAGTCGGTTGAGATGATCGATTTCGAGGATCTTGGAATGGAAGCAATCAGGAAGATAAAGGTGGTGAACATGGCTGCATTCATTATAACGGATGACAAGGGGAATGATTTTTTTGATGAGTATAATAAATGAACTCACCCCAACCCCTCTCCCGGGTAATGGTGCTAACATAACATATTTATTTATATTTTCGATATTTTCCCTGTTTTGTGCGCCGATCATATTTTCTGTTTGGTTTCCGTTTCTGTAGCACCTGTTTTAGTATCAATTGCTTCAATTCTTCTACGACCCGTG
>JBBSAP010000170.1:0-6137 GCA_038252165.1 Bacteroidales bacterium | reverse complement strand
TCAAACCAGCTCCCGCACTTAACAAAGGTCTTTAATCTTAATTGATTGAGATTGCTTGGGGGTGTTATTCAAACACCCCCTTTTTTTCTGATCTTCTCATGAAATTCTTCAGGGTTTAAAACTAACTAATGAAGAAAATTTAGATATTGAAAAACTTTAAAAGCATTTAATTTTAATTCATCAATTTGTTTTCAATTATTTTACTATTTTTGATCTTAGAATCCCGGTTCAAAAAAGAAAGCAATGAACTGTATAATAGTCGATGATGATAAACTGAGCTGTAAACTCCTTGAAGGGTATGTGAATAAATATGCCACGCTTAATCTTGTAGGTGTATTTAATGATCCTGTCTCTGCAAGAAACGAGATTGCCAAACAGAAAGACGTCGATCTTATACTGCTCGATGTAAACATGCCCGAGATGGACGGCTTCGATCTTATCGGAAGCCTTGAACATCCACCTAATGTAATAATCGTATCGGGAGGAGGGGAATTTGCCCTGAAAGCGTTTGATTTCAATGTAGTCGATTTTCTCCTGAAACCAATATCTTACGCCAGGTTTTGCAAGGCAATCGATAAGGTTGTCAGGTATTTTGCTCCCAAAGAAGCCATCAAATCAGGTGATGAAGAAATATTCATCAAAAAGGGCTCTTCACTTGTGAAACTCAAACTAAGGGAAATTGTTTTTGTGGAGGCTCTCGAAAATTATGTCACCCTGAACACAAATACCGACAAGTTCACCATTCATTTTACCATGAAAGCCATCGAGAGTCAGCTTCCCTCAGGAGTCTTTATACGTGTTCACAGATCATTTATTATAAACAAGAGCATGATCCAGGCTATTAAGGAAAGCTCACTTGATATAATGGTAGGAAATACTATTAAAAATATTCCGGTAGGGAAATCGTTCAGGGATTCTCTTCTGAGCGACATCAATGTGATGGCCAGATAATCACTTTATCATCAAATGTTTACAAATAAAGAGCTTTTCCTGAAACATCTGGGACAAACTTCTTCTTCTCCCTTAATGATTGAAATTGTAAGAGCTGAAGGTGTCTTTATGTATGGCCCCTCAGGAGAGAAGTATCTCGACCTTATCTCAGGGGTTTCGGTTAGCAATACCGGGCATCGCCATCCGAAAGTGGTTCAGGCAGTTAAGGATCAGGTCGACAGTTATATGCACCTTATGGTTTATGGTGAAATGATTCAGAGCCCCCAGATAAAATATGCTGAATATCTTACCGGATTTCTTCCATCCTCGCTGAACTGTGTCTATTTTGTTAACTCAGGGAGCGAAGCAGTGGAGGGAGCATTAAAACTTGCCAAGAGATATACCGGGCGCAGCAAGATTATTTCATTTGATAATTCATATCATGGAAGCACTCACGGTGCACTGAGCATTCAGGGCAGCGAAGAGTACAGGAATGCATTCAGACCACTGCTGCCTGATACATTCAGGGCAAAGTTCAATAATGCTGATTCCCTGAGCGTCATTGATGAAAAGACCGCATGTGTCATTATAGAACCGGTGCAGGGCGAAGGAGGGGTAATCTTCCCCGAAAAAGGTTTCCTTGAGCTGATCAGGCAGAAATGCACCACGACAAATTCCCTTCTGATATTCGATGAGATCCAGACAGGATTCGGCAGAACCGGTTATATGTTTGCCATTGACAGGTTCAATGTTGTACCCGACATTCTTCTCCTTGCAAAAGCACTTGGAGGAGGCATGCCGCTTGGCGCATTTATTTCATCAGGTGAGATTATGTCCAGCCTGATGTCGAAGCCAAACCTCGGACATATTACGACATTCGGAGGCCATCCGGTATGCTGTGCAGCCGGACTTGCTTCGATGAAGGTACTTACGGAGCAAAAGCTTATTGAATCTTGTGCGTACAAGTCGAATCTCTTCAGGGATCTGCTTAAACATGATATCATAGCCGGAATAAGAGGGGAGGGCCTGCTACTTGCCGTTCAGCTGACGCGTCCTGAATATGTAAGGTATGCAGTTGCCAGTGCCCCCGGATTCGGCCTTATCCTGGATTATTTCCTTTTTTGTGATGATTCTTTCAGGATAGCACCTCCACTGACGATCACTGAAGAGGAGATTTCAATGGCCTGCGGTCTGATACGCAATCTTCTGGATGATGCACAAATAAATGGCAAAACGAAATGAGAAGGATTCTTGCAATAATTATTTTTACAGCATCAGGGATTTTTACAATAGCTGAAGGACAGACTCAACGGCAGGATGTTTCATTAACCCTTGAAAAGCTGTTCAACAGGCTGGTCTCCAGTAATGAGGATTCAGAAAAGCAGAGAATAAATGACTCTGTTAAATTCATTATTGA
This sequence comes from Bacteroidales bacterium, assembly GCA_038252165.1. GTDB lineage: Bacteria > Bacteroidota > Bacteroidia > Bacteroidales > VadinHA17 > LD21. Next base: position 3,790 of record JBBSAP010000170.1, on the reverse strand, counting down.
CAGTTATTCTGAGTCCGATACAGTTTTTACGCATAAGTTTACCAACCTGAAATACCTTGGGCAGGTCACCTCAAAGAATTCAGGCCTGAAAATCATTACATGGAACCTGCTCCTGAAAGATTCTGCAAGCAGGTATTATTGTTATTTAATTAACAATACAGGAAAGACGAATCAAATTTACCGGCTTGAGGGGAAATACAATGAAATTCCTGTAAAGTGCGATATTACTTATTCTGATAAAGACTGGTACGGAGCTCTTTATTATGATCTGAGACCCTTTAAGCAAGGCAAACAGCCTTACTGGGTGCTTTTGGGCATTGACTATGGTAATCCATCAATTACGCGAAAGATAATTGATATACTGAGCTTTAGCCCTGATGGAGGTATAGTTTTTGGCAAAAAATTGTTTGTCACAGGAGATGTGACAAAATACCGGGAAGTTCTTGAATATAGCTCTGAAGTCGTGATTTCACTGAAATTCCTTTCGGACAAATCAATAATTTTTGATCATCTGGTTCCTCTGACGCCGGCTTTACAAGGTAATAAGGAATACTATGGCCCCGATTTCTCATTCGATACTTACGTCCTTGAAAAAGGTGTCTGGAAATTCAAGTCAAACGTAAACGCGAGGAATAAAAAGTGACTATTTGTCAGTCTGCAATGAACGGCATATCTTTTGAAAGAGAACCGGCATTGATCATGTTTAATCTTTAAATTTACCAATATGCAAACAGGAAAAATAGGAGTAACCACCGAGAACATATTTCCAATAATAAAAAAATTCCTCTACTCTGATCATGAAATCTTTCTTCGTGAACTTATTTCAAACGCCGTTGATGCCACGCAAAAGCTTAAAGCCATGGCTTCTGCAGGGGATTTTAAAGGTGATCTGAGCAACCTTACTATAAGGGTTTCTGTCGATAAAAAGAAGAAAACGATTACCGTCTCTGATTCAGGAATCGGGATGACATCCGATGAGATTGACAAGTACCTTAACCAGATAGCATTTTCGAGCGCAAACGATTTTCTTGAAAAATACAAGGATCAGATCAATTCCATGATCGGACATTTTGGTCTTGGTTTCTACTCCTCTTTTATGGTGTCGGACAAAGTTGAAGTGATATCAAAGTCGTGGGATGAAACCGAACCGGCAGTAAAATGGACCTGCGACGGGAGTCCCGAATATCAGATTGAAGAGACCACCAGGGCTGGCAGGGGAACTGACGTGACTCTCCACATCGACAAGGAATCAAAGGATTTCCTGGAAGAGAATAAGGTGGAGGAGCTCCTGAAAAAATACTGCAAATTTCTCCCTGTTGAGATAGCTTTCGGACAGGAGAAAGAGTGGAAAGACGGCAAATATGTTGAGACAGGGAAAGATAAAATCATAAACAATACTAAACCGGCCTGGACCCTGAAGCCTGCTGATCTGAAAGAGGAAGACTACCTTAAATTTTACAGGGAACTCTATCCTTTAGGCGAGGAACCATTGTTTAACATTCATCTTAATGTTGACTACCCTTTCAAGCTTACGGGTATCCTTTATTTCCCGAAAATCAAATCGAATATTGAGATACAGAAGAATAAGATCCAGCTCTACTCCAACCAGGTGTTTGTTACTGATTCTGTTGAGGGAATCGTCCCCGAATTTCTGACCCTTCTGCATGGAGTTCTTGACTCACCCGATATACCGCTCAATGTTTCAAGAAGCTATTTACAAAGCGATTCAAACGTAAAGAAGATCTCGGCCCATATAACCAAGAAGGTCGCTGACCGGCTTAATGAAATATTTAAGAACAATCGTGAGGAGTTTGAGAAGAAATGGGATAACCTGAAGCTCTTCATTGAATACGGTATGATAACCGAGGAGAAATTCTATGAAAAAGCATCTAAATTTGCCCTGCTGAAGAACTCTGATGACAAGTATTTCACATTTGAAGAATATGAGAAACTGATTAAGGAAAACCAGACAGATAAGAATAAAACACTGGTTTATCTCTATTCAAACAATACAACTGATCAGTTCACCTATATAGAAAAAGCAAAGAGTAAAGGTTATGATGTGCTCAACCTGGATGGTCAGCTTGACCTGCATCTGATCAACCATCTGGAGACAAAACTAAAGGATTCACGATTTGTAAGGGTCGATTCTGATGTAATAGACAAACTTATTCACAAGGCAGATCCCCTGGAATCTAAACTTTCACAGGTACAGCAGGACGATCTCAAAAGCGTGTTTAATGTAAGGGTGAAATCAAAAGAGATATACAGCGCTGTCCCTGAGACTCTTGACGAAAATGATGCACCCGTGATAATTACCCAGTCAGAATTTATGCGCAGGATGAAAGAGATGTCACAGTTTGGCGGAGGGATGAATTTCTATGGTGAATTACCCGACAGCTTTAACCTTGTGGTCAATCTGAATCATCCCCTCGTAGTTAAAGTCTCAGATGACCTGCAGGCGCAGGAAGGAACCAGACTTCAGGAAAACAATACTGAGAGGGAAAGGTTAAAGGAGGAGATCGCTTTTATGGAAAAAGAAAATAGCAAAAAGAAGCCGGAGGAGGTAAGCCAGTTTGAAAAGGATGATCTTGAAAAACTGCGCAAAGAGCTCGATACTATTGAATCGTCAAGGAAAGAGATATTGGAAACCTACGGCTCAGGAAACAAAATAGTAAAGCAGCTTATCGACCTGGCATTGCTTGCAAACAATATGCTGAGAGGAGAGGATCTTAGCACCTTCGTGAAACGAAGTGTGGAATTACTATAGAATCATCCTTCCTATTTCGCCCTTAATGTAATCAATGGCAGCCCTGGTAGGCTCCTGATCCAGTTCCATCACTCTGGCGAGGATCTGCCTGCTCAAATCAAACCCGGGAGCATCTTCTTTAATCTTTTCGGCTTCGCTGTTGATTATTTTAATGGTGTTTGAACGAGCATTCCTGACTACCTCCCATGCCTGTGGGCTCATATATATCTGCTGTGAAAGGTTGTGTTCAAATTCACTTCTGATGGTCGCAGTTAAAGCTGACTGAAGCTGCATTGCAGTCATATCCGGGGTGCTTACCCTGATCAGCAGTGATTCGAGTGATATTCTTTCCAGAAAAAGTACTATTCTTTCATATGCCTGGAGTTTGATGGGCATAACTGTCCTGGCTCCCTGAAGCACAATTTCCTGCCTTCTTTTCTCCTGATCATTGCGGATCATGTTCCTTAAAAGGATCCAGGAAGTCAGAAATACGAGCAGTGCCGGAATGACGATTTTAATTATATCAAGAAGAAATTCCATGGTAATTCAAATTATATAATTAATCAGTGACTAGAGTTTGGAGTGCCTAGAGTGCCTAAAGTTAATAATTATAGAACGCATCAGCATCTTTTGTACTCAGCGATGACATTTAATGCTTGTAACACATAAGGTAAAGACATGATAACGAGTGCTTCCTTGAGCATGGCTCGGAACTTGAAAGGCCAGGCTACTTTGTAACGTAGCACGTTTCTCTCTAAGACTGCTCGTGAGTGGTGGCGTTTTAAATCGTGCCAATTCTTGCTCAAGAACTTCGATCCGACTTTTAACTCTAGGCACTCCAGACTCTAGCTCACTTTAAGTACTGATTAGTCACCATATTATTAATACAAACGTAAGATATTTTCCAGGAAAATATTTCTTTTTTATTTTTGATTTTTACTTTATACATTTGATTCCGGCCTTATACAATAACATGAGTATCGGGAATCATACATAAAATATTAATTGTTTAAAGAATTTAAACCCCCTTCCCAACCTTCC
>JBBSAP010000169.1:0-6428 GCA_038252165.1 Bacteroidales bacterium | reverse complement strand
TTGCCAGCCTCAAAGCTGTTGCAAGTCCGCCAAGACCTGCTCCCACAATAAGAACACTTTTAGCCATATATCAATTTTTATATTTTTTCAATACCTGAGGATATAATTCATTTTTAACATAACTGAAGTCAGGCTCAATCTGCAAGATCATATCCATGTAATATACAGAAGATTTAAAATCATCTGTATATGAATACGACTGAGCAATCACAATAAGCAGACTCAGATAATTCCAGTTTCCCTTAATATCATCTTTATTTCTTTCCATTAGTTCCTGAGCCTTTAAAAAGTATTCAAGCGCCTCTTTTTTTGATCCGCCAAATATAGCGGGCTTATAAAACTGAATATTTGCATACTGAATATATCCGAAAGGATTCTCCTTATCGCTGCTAATTGCAAGTTTGGCGCAATCAATACTTTTAAGCCCGTTAAAAGGAGCCGACAATTTATTTAAACCTATCCTGTAACCATAAAATGCTGCTTTATATGCATTAACCATTGATATATTTTGAATTTCTGATGAGATTGTTACCAGATTTTCCTCAGCCAGCTTTAAATATTTTCTGGCATCATCTGTCTTATTATTACCAATGCACCAGGCTATATATCCGTACTGATAATTTACAAGCTCAAGTAAAAAGTCATTACTTTTTGGCCCGGCAGAATTCATCTGATCAATAATAATCTTCCATCTTGCCATATTATTTCCAACATATGCAGAATAAATATCTGATTTATTGCTGGCTTTCAGATTCAGACTGGAAAAGATCAACAACAGAAAAATTATTTTATATGATTGTCGGGAATCAAACATAAATATTAATTTCTTAATAAGTGAATACCCCCTTCCCAACCTTCCCCCACGGGGGAAGGAGTACCATGTGAAACATTTCCCCCTTGGGGGAAACAGGAAAGGGGGTAATTTTGAAAAGTATAGATGTAGCTGTTTATAAGCATTATATAAATAATAATATTTTAATTAAAGCTTTTTATTATTCATTACCGATATTAATTTTATTTTATATCCCTTTCTTTCCATTTATAATTACCTGTAGTTCTATTTTTTAATGATTTGATAATGAACATACTTAGTGAAAACTGCTGAGGTATAGTATAAAGCAAGTTGCCGGCAACACTCTGCTCACTTATGATTGAAATAATGATTCGGGTAAGTAAGAATGAAGTTATGTAGACAATAAAATGCTTTAATGGAAATGAAAACAGAACCGACAGGAAGCCGAAAGTAGTCACGAGCCAGAAGATAAGAGCCAGAATGATTGAATTACCAAAAAAAGAGGCGACATTCTTTGAAAAACCATTTATTGCCTCGTTAAAGCCCTCGTACATTCTGCATTTTATTGAATCGTCACCCGTAAGACAGGCAATATTCTGTTTCTCCTTTTTATAATAACGTGCTATTTCAATATCTTCAACCATATTGTTTTTCATAACTTCATGGGGTAGTAAAGCCTTGTATATATCTGATCTGAAAAACATAAACTGTCCGTTGGCTGCTGACAACGATGGCCTGCGTGATTTTCTGACAAGGATCAGCGGCAGGAGGGAAAGGAGAATGTAGTTCATAACAGGAACTGTCATTATTTCCCCCGGAGTAGATATGATCTGTTTTGGAAATATGGAAATAAGTGATAACCTGTAATGTTCAGCATAAGATATCGCATTTAAAACAAGCTGATCTTTTATCCTTACATCTGCATCGAGAAAAAGAAAATATTCACCCCTCGCCACTTCAGATAAAGAATGACATGCATGGTTTTTCCCAATCCATCCATCAGGTAAACCAACAGATTTAACAAGTCTGATCCTTTTGTCCTTTGCAGCATATTCCTTTACAATATCAGAAGTCCTGTCCGAAGAATTATCATCAAATACTATAACTTCAATTAAACTATAATCCTGGTGCATAATATCATTCAGGATATTCCCTATATTTTTTTCTTCATTCCTTGCAGGAATCAGGATCGAAACAAGTGGTTTTCCACAATAATCAGATTTCCTGAGTTTTGACGAAAACATAAGATTAACAAGTGCTATAATTAATTGCACGATAGTAAAAGAATAAACAAACCATGCAATATATACCATTAATTATCAGCTTTTTTAATGTTTACGGAAATACATTCTGAATAAAACCTGTTATAATCTTCCTGTATCCTTTCTGTATTGTGTTCTACAGAATCATATTCTCTTAAATAAATGAACAGGGAAGGTTTTTCATCTGAGAAATAATCAACAAGATTTGCCATAAAAATGATCTGTACCTTTCCTTCAACTTTTTTTAGGATATGCTCAACTCCTTTTTCAAAAATTAAAGTTTGATCGTAAATAGAGGTTATCTTACCCTGTGGAAAAAGAAGAACCATATTCCTGTTGTCAGAAAGGAGCTCTGCAGTATAGTTAAGTGATTCAACCACACTTCTTGCCCCCCTTTTAACCGAATAGCCGCCGGTATTGATAAAGAAACTAAAACGCTTTAACTGTTCCTCAAGCATCATGAAATGAAATTTTCTTTTCAGCAACTTCACATTTACATACATAGCCCAGAATCCGTCCCACCAGCTGAGGTGATTTGATAGAAGTAAAACCGGAAGACCCTTATCATGGTAATCACCAGTAATTACTGTTTGTTTAAAATTCCTGTGAATCTTATAAACAGCATAAAATTTAAAGAAAGGATAAACAAACCAATGATGTTGGGCTTTGATTATCATGTTGAGATTTTAAAAAAGATAAAAAGTGAAATGAAGAACAGTATCTGAATTAAATAGAGCAGCCCGGCAATTGAGTTTTTGACATTTACTCCTGTTATCCTTATAAAAGTTTGAAATACAAAGGCCAATATGAACCATGCAAAATAGTTACTGAAAGGCACTCTGTTGTCTTCCCATGACCACATACCCAGTATGGGTGCAAGCTGCTCCATTACAATATCATAAATAATCATAAGGCAGGATGCTGTAACAACCTTAAAGGGAATATTAATATTAAAATTATCCGTTATCGATCCGGTGGCATATGAAAGCATCACCCAGTTTAGTCCGATAATTAACGGGGTATTGAATATTTTAAAACCTAATGCTTCTCCATAGGCATAGTTTCCGAATATAAGATGTGTTCTCACACCTGCAACTTCAATCAGAAACCCTGTGATTGCAATTGAGGCCAGTACTAGAATTGTTTTTATATTATAGGCTTCCTGGTGAAAAACCAGAATAGCAACAAGGCTTAAAATAATGACTGAAGGAAATAATCTAATAAACATTTTGTGGGTGTATGGAGTAACAAGACCAATAAACCCGACGATATAAAAAATAATAAAAAAGGCAATTACATATCGCTGATACTTTGAAATCAAACTCACAAAATTAGTATGTGATAGTTCCATAAAATGATTATTTCTTTCTGCAACCGAATAATTTCTGAAATTCCTCAATCAGCAGCAGATTAAGAAGTATAAGACTGAAGGCATAACCCACATCCTCTATCGGAACAGTTCCAAGCCTTATGCCCAGGTTTTCGGAATTATTATACCAGACCGCCTCTCCATCAATAAATGTTCCGGTTAATATACTATTGACAAGAAAAAAAGGAATCAGAATTACAAGAAATGATATATAATATCTGGCCAGCAGATCAAGCCTGGCTAGCAGCGCCCACAGAAGGGCAATTATCAGAAGGCTGAAGTTGAAGAAAGTATATGCTTTATCAGTATTTGCAAAAACAACTATCAGCAAGATCAGAATAAGAACGGCTGAAAAAATTATGACAAATTTCCTGCTTAGCATAAGCCGGGGCCAGTATGAAACAAAAACATAATGGATAAAGACACATGAATAGGGGATCAATATGAAGAACAACCACTCTTCAAGCGGTAAACCCAGAATGATTATTCCGGAATGATATTCAGGATTAAATTCCCAGATACCTTTTTTGACAAAAAGTACATCAAATGCAATATATAACGCGCCTACAAGTACCGACGAGGGTAACAGGCTGCTCCATATTCTGTAAAAGCTTACTCTCTTATCGAAGCTCAGAATAAATGGAAACAGAATTGAAAAAAACAGTAGTCCGGTATACAGCGACATGATTATTTATTTTAAAAACCTTGCCGGAAAGATAAGCAGTTCATAATTCTTAAAGTCTTTGACATTTTTTCCAAAATGATGCGCCTGGTGTGCTCTGATAAGAGCGGCAAAATACCCTCTTTTGAAATTTATATTTACCGGTATCCGATGGTGGATCAGCACATCGTGAATAGTAAAGTAGGTAAACCCGTATAATGTTATCCCAATTCCAATAAATATAAGCGAATATAGATTAAGGGCAAACCCGGTTATCATAAGAATAATGGCAGGAGTTGGATAGATCAGAAAAAAAATATCATTCTTTTCAAAAAACGAATCACTTTTATCTGTCCTGATATGATGATCTCTGTGAAAAGACCACATAAATCCATGCATAACATACTTATGAGAAAACCATACAACAAATTCCATGAATAAGAAAGAGGCCAGAACTAAAAAGAAGTACATCATAATTCATTGTATATATTATTCAGTAAATGAGAATTCACATTCTGATAAATTTCTTTAAACCAAAAAGTATAGGCAATAAGAACCGGAAGTCTTGCATTTTGCGGAAGCTCTTTTATTCCCTGATAAGCATCAGAAAAATCTGCTTCAATATCACTGACTATTGCATCCTTAACTTCCTTTCCAAAGGTACTGATTTTAACCTCAGGAAAATAACCTCTATAAAGGTCATAAATATCATTTTAATATCCCGTAAAAAGTTTACTTTCTGAAATGAAGCAACCAGTTTCATTGCCGGGTGTTTTAATTCTTCATACCTGCTTTAAAGTAAATACATTATATTAGATGCCCGACAAACAGATGTTCTAAATATTTAAAAGGATGAAGATTTTTCCCGCAATTGCCGGTCTGCTGGTCTCGCTCATAGTTACTGCACAAAGCTATAATATAGGTCATTCTTATGTAGTGCTGACTGATCAGTTGAGAAGTGACAGGAAAGTGCCTGTTGATATTTATTATCCTGTCGGATCCCGTAATGATGATTTAACCGATGGGCGCCAGAATAAACCCATGTTCCCTGTTGTCTGTTTTGCCCATGGCTATCTGATGTCTTCTGAGGCATACTCAAACATTCAGGAGATGTTGGTGCCGGAGGGCATAATAATGTTATTCCCCCGGACATGCAAAGGCCTCTTTCCTTCTCATCGTCTTTTTGCTGAAGATCTTGCATTTGTTATGAATGAGACAAAGAGACTACGCAATGACCCATCATCAGTTTTGTATGAAATTACTGACACCATCAGGTGTCTTATGGGCCACAGCATGGGCGGGGGTGCGCTGTTTCTTGCTGCAAACATGATCAGCGACCTGAGTGCTGTTACAGCTCTGTCACCGTTCGATACAAACCCATCAGCCAAACAGGCCGCATCTTCGGTGCAGGTACCGGCACTTCTCATCACGGGGAGCAATGACTGTATCACACCTGTGGCTAAGCACCAGCAGCCTATTTACGAAATGTCAGCAAGCCTCGATAAAACCTCCATTGTTATCCTGGGCGGTACCCATTGCCAGATGGGCTCGGTGAATTCTGCCTGCAACCTGGGAGAGAGGCTGGCAGGCTGCAGGGCCGGGATAAGCAGGGATGAGCAGCATATGATCCTTGGCAGATATCTGATTCCATGGCTAAAGTATTATCTGAAGGGTGATATCAATGCAGGGGCCGAATTCGATGCCCTTCTGAGCACTGATAAGTCAGTTGTTTACCTTCGCCATCACGAATTTGATAATAAGGCGTATTGAACAACCCTCAAATATGTCCCGTATGTTTATTTTTTCAGACTTGCTTTTGAAAAGATATATTCCGGAATAGGAACATTGAACTGAATCTCCTCAATAACGAATTCCGTCCCCATCCCTTCTTTAAGCATATCTTTGAAGAGTATCTTTTTTGGATACCATCTCTTGTTGATAAGCTGAACATCCGATAGCTCCGTGCGCTTCAGAAGTGTGCCGCTCTTTGCGTACATCTCCTCGCGCAGTGGTATATTTCTCTCCTCATCAACCCAGAGCTTCATGCCCTGATATGCTATCTCCGGAACAAGGGCCTTTAGCTCAATAACCCAGCACTTCCGGCCGTCAATCACCTCGTCGCTGGTAATTCGGGCATCATACCGGTCAGTAAGAGTATTATCCTCCATCAGATCCTCATATGACAGGTCTGAACCCATCACAGACTGGCGAAGCATATGACCCGCGATCTTTATAATACGGTCAGTACCGGGTGAGTAAATCCACAACTGATCTTCAAGCTTGAGCATTTTTGTCCCCTGTTCACGGACTGGGAACAGATACTCGGTGAATGACTTATTCTCA
>JBBSAP010000168.1:0-6489 GCA_038252165.1 Bacteroidales bacterium | reverse complement strand
CCTTCCTGCCATGCATTTCACCGTAAATCGCTGTAAAATAATTGCTTTTTACCTTGCAGTCGGCATCAAGATTCAGTATGATGCCATCAGGTTTATTTAAAAAGTCAAATCTGCGGACAGCCTCATCCATCCCTGTTTTTCTTGCCAGACCGACACTCCATCCCTCAGATCTTAGAATTGATCCGTCAATTACATAAAGATCAAAGAAACGATCAGAATGTTCTTTTTTCCAGATTTCAGTTCTGACAATACTTTCAATATTGTTCCTCAGGTTATCACTTCCTGCATCTGAAGGAGCATTGAATATTATTAATACTTCGACCTTGCAATCAGGCTCCTGGCACAATGCAAGCGAATCAAGCAGATCAGTGATCGCCGGTTCGTCATAGGAAGGAACTACAACAATAACTTCGGTGTTCTCAGAAGGTGCCTCTTTGATAAGTTCAGGAAAAAGTGCTCTATCTTTAAGCCAGGCAGAGGCAAAACCCATATAATTGCTATTTTTTCTCTGTCAGGTATTTGGAGTTAAGTCCTTCGAGAACCTTCCGGGTAATATCGTGGGCAGGGTTTCCGTACAGAACAACACTTCCAAAACTTTTTCCAAATATATACTGATAGTTATATTCAGCTTTGTGCTCCTCAAGGTAAGTAGTGATATATTCAAGGATCTGCCGGTTCATCACCTGGTCCTCTTCAACGAGGTCGGACTGGAGTTTATCGCGCAAATTAACAAGTTCCTGCTGTTGCTGGTAAAGGGATTGTTCTATTTCAGCTGCAGTCGCCCTGGTTACAAGACCTTTGTTTACTTTATCCTGATAATCTTTAACCCCTTTTTCATATTGACTTCCCTTTGAATTAAGCTCAGCTTCAGCTTTTTTCTGTTTTCCAAGAAGATCTTCTTTCCTGTCAGAATACATATTGAACTTAAATACAACAGTATCAATATTTACGTAGGCAATGCCATTTTCATCGGTATTAGCCGAATATTCAGACAGTGTATTGTTTTGGGATTTTTTATTTCCGGTAAAGTGGAGAATAAATAAAGCTGCTATGGCCAGAAATAAAACAGCAAACAGAACGGCAGATAAATTCTTCATTGTAAAAAATATGATTTGTAAATAATTGTCAGGCGCAAATATAAACAAATTAATTATTTACCCATCTCCCCTAATTCAATTTTAATATGTACCAGAAATACAGGTCACCGGAGGTTAAAATTCGGGGCATGGGATTGCTCTGATCTTAGTACGCTGGCCAATAGAAAATGAATTGAATTCATAAACCAGCGAAATCTCGTGAGCACCTGAAGTTGAAGATATAAGATTAGAGATAGTAAAATCGTAACTATATCCTATATGAAGCTGCTTTGTCTTTATCCCAACCAGGCCAATAATAGCGTCTCCCGCCTGAGAGGTCACAAAAGGAATACCTCTGTACCAAAGCCCGAAAATCAGAGGATCCCTGTAATAATACAATCCGATATCTGTCTGATAGAACTTGGCCTGCTTCTGAAAATTAAATGCTAATGAAAGGACTTCGTGATAAGTCTGGCGCAGTCTGGTTTTTCTCAAAATCTGAAGACCTCCGAAAACATTCAGCTTCATGGGTAAGAATGATTCATTACCGTAAAATGACTGCTTGGGATTGAGCATATGATCTAAAGTAAAACCACCCCAGTACCTGTCGTTGTAGACAAGTGCTGATGTAGCGAAATCAACATCTGCAACTTTGCTGAAAGGTGGCGGATAAACAGAAGGAACTGTACCGCTTCCTGTCATCTGGCTCGCAAAAATCAGCTTGTATATGTCGAGCCCCAGGTATGTAAATTTGAAATTTACTCCAGGCCGGATATGCCATTCCTCTGCAAACTTGAAGTCATAAGAGTAAAGCAATCCTATGTTTGTTGTACTTAGTTCTCCCGAACCTGCTACATCATATGTTGCTAAAACCCCTATGCCGGAGTTAAAGTTCAAAAGCGCTTTGTCGAATGATATGCTGTATGTATGAAAAACCCCTGGTACTGCGGGCCATTGGTTCCTGTAGTTAAGCGCAAATCTGTATTCTTCAGTTGCGCCGGCAAAGGAAGGGGCAAGGTAAAGCGGATTGGCGTAGAACTGAGAAAAAGTAGGATCCTGGCCAAAACTATCAATAATTATGACAAAGGAAATTAGTAATGAATATATTATCCTTTTTAGCAATCTCAATCCTGTTAGGTTAATCAAACTGTATCATTAAAACATAACTGTATATAAACGCAGTTTTCTTAAAAAAGTGATATCTCAGTTAAACAATTTTAAGGTTTTACTCATATAATTTTGAATATCAATTCAATACACTATTTTTAAAACACGCTTTTCTACCTTAAATCATTCTGATTATGTGACAAAGGTCATTTAAATAAGATTTTAAATCAGTTTTATTTGTACAACCTATTTCTTTGTTTTTTGAATAAGTATTTGTTTTTAACGTCATACTCTTAACCCTGAAATAAAATGTTCAACAAATTCATTGCTTCAATACTGCCCTATTTTCCTAAAAAATTCATCTGGATTTTCTCAAAGTCATATATCTCAGGAGAGACTATTGAAGATGCAATGAGAGTATCAAAGGAGTTTAACCAGAATAAAATAAAAGTAACATTAGATGTTCTCGGTGAATTCATTAAAACTCTCGAAGAAGCTGAAGAGAACAAAAACGAATATCTTAACCTTATTGATGTGACCTTCAAGTCGGGCGTCGATGGGAATTTTTCCGCAAAACCTACGAGCTTCGGATTGCTGATCGACAGGGAAGCCTGTTACCGGTACATAAGGGAAATAGTTGCAAAAGCAGCTTCCTATAATAGTTTTGTAAGAATTGACATGGAAGACTCACCATGTACGGATATGGAAATTGAGCTATTCCGCAGGCTGAAGACAGAATTTCCGGGGAACGTTGGTCTTGTTGTACAGGCTTATTTAAAAAGAACATTAAATGATATTAAGGGATTATCGGATCTCAACAGTGAAAAATATCCCCTTAGTTTCAGGCTGTGCAAAGGAATATATATTGAACCTGAAGCTATCGCCTACAAGAAATATGATGAAGTGAACCAGCACTTTCTCGAGGACCTGGAATATATGTTTAAAAACAAAATATATGTTGGTATAGCAACCCACGACAAACCTCTTGTCGAAGGAGCTTACAAACTGGTGAAAAAGTACAATGTCCCGGGAAATATGTACGAATTCCAGATGCTTTACGGAGTCACTCCAAAATTGCGTGAAAGCATTGTAAACGAAGGCCATACAATGAGAGTATACGTTCCTTTCGGGGTTAAGTGGTTTGGGTATTCAACAAGACGGCTGAAAGAAAATCCAAAAATGGCAAGCCACATCATTAAAGCAATATTCTACAAAGGATAAAAGAAGGTATGGGAATTAGGGTAAGCTGATAGCTGAAAACTTTATTTCTTATTCACCGTTTCCAGATATTTCTTATGGATCTGATCAAGTTCCTGCCTGGTCAGGCCTGGTTTCATCGGTAATGGTTTCTGAGGTAATCCATTTATCAGAAAATAGGCAACACCAATCAGCGATAAAGGGCTGAAACCAACAATTCTGTCCGAAGGTATCATTCCCTTTTCAGATGCATCCCTCAGTCGTTTCTGCTGAACAACCGAGTAGTTTGATGCCGGATCTCCCAGCTGTGTCATTGCCATTCTCCCCTGGTAAGCCGAAATCGCCATATTGTATTTTGCATTTTCCATTTCCGGACTTGTCGGGGGGGCCTTGAATATATCATATTTAAGACTCTGAATTCTTGGTACGATTACTACTTCCCCTATTGAAAGCGTATCAGTTTTCATATACACACCGGCCGCGAAATCATTGCCGGTAAGGGTATCCGCCGCATAATAATATGCAGACTGATAACCCAGAAGGCTGAAAACGATTGTATCCTTCCGGTTTACTCTTATGGCAAAAGCACCCTCTTCATCGCTTGCTGAAACAAAGGATCTGCCAATCTTAATCTGAGCGTTGGGCAGTGGTTCAAGAGTTCGGGCATCCCTTATTATCCCGTTGAAAAGCAATATTCTTTCCTGGGAAATCCCGGCCTGGCAGAATCGGCTGGTAATGTTAATCAGGATCATAGACAATATGAGCCAGAACTTCTTCATTAAGCCTTTAAGATTAACCCTTTAATATTAATTCGTCGAGCGCTCTTTTAGGGACATGATGGTTCTGGTGTTCATCCCGCCAGTATTTCACATCATCGTCCTTTATTTCGTCAATAATGATCTTTTCTGCAGGCTTCCCCAGGGCAAGAATAAGGACAATATCGAATTTTTCAGGAATCTTTAATTCATTCCTCAATGCTTCCCGTTTGATCGATGCTATCATGCACCCTCCAAGTCCTGCTTCGGTAGCGCCAAGCATAATGCTCTGGGCTGCAATTCCGGGATCGAAGCTGAAAGATTCCGTAATTGATTTATCTCCCAGGATAATAATATATGCCGATGGTCTTTCGCCCCGAACCGGGCCGTACCACTCTTTAAGATACGCGGCCCATGCAATGGAAGGGAAAATCCTCTGGCAAAACTCCGCAGTATTATAAAGAAGGTACTTCAAAGGCTGCCTGTTGGCAGCCGATGCAGACATGCGTGCCAGATCAACCAAGCCTTCAAGTACTTTCAGGTCAATTTGATGCAACTCATCAAACCGTCTGAACGATCTTGTTTCATAAACCAGGTCTTTTAAGGTCATGGGATGCTAATTAATCAGATTTTTTGTCTTATAATTTTCTCATTTAATCATTTCTGCCTTTCTGCGTTCGAGACTGAACCACTGGCGAAAGTATCAGCAGGGCTGCAATAATAACTGAGTATTTCTTCATTCCTTTACTTGAAACGTTTGCCAATTACATCCCAGTCGATGATTTCCCAGAATGATTTAATATAATCAGGTCGGAGTGTTCAAACTCAGTCCCGGGAACCAGACCATTAAGATTATTCACATAAGCCTGATGATGCTTGCCATAATGAAATTCAATGGTTTCTGAACTTATAAATGGAGAAAGTGCATCAGGCTTGTACGGAAGCTTTGGTAATTCAAATGCCATGGCTTTGGTTTTAAAGATTAATTAATACTAAGGGATTCGAAAAGCTGTCTTTCAAAAATAGTCATTTTGAACTTCATTATTGTTGAAGTCATGTGAGAAAAATACGATCTGGCAATGCAGGGGTAATACCCTTTTCACGGGATATCCTGAAAAGCTCCGTGAGAGCCTTTTTCCCCTCTGGTCCCAGTGTTCTGCAAAAATCATTTACATATAGAGCTATATGACTGTTCATAACTGTACTTTCCATCTCCCTGGCATGCGAAGCAACAAAATCATAAGATGCCAGAGGATTTTCTCCGGCGTATTCGATACTTCTTCGAAGGACCCTGTTAAATTTCAATGCAATATCTTCAGGGATCCGGCGATGGATCACTATTGACCCGAGGGGAATGGGGAGTCCGGTAAGCCGTTCCCAGAATTCCCCCATATCGGCAATTTTATGAAGTCCTCTTCTCTGGTAAGTAAACCGTGTTTCGTGAATTATAAGACCAGCATCGGCTTCCCCTCTTAACAGGACTTCTTCAATATCAGAAAAAAGATATTCAGCTTTATTCAGGGCCTCAGGAAAAGCAATGCTGAACAGCAGGTTTGCAGTTGTATATTTGCCTGGAATAGCAATCCTGAGATCCTTCAGCTTTTCAGGTTCAACAGGATTTTTGCAAATTAAGAGCGGGCCGTTGCCGTACCCGAGTGCACTGCCGGAATCAAGAATAAGATAATCATTGGCGACGTAAGTATATGCATTACAGCTGATCTTTGTAATGTCAACTTCGGAGGAGAATGCTCTTCTGTTCAGTTCCTCAACATCAGCAAGGAAATAATCGAACTCCAGGCCTTCAGTATCTATCCTGCCATTTACAATTGCATCAAAAATGAATGTGTCATTCGGGCAGGGTGAAAATCCCAGTGTCAGTTTCATCTTTTTATTCAAATGACAATAATAATTCTCCGAACTTTTCGGAGAGGTTTTTAATAGCATACGGAATGTTCCACTTATCCTTGTTGCGGGGTTCGACCCTGTTGGAGACCGCCCTGACAGCAAGAAAAGGAATATTCTCCCTGCTGCAAACGTAGAAGAACGCAGCACCTTCCATCGTTTCGATATCTGGATGATATTTTTCTGATATCAGTTTGATATTATTTTGCATTCCGGTTGAGGTATTTACAGTAATAGCATTAACCTGACGAAACATCCGGCCAGCTCCGGAAACAAATCTGTTATCAGAAAAAATCCTTCCGGATTTGAATGGGAATGCGTCAGTATCTGCCAGACCAGCCTCGGCAAGTGTAAGAAAACCGCTGCTGGTTTCGACACCTGCATCGGCAAAGCAATCAGTTACAGGCATAACTACTTCCCCCACAGGAAGGTCATCCCTGAAACTTCCGGCT